>NZ_CP061725.1:2176340-2487245 GCF_014764405.1 Micromonospora craniellae | reverse complement strand
AGGTGAACCAGTTGATCGCGATCAGGGTGGCGGCGGCACCGACCCCGGCCAGGGCGCGTGGCCGACGCAGCAGGAAGCGCAGGAAACCGATGTTGCGCATCACGGCGAGCAGCAACGCGACGAACGCCACCGACCAGACCACGCGGTGGGCCAGGATCTCCAGCGGTCCGGTCGGGCGCAGCAGCTTGAAGTACAGCGGGAAGAACCCCCACAGCAGGTACGCGACGAGGCCGTAGAGGTATCCGAGGCGGAGCGGTGTCACGTGTTCACCGTAAGGGGCGGATCGCCCTGTGGATCCTTGCCGGTGAGCGGCGTCACGGTCGACTCACGGCGGTCGAACTCCATCCACCGGTCGGCGCGTACCCCGGTGAAGCCGAGTTTGGCGTACACCCCGTGCGCGTCGTTGGTGGCGAGCAGGATCCGGCGTACGCCGATCTCGGCGAGATGGTCGCGGACGGCGCCGGCCAGCCAGGTGCCCAACCCGTGTCCGCGCTCGGCCCGGTCCACGTAGACGTCGCAGAGATAGCCGAAGGTGGCCCGATCCGTGATCACCCGGGCGACGGCGACCTGTCGGCCGTCCGCCGGGCGGTATACGCCGAACCCGAGCGAGCCGGCGAACGCCGCGCCCACCGTCGCGCGGTCCCGCCCGAGCGCCCAGTACGCGTCGGTGGAGAGCCAGGTGTGCACCAGATCCAGGTCGAGCAGATCGGGCGAGGTGCTGATCGTGTAGCTGTCGTGACGGGTCCGGGTGAACATCCTCGGGATCCTAGGACCCGACCGTTCACCCTTCGTGAGCCGGGCGGTCGCCATCGGTGTCGACGGTGACCGCCCGGTGGACGGCCGGTCGGGCGGTCGACGAGGTCGAGCCGCCCGTTCGGGAGTCAGTCGCGGTCGAGGATGGCGCCGAGGAGCCAGGTGACGATGCCGACGAAGAGCGCACCCAGCACCGCGGCGGGCCAGAAGCCGTCCACGTCGAAGGGCAGCCCCACCTGGTCGGCGATCCAGCCGGTGAGCAGGAACAGCAGACCGTTGACCACCAGTGCGATCAGGCCGAGGGTGAGCAGGTAGAAGCCGCACCCGACGGTCTTGATGATCGGCTGGAGCACCCCGTTCACCACGCCGAAGATCACCGCGACGAGGACCAGCGTCAGTACCGTCTCACCGATCGACTCGGTGTTCAGGGAGATGCCGGGGATGATCACCGTGGCCAACCAGAAGGCCACCGCCGTGGCGCCGACCCGGATCAGTAGACCTTTCAGAAAACTCATGGCGGGCATGCTGCCATGGTGGGCGAACCGGCGAAACCCACGAGATCAACTCTGACGGGTCCGGACGGGCGCCTCGATGAGCTGCGCCTCGATCGGCGTGACGGCCAGCAGCGCCCAGCGCAGGGCTCGCCGGTTGACCACCGCCACCATGTCGGGCCGGATCCGCGCCAACCATGGCGCGGCGGCACCGAGACCCAGCGCGCCGCCCGCGACCGCCGATTCGGCCCGGCTCAGCGGCGACAGCACTGCCAGGTCGGCGCGGGCCAGTGCGTCCGCGTCGGCCGGGGTCAGCTCGTCGCGTACCTGCAGGGTGGTCTGCCAGGCGGCACCCGGACGAGGGCCCGGAGGCGGTGGGGGCGCGTCCCGCACCACGAGCACCGGGGCCAGCGGGGTGGCGGGCGGACTTTCCGCCGGACGGTCCGGCGGCACCAGCGGGATCGCCCGGCCGGGTACGCCGACACCACGCACGAAGGGCTCCCAGGCGTGTGGCCGGGTCGTCTGTACCACCACCCGGGCACCGAGCGCCATCGCCCGTACGGCGACCAACTGGGCGGTGGGCACCCCGCCGACGAGCATCACCCGGGTGCTCTCCGGCCGGAACAGTCGGACGGTGACGGGTTCGCCGTGCCGGTTGGTGCCCAGCATCAATCCGGCCGAGCCGTACGGCAGCGTCGACTCCGTGTCGTCCGAACCGGGCGTCGACGGGGCTCGGCGACGCGTCACCGGCCGAGCCGGTCGCGCCAGCGGAAGCGTGCCGGCGAAGCCGTGCAGGTGGGCGCCGTCGTGCCGGACGAGCACGCCACCGGCGGTCGCCACGACCTGCTTCAGCGTCCGGCCGGCGGCGGCCAGCTCGGCCGGGGTCGCCGCGCTCAGGCGTACGGTCAGCTCGGTCCGGTCCGGTGCCTCGGTGTCGGCGTGCAGCGACACCGTGGTGGCTGTCACCGGCAGGTTGGCCAGCCGGGGCACCAACCGGTGCAGCGGCTCGGTGGGCCAGCGCCGCAGCCCGAAGGTGCTCTGCAACAGCCCGCCGCACCGGACGCCCTGCCAGGTCTCCCGGGGCGGGCGGCCGTCGTGGTGCGCGAGTTCGGCGAGCACCCGCAGCGTCGCCTGCGTGCCGAGCGGACGCACGGGCAGTGGTCGCAGCCGCCGCATGATCCGGCGTACGGTGCCGGCGAGCGCCCGCCGGAGCACCTCCTCGGGCCAGCCCGCCACCCGTGTCACCCGTACGGCCAGCACCGCGCGCTCCCCACCGGCCAGTCGCCCGTCGGTGAGCTGCCGGTACGAGGTGGCCACCGGCCCGCCACCTGCCGCGACCGCCGGTGCCGCCGTCACGGTGAGCAGCAGTTGCACACGTACCGGCGGTGCCTCGGCGGTCCGGGCCGGCAGCAGCGCGGTGGGCAGCGGCAACGACCGGGCGCCGGCACCGAGCAGGTCGGCGGGATCGCCGATGTCGAGCAGAGCCACCAGGCCGTCCGGGTCGTCCAGGGCGGCGGCCGCGGACCCGGCCAGCTCGGCGGGCCGGACGACGGACTCCGGGGCCACCAGGTCGAGCAGGGCCGTCGGGCGGTTCACCCGGCGCCGGCGGGCCAGATAGCCCGCCCCGATCCGCAGCCATTCGTGTAGCCACCGTCGACGTACCCGCCCCCAGGCGCCGACCAGCAGGGCACCGGCCGTCAGGACCGCGGCCGCCGTCGGCAGGGCGTCCCGGCCCGGCGCGGCGACGAGCACCGCCGCCGCCACCTGCGTGGTGACGATCTGACCGACCGCCGGCCGGTACGCGTGCCGAAGGTTCCGCCTCCACTGTGGTCCGTGCCGGCCGTCGACCCGGCGGTCGGGGCCGGAGGCGTCGGCGGGGCGGCGTAGGAGGGTGCCGGTGGTCGGCACCGTGGCCTCTTCGGTGATCACACCCCGCGACGTCATCGACGTCCATCGTAGGGGCCCGCCTGCTGCCGCGTTGTCCACAGGGGAGCAAGCCGGGGTAGCAGAAACGCGACGGTATCGCTACTGTCAGCGACGAGTTCTCGTTGGCCCGTCCCGCTTCGCGCACACCCTCCAGCGACGCGGGTGGTGGCGTCCACCGTAGGGCCAGCCACGATCGAGAGACGAGGTGACGTCGGGGTGTCCTCCCAGACCCAGGCAGAGGCCGCGGTGATGCAACAGACCGCGGCGAAGTTCGAGCAGACGGACCAGTCGTTGCAGTCGATGCTCAGTGGACTGATGGCCCAGCTGGCGATCCTCCAGCAGGCCTGGCGCGGGGCGGGTGGCCGGTCGTTCGAGCAGGTCAAGCAACAGTGGGCGCAGGATCAGGCGAACCTGCAGCGGGCCCTCCGGGAGACCGCGGGCGCGATCCGCACCGCCGGCACGAAGTACGACGCGTCGGACACCGAGGCGGCCAGCCGAGTGTCCGCCACCAACCGCGGCGGCATCCAGCTGCCGCTCTAGGCCACGACCCCAGGGGGAAGACTTCCGATGGAGAACGGTGTGCTGGTCGTCAATTTCGCCGCGCTGCAACAGGCCAGCGCGGACATCCAGCGGGCCTTGAACACGCTCGACTCGCAGCTCGGTCAGCTGGAGCAGGACGCCGCTCCGCTGGTGGCGAGCTGGTCCGGCGAGGCGCAGCAGGCGTACGAGCAGCGTCAGGCCCGGTGGCGCAACGCCTCGCAGGACCTCCAGGCGATGCTGCGCGACATCAAGGTGGCGGTGGACGAGTCCGCGACCGACTATCTCGACACCGAGAAGCGTAACGCCGGTCTGTTCCAGTGACGCACGGTTGACGCCGGCCGCCCCGACCGTGGCGGTCGGCGTCAACCGTCACCTGTGCCGTCGGTTCAGCGGGGGTCGGCGGAGCGCCACCGCCGCCGGACGCCCTGCGGAACCACGACGGCGGCCAGCACGACGACGGTCACCGCCAGCAGCCCGGCGGCGGCGAACAGGAGCGCGCGTTCGCGCACGGCGTCCCGGCGGGTCTGCTGCGCCACCCGTGCCGGGTCCGTCCGTTCCGCGTCCAACCCGACCGCCGGTCGAGCGCGTGGCGTCGTGACGCCCGCCTCGGTGACCGCCCGGTACGGATTGAGCACTCCCGCGCCGTAGCCGTCGCCGGGAGCCGGGTCGGCGGTCGCGAGGATCCGCCGGGCCACCTCGGCGGCGGTCAGATCCGGGCGGTACTGGCGCACCAGCGCGGCGGTCGCGGCCACGAAGGGCGCGGCATAGCTGGTCCCCTCGGCCCGTTGGTGGCCGCGCCCGGGTGCGGCGATCAGCACGTCGGCGCCGGGCGCGACCAGGTCGACGTAGGGGCCGATCTGGGAGAACCCGGCCCGTGCCCCGTCGGCGCCGATCGCGCCGACCCCGATCACCGGCTCGTACCCGGCGGGGTAGGGGCGCGGATCGCCCTCGCCGTGCAGGTTGCCGGCGGCGGCCACCACGACCACGTCCCGGGTGACCGCGTAGGCGATGGCCGCCCGCACCTGCGGCCGGTCGGCGTACAGCGTCACGGACAGGTTGATTACGTCGGCGCCGTTGTCGACCGCCCAGCGGATCGCCGTGGCGAACTCCTCTGGAGCGACCGTACGCCCCGATCCCCGGCCGTCCACGACCTGCTGTTCGCTCACCCGCACCGGCAGGATCCGGGCGTTCGGAGCCAGGCCCTGGAAGGCGACGTCCCCGTGCGGGGCCGCGGCGATGATGCTGGCCACGCCGGTGCCGTGGCCGACGCAGTCCCGGGTGCCGTCACCGCCGGGGTCGAGCAGATCGATGCCGTCGAGCACCCGACCGGCGAGCTGCGGATGACGGCGATCCACGCCCGAGTCGACCACCGCGACGATCACCCCGGACCCGTTCGCCAGCGGCGACAGCCGCGTCGGAGCGTACCGCTCCTGCGGCCAGGGCACGGTGGCCACCGGCCGGGCCGGTGCCGGCGGCGCGGCACAGCCCGGTGCGGCCGGAAGCTCCGGGAACCCGGCCGTCGCAGGTCGCGTGGCCGAGGCGGGTGCCGCTGTCATCGGCCCGGCCAGCAGGGCGGCGGCCACACCCGCGAGGAGTGGGCGCGGGACGTACCGGGACATCGACCGCCTCCGTATCGTGTCGACACCGGAACGGGATGTTAGCGCCCCTCGACGAACCGGGCGGACCGGCGACGGCCTGGCATTGTGATCTTGTGGACACCTTGTAGGTTGTAAGCGATACCTATGGCATTGCCCGGGAGGAGGGGTGGCCGTGACCGACTGGGTGCCGGCCACCGAGGCCGAGGCGGCGATGCGGGACGCGCTGCGCGGCCACGACCAGCAGTCGTACTTCCGCGTCCTGTCCCGGGTCGAGCTGCTGTTGCCGATCTCCGCGCAGCCCGTTCCGGGTCAGGTGCCAGCCGGTTGGGGCACCTGGACGACCGGTGGCCGCACCCACGTGTTGGCGTTCACCTCGGCCGAGGCGATGCGGTCCTGTCTCGGTGACCACGCCGGGCCCAGCCGGCGCTCCGGGTACGCGGAGTTGGCCGCCGGCTGGCCCAACCACGAGTGGTGGCTGGCCGTCAATCCCGGTCTGCCGATCGAGGGCTACCTGCCCGCCTGGTACGTCTCCCAGCTGTCCCGTGGCGACGTGCGGCTGCCCGGACGCACGGTCGGTGCGCGGGCCCGGTTGGAACGGGTGGAGGCGCTCAACCGTTCGCGTGACGCCCGGGCGCAGAGCACCCCGCCCGCTCCGGCGAGCCCCCCACGGTCGCCCGGCGGCGGCCCGGGGCCTTCGGCCTCGCCGCAACCGGTGGCCCCGGCGGCCTTCCAACTGCCCGAGTCCCCGGTGGCGGCGCCCGGCACGGTGGCCGGGCCACATCATCAGCAGCCCGGCGGCGGATCGTCGGGCCTACCGGACCCGGGTTGGGGTACCCCGGCCGCCCCGGAACGCGGTGCGAGCCAGGAGACTCTCGGGAGCAGGCTCAGTGCCGTCGGCGGCGGTCGGGTGGAGGGGCCGGGCGGTCCGTCACCGCGTCGACCGACACCGGCACCCGGCGAGGAGTCTGTGACCGGCGGTCCCGCCTGGCCGAGTGCTCCCGAACGGGCCGGCCCGCCGTCCAACGGCCGGCCCGACACCGGCAGCGGCCAGACGCCCCGCAGGTCCTTCTTCGAGCCGTCGAACTCCCGTACCGGCCAGCGCGCCGACCGGCTGGCCGACCGGGCGACACCTCCGTCCCGGCTGGCTTCCCGGGGCGGGCAGCCGTTCCCCCGACGGGGAGCGGCCGGTGATCCGTCCGCCGAAGGAAAGACCCGCGCCTTCGACTTCACCGGTGCCGAGTCGGGCACCCGCCCCGAACCGGGTGGTCTCGCCGGCAGCAGCGACCCCACCGAGGCGTTGCCCCCTCGCGGGCCGGCGGAGCCCACGGAGGAGCTGTCGGCCGCGGAACCGGTCTCCGGCCCGCCCGCGCCCCGCCGTGGCTTCACCCCGATCGTCATCGAGGGCACCATCATCGAGGCCCGCGACCTCAGCTCGGTCGACGCCGCCCCGTCCCGTCCCGAGCACCGGCCGCACGAGTCCGCCACCTTCCCGAGCACCGAACCGACCGTGCGTGTCCCGCAGGTCGAGGCGGAACCGACGGTACGGGTCCCGGTGCCGGAGGCGGAGCCGACCGTGCGAGTTCCGTTGGCGGAGCCGACTGCGCACGTTCCGCTGGTGGAGACGGAGCCCACGACGTGGGTGCCCACGGTTGGAGCCGAACCGACCGCGCCGCTTTCCTCAGTCGAGCCGGGGACAACGGCGTGGATCCCGACGGTGGAGGCCGAGCCGACAGTCGAGGTGCCGACGGGCGAGGCGGAGCCGACAGTGCGCGTCCCGGTGCCTGGGGCAGAGCCGACCGCGCCGGTTCCGTTGGTGGAAGCCGAGCCGACCGCGTGGGTGCCGACGGTGACGGCGGACCCGACCGGGTGGATCCCGACGGTCGGGTCCGAGCCGACCGCTGAGGTGCCGTTGCCGGACGCCGAGCCGACCGCTGAGGTGCCGTTGCCGGACGCCGAGCCGACCGCTGAGGTGCCGTTGCCGGACGCCGAGCCGACCGCTGAGGTGCCGTCGGTCGGGTCCGAGCCGACCGTGCCGATCCTGGAGACGACACCAGAGTCGGCGATCGACACCGAGGTGATCAACCCGCCGACGTCGCCCACGTTCGCGGAGGCCGGGACATCCGGGTCGGGCGACGGATCCGAGCCGACGGTGGAGAGCCCGACGGTGGAGAGCCCGACGGTGGAGAGCCCGGCGGCGAGCGCCTCGACCGCCGTACCGGACGCGGCGTCCCCCGCCACGCCGTCGGCCGCCACGTTCACGCCGGCCAACGAGGTCGAGGTGAACCTGCTGGAGGCGGCGGAGGCCGGCAGCACCGATACGTTCCTGTCCACGCTGCTGCTGGCCCGGGTCCTCATGCCGATGGCGGCCGACTCCGTCGCGGGCACCCGGCCCGGCGACCCGGGCTTCGTCTGGCCCACCGTGCAACTGGACGGCCAGACCTTCGTGGTGGCGTACACCTCGCCGCAGCGGCTCGCCGACCACACCGATCCGGCCGCCGCCGAGACGCTCCAGGTCCGCTTCGTCCAGCTGATCCGTCGATGGCCGGACACGTCGTGGTCGTTCGCAGTCAATCCGGGTACGCCGGTGGGCGCCAAGCTGCCTGGTGAGCAGATCGTCGGACTGGCCAACTGGGCCGCCGAGTTGGGGCTCGGTGACGACCCGGAGCGGGAGACCGAGTCGGCGGGTGAGCCGGTCGTGTCGTCCAGCGACCCACGGGAGGCTGCACCGGTCGTCGACCCGGCGCGGCCGATCGTGATGCAGAAGGCGATCGCACCCAGCCAGCTCGGCTACTACCTGGAGCGTGGCTACGACCGGGTCTCCGGTTTCGTGCACCGGGCCGGTGAGCTGGCCCATCTCGACACACCGGCCAGGTTGTACGGTGCGCTCGGCCTGAACCATCCCGAGTCGCCCTTCGCGGCCGACGCCGAGCAGATCTACGTGCTGCGGTGGCCGGCGTACCGGCCGAGCCTCTACCGGATCCCGTACGGCGGGCAGAACGAGGCCGCCATGCGGGCGATGGAGGGCTGGGTGATCGAGCGTCCACCGTTCCGGGGCAACGGTTTCGCCCCCGGCGAGAGTTCCGACGTGGTGGCCGAGTTCAAGGTGGACAGCGTCCGGCTGCCGCACGGCGCACAACTGCTGCGTATCGGCGCGGACGGCAGCGAACGGCTGGTCGCCGTGCTCGACACCGACACGCTCGCCTGGCGGCAGGTCGGTGAGCGGTGATGCGCGACGGCTACGTGGCCCGCTGGCGCGGCCGGGAATACCAGGCCAGCCCGGACGGCGGCGAGATCCGGCTCTACCGGCCGGAGGCGGCCGACGGCTTCGAGGAGGTCCGCTCCGGCCGCTACGTCCGGGTGGTCCCGGCGGCAGAGGTCGAGGAGTTGGCGTACGTCCGGACGACCTGCACTTGGCAGGGGCAGCCGTTCATCGTGCTCGCCGTGCACGACGGATGGCTGCGGGTCGAGTACACCGGTGGCCGGTGGCCGGTCGCCCAGGCGATGCGCCTGGAGACCTTCGACTTCGGGGTCTATCAGGGCTGGGTGCCTGTAGGTGAGGTCACCGACGTCCGCGAACAGCGGATCTGAGCACCGCCTCAGGACTTCGTCCAGCGCAGGATCTCGCCCAGCACCAGCTCCGGCGACTCCAGGTGCGGAAAGTGCCCGATGTCGTCCAGCAGCCGCCACTCGTACGGTGCGCTGACGTAGCGTCCCGACCCCTGCGCGGTACGCGCCAACGAGGCCACGTCCAGCGCCCCGTGCAGTTGCAGGGTGGGGGTGACCAACGGGCGCTGCATCAGCTTGACGAACCGGTACCCGTGCAGCCGCAGCACCGACCGGAACGCCCACCGGTAACCCTCCAGCGCGCAGAACGCGGCCTGCGGGATCCGCATCGCCTCCCGGTAGCGGCTGGCGTACCCGGCGAACTCCGGGCCGCTCACCCAGCGGGGACCGCCCCAACGGCGCAGGATCTCCTCCACCGCCCGTGCGTCGTCCCGGGTGAGGACGTGCTCGTAGCGGGGTAGCTGGAACCTCAGCGCGGGTGTGGACGCGGCGAACTGGCCACGCGGGTCGGCGAAGATCGCGGCGCGTAGCCGCAGCGGGTGCGGTGCGCCGAGCACCACCAGCCGGCGGACCAGGTTGGGGTGGAACGACGCCACCGTCCAGGCGATCATGCCGCCGGCACCGGCGCCGACCACGGTCGCCGAGCGTTCGCCCAACGCGCGGATCAGGCCAGCCACGTCGGCGGCGAGGGTGTAGCCGTCGTACCCCCGGGGTGGTTTGTCGCTGGCGCCGTAGCCGCGCAGGTCGACGGCGACGGCGCGGAAACCGGCGTCGGCGACCGCCGGCAGCATCCGCTGCCAGGCCCACCAGTGCTCGGGAAAGCCGTGCAGGAAGAGCACCATCGGACCGGTGCCCGCCTCCACGACGTGGAACCGGCTGCCGTTGGCGCCGACGAACCGATGCGTCCATGGCCCCTCGGTGAGGACGCAGGATTCGTCGATGGCATCGCCGCGCTGCTCGGTCATGACCGACAGCCTATGACCTCGCCGCCGCCGACCCGGGTGGGCCGACCGGCCCCCCCCGGGACCGGCAGGGGCGACGCGGTCGGTGTCGTGGTCGGGCAACTCCGGGTGCCGCTTCGTCCGCGCAGGTCCGGACAGACATCGACGGGTGGCGGTCCGCGTCGGACCGCCACCCGTCGAGTGGTACGCCTGTCCGTCAGTCCTCGTCGGACTTGCCCCCGCTCATGCCGGAGGCGATCAGGTCCATCACCGACGAGTCCTGCAACGTGGTGACGTCACCCAGCGAACGGTTCTCTGCCACGTCCCGCAGCAGTCGCCGCATGATCTTGCCGGAGCGGGTCTTCGGCAGCTCCGGCACCAACATGATCTGTCGCGGCTTGGCGATCGGGCCGAGCGTCTTCGCCACGTGGTTACGCAGGTCGGCGATGAGCTGCTCGCCGGCCTCACCCGCGGTGTCGATGCTGCCGCGCGGGATCGCGAACGCCACGATCGCCTGTCCGGTGGTCGGGTCGGTGGCGCCGACCACCGCCGCCTCCGCCACCGACGGATGCGACACCAGCGCCGATTCCACCTCCGTGGTGGAGATGTTGTGCCCGGAGACCAACATGACGTCGTCCACCCGGCCGAGCAGCCAGAGGTGCCCGTCGTCGTCCTTCTTCGCCCCGTCACCGGCGAAGTAGATCCACGGGTCGTCGGCGTTGCCGCTCACCCCCGCCCCGAAACGGGACCAGTACGTCTCGATGAACCGGTTGTCGTCGCCCCAGATGGTGCGCAGCATCGACGGCCACGGCTCACGCAGCACCAGGTAACCACCGCCGCCGTTGGGCACCGACTGGCCCTGGTCGTCCACCACGTCGGCGTTCACACCCGGCAGCGGCGTCATCGCCGAACCCGGCTTCGCGGCGGTCACCCCGGGTAGCGGCGAGATCATCATGGCGCCGGTCTCGGTCTGCCACCAGGTGTCCACGATCGGCAGTTCGCCCCGCCCGACGTGCTGCCTGTACCACATCCAGGCCTCGGGGTTGATCGGCTCACCGACGCTGCCGAGCAGGCGGAGCGTGGAGAGGCTGTACTCGGCGGGGATCTCGTCGCCCCACTTCATCATGGTGCGGATCAACGTCGGTGCCGTGTAGAGGATGGTCACGCCGTACCTGTCGACGATCTCCCAGAAGCGGCCCTTGTGCGGGGTGTCCGGGGTGCCCTCGTACATGACCTGACTGACGCCGTTGGAGAGCGGGCCGTACACGATGTAGGAGTGGCCGGTCACCCAACCGATGTCCGCGGTGCACCAGTAGACGTCGCTCTCCGGCTTCAGGTCGAAGACCGCGTGCGAGGTGTACGACGTCTGGGTCAGGTAGCCGCCGGTGGTGTGCAGGATGCCCTTCGGGCGGGCCGTGGTGCCGCTGGTGTACAGGATGAACAGCGGGTGCTCGGCGTCGAACGGCTGCGCGGCGTGCTCGGTCGACGCCTGCTCCACCGTCTCGTGCCACCAGTGGTCCCGCTCCGACCAGCCGACCTGCTCGCCGGTACGCCGTACCACCAGCACGTGCTCCACCGACGGGCAGTTCGCCACCGCGTCGTCCACGGTCGGCTTGAGCGCCGAGGGCTTGCCCCGGCGGTACCCGCCGTCGGCGGTGATCACGACCTTGGCCGAGGCATCCTGGATCCGGTTGGTCAGCGACTCGGCGGAGAAACCGCCGAAGACCACGCTGTGCGTCGCGCCGATCCGGGCGCAGGCCAGCATCGCGACCGCCGCTTCCGGGATCATCGGCAGGTAGATCGCCACCCGGTCACCGGCGACCACCCCCAGGTCGGTGAGGGCGTTCGCCGCCTGGCACGTCATCCGGTGCAGGTCGGCGTAGGTGATGGTCCGGGTGTCGCCCGGCTCGCCCTCCCAGTGGATCGCCACCCTGTCGCCCCGGCCCGCCTCGACGTGCCGGTCCAGACAGTTGTACGCCACGTTGAGCTGCCCGCCGACGAACCACTTGGCGAACGGCGGGGTCGACCAGTCCAACACCTGGTCCCACTGCTTCGCCCAGGTCAGGCGTCCGGCCTGGCGCTCCCAGAAGGCCAGCCGGTCGGTCTGCGCCTCGATGTACGCGTCCGCGGTGACGTTGGCGGCGGCGGCGAGTTCGGCTGGCGGCGGGAACTGGCGCGTCTCGTTCAGCAGATTGGCCAATGCCTCGCTCATGCGGTGACTCCTCGTCGCTCGGGGTGACCTGCCTCTCTTCCGGGCAGGTTAGCCGGGGCGGGCGGCCCAGGCGACCGATCCCGCCCGCCCTCGTCGCCCAACGGCCCCTCCCACGCGCCGAGATGTAAGGAAGGGCACCTTATTAACGCCTCGTGCATAGGAAGGGTCCCTTGCTAACACCTGCGGAACCCCCGCCGCCGCCGACTCGTGCCCGGCGCGGATCGCCGGGTCGATAGCGTGACGGGGTGACCGCCGACCCGCTCGCGCCGCTACTCGACCTCGCCGACGTCGCCGACGCCGTCGCGCGCGCCCGCGCCCGATTCGACCAGGCACTCGGCCACCGCGCGCTGCGCCGTCACGGCGGCCAGGTCGCGGCCGAGGTCGGCCTGCGGTCCGCGGTGGCCAGCGCCGGCCTGGAAGGCCGGCCCCACGAGCGTGAGGCGGTACGCGCCGGCACCGTCACCGAACCGGTCCTCCAAGGCGCTCTGCGCGTCGCCGGAGCGCTGCCCGGGCTGACCGACCTCTGGCCGAGAGCGCCCCGGCAGGCCCTCGCGAAGCTGCACGTACTCGCCGCCCGCGACATCGTGGACCAGCCCGACCTGGGCCGCCCGGTCGACGACCCGGTGGTCGCCGCCCGCCTCGACGCCCTGGCCGCGTTGGTGGCCGGCGGCACCAAGGTCACCCCTATGGTGCTGGCCGCCGTGGTGCACGGGGAACTACTCAACCTGCGCCCCTTTGCCGGCCCCTCCAGCGTGGTGGCCCGGGGCGCGGCCCGCCTGGTGCTGCTCGCCAGCGGCGTCGACCCACGCGGCCTGCTGCCGGTCGACGTCGGGCACCGGGAACGCGAGCCGGAGTACGTCGGAGCGGCCGGCGCCTTCGCCACCGGGACGCCGGACGGGCTCCGCTCGTGGCTCCGCCACTACATGTCCGCCGTCGAGGTGGGCGCCGAACAGCTCACCGCCATCGGCGACGAGGTCCTGGCCGCCGCCTGACGCGGCACTGCGGGCGAGGATCAGGCGGAGCTTGCGGCGCGGGTCCGGCGGTGCCGGCCGTACCAGGCGATGCCGATCGCCACCCCGACACCCACGCCGAGCGCGGCCGCGGCCACCGGGACGCCGGGTCGCTCCCGCAGCCGCCGACCCAGCGGGATCGGGTGCCGGAACTCCAGCACCGGCCAGGCGTTCTCCACCGCGAGCTTGCGCAACTGCCGATCCGGGTTGACCACGCTCGGATGCCCCACGCACTCCAACAACGGCCGATCCGTGTACGAGTCGGAGTAGGCGTACGAGTCGGCCAGGTCGTACCCGCGCGCCTCGGCCAACTCGCTGACCGCCTCGACCTTGCTCGGACCGGCCGCGTAGAACTCGACCTCGCCGCTGTACCGCCCGTTCACCACACCCATCCGGGTGGCGATCACGTCGGTGACCCCGAGCAGCACGCCGATCGGGCGGACCATCTCCTCGCCGGAGGCGGAGACCAGCACCACGTCCCGCCCGGCGGCCTGGTGCTCCTCGATGAGGGCGGCGGCCTCGGCGTACACGTAGGGGTTGATCAACTCGTGCAATGTCTCCGCGACGATCTGGCGGACCTGCTCCACCTGCCATCCCTTGCACAGGGCGGCGAGGTAGTCCCTGGTCCTGGCCATGGTCTGCTCGTCGGTGCCGCCCAGCCGGAACATCAGCTGCGCGTACGCCGACTTGACCACGTCACGCCGGGTGATCAAACCGTCCCGGTAGAACGGCCGACCGAACGCCAGGGCGCTCGACTTGGCGATGACGGTCTTGTCCAGATCGAAGAAAGCGGCACTTCGGCCCACGGCGCGAAAGTCTAGCCCGATGGTCTATCGTCGTCGGATGCCCGGGGGCCAAGGACCGTGCGGACCTGCGGGTCGACCTCCACGGCGCCTGCGAAGCGTGACTGCGGTCACACTCTGCGAAAAGGAATCTGCGGGGAGTGGAGGCTACACCACTCGACGTACACAGGTCCGCTCAGGCAGACTTGTTCGCAGGACGAGTATTCACATCTCGTACAACCGGCAGACTCTCGGCGGTTGCACCCCCCGTGACCGCTGAGCGGGTTCGGCTCGACCCCCCCGGAGCCGAACCTCCGACGACCCCCGTCTCCCCCCGACGGGGGTCGTCCCTTTCCCCTTCCACCGCAGGCCCAGGTGAGAGCGTCTCTCCCGAGTCGGCCAGGCCGGAGGGCGGGTGGAAAGTCAGCGAATCGTCAGCGAACGTCAGCCGGACCCGGTCGGCGTAGTCCTCGGGCGTGTGGGTGTACCGGTCCAGCGTCGTGGACGCCTTCTCGTGTCCCACTACGCGCCGCACCACGTTGACCGGCACCCCGTCCGTCACCAGCCACGTGATGTACGAGTGCCGAAGATCGTGGAACCGCAGCCCGCCGACCGCCGACGCCGCCGCCTGAGCCACGGCCGCCGCCTCCGTCGTGAACTCCGCCCGCCACTCCCGGCCGTTGCGTTCCGGCCACGACGCGACCCACCGGCCCGGCGCGACTTCGGACACGCGGCCGAGCAGCCCGGCCCGCACCAGCGACGGCAGCCACACCCGCCGCCGGAAGTTCGACCGCCGTTGCGGTCCGCCGTCCCGGTCGGCGAAGACCAACGCCCGCCCGTCCGGCACCGCCGCGCCACGCCGCCGACGCAGCTCGTCAACGAGGAAGGGCGGCATCGGCACCGTCCGCACGCCGGCCCGACTCTTCGGGTACGCCCGCAGCACGATTCCGCTGTGTGTCTCCACCGCCACCTGGGCGACATGCAGCAGCCCACGTTCGAGGTCGACCGCCTCCCACGGCAGGCCGGCGCACTCGCCCCAGCGCAACCCCGCCCCGGCGGCGGCACACACGATCGCTCGATGCTCAGCCGGGACAGCGGGCAGCAGCCGGCGGAAGAACGCCTCTCGACTGATCATGGTCGAACGAACCTCGACCCCCCGGTTGCGAGGCACCCGCACCCCTTCGCAGGGGTTCACCGCGATGACCCGCGCCCGGATTGCTGTCTGCATGATCATCGAGAGCATCCCGAGGTGCTTCGCCGTGGTCGACGGTGCCAGAGTGCGACCGAGGATGGTCACCCACTCCTGCACTGCCAGGTGGTCGATGCGCGCCAACGGCCAGTCCGCCCACTGCGGCAGCAGATGCGCCCGCAGCATCGATTCCGTCCGCTCAGCCGTGCGCGCCTCCACCGATCGCCCGGCCAACCATCGGACCACGAACTCACCGAACCGCACCTTGCCCGCGTGTGGATCGACGTACGTGCCCTTGTTCAGAGCACCCTCGACCTCGGCGAGGTAGGCGTTCGCCTCCTTCTTCGTGCGGAAAGTCTTCGCCTTCTGCCGATTCGCCGAGTCCCGCCAGTTCGCGCGGTACGTCCCAGCCGGCGTCTTGCTGACGAAGCCCACGGTCACCAGCCCCCGCGCGCCGCGTCGGTGCCGGTTGCCGAAAGCTCGCCGGACGCACCATCCAGCCAGGCGTGGAAGCGGTTACGCGGAACCACCCAGCGCCGCCCCAGCCGCTCAGCGGGAACCTGCCCCGCCCGGACCAGGGCATAGGCGGAACTGACCGACAGGGACAGCATCACGGCCACTTCCTTGACCGTGTACACAGCCCGCACCGGCCGAGGTTGATCGTCGACGGGGGCGAGGTTGCCTGCACGAGCCCCGGGCTGCCGGGACGCGAACGGCACGACGATGGACAAGACTTCCTCCTGAGGGGTTTCAGGCCGCGAGCGCGGTGGGTCGATCGGTTGCCGAAACGGCTCCGGCTGTTCGTTGTCGTGCGTTGTCGAGGTCTGCCCGCCATCGGATGCGTGTGGAGATGGCGCGTAGGAGTCGGTGTTCCAGTGGTGGGACGTCGGGGTCTTCGGGTCGGGCGAGTTCGAACCGGTAGCGGTTTGGCCCGTCTGCCTCGTCGGCCGCCTGGTCGTGTTCTTCGGTGTCGGCCATGCCGCCCGCGAGGATGGCTCGGACCCAGGCCCGGTTGTCCGCGCGGTGGTCGGCGAGGGTTTTGCCGGACCATTGGCGGGAGACGAGGACGCGGCGGCCGGTGAAGCCGAGGGTGGAGCGTTGGTGGACCTTCCCGGTGCACCGCCCGGGGGTCAAGCCCGCCTTGACGCCATCCGGTTGTACTCCGTACAGCAGCCAGTTGGCACAGGTCGGCGAGCACGGCAGCACGGACAGTTCCGCGTGGAGGCGGTCGAAGTGTGCCTTCTGCGCGTCGGTGCGTGGCTTGGCCTGGTCTGTCAGGTCTTTGGTGACGTACTTGGTCACGTAGCGGATGGACCGCTCCGCGTCCTTGGTGCCCTGCTCGATGCCGCGTGCGTCGATGCGGCCGAGCCTGGCGACGTAGGCGGGCCGAGCGTTGGGTTCCTCCAGGGCGTCGAGCGCTTCACCCCACGTGGGCAGCGGCTCGCGCGTCTTCGGGTCGACGTATGCCTGTTGGTCGACGTCCCAGACCGGCGGCTTGTCCACCCGGTAGACGGGTTCGTTGAAGGCCGGCCACCACACCTGGTGATACGTCGCTGCGGCGATCTGCTTGAGCAGCCGACGCGGGAGGGTGCCTCGGATCGCGAAGTGCGCGTGTGGGGCGAGACGGCGTTGCAGTTCGACGGCTCCGGCGTATTGGACGTTCCAGCCGGCGGCCCGGCGCACGTTCTGCCACCACCGGTCGAGGACCCGGGCGAAGTGGATCGCGTCGAGGGCGGCCCGGCGGTAGTCATACGTGGTGGGATCGACCGGGGTGCCGAGCACGTCGTCATACGGCCCGTGTCGCTGTCCGCACTCGCACGGGGCGACGTAGGGGCCGCGCCGCAGGTGGGAGTGCACCGGCCCATGGGAACCGAGCGTCAGGGTGACGAGCATCGACGGCCGGTGCGTCTTGCCGGTCTTCCCGGAGTAGGCCCGCCCGACAGTGCGCGGGTCGACGGGCAGCCGGGGCAGGTCGGGTGAGTCCTGACGCCGCCGGGTGGACCGTTTGCGGCGTGGCCGGTCGTCGCGGTCCTTCGGGGTGAGGTGCCCGCGCAGGCTCGTCTCTGCGAGTGCCTCGTCTAGTTCGGCGATGGCGGCGTCTATCTCGGCCAGGTGGGCGACGCGTTCGTCCGGGGTCATCGGCTGGTACTGCACCGCTTCCCGCTCGAACTCCAGATGCGCCCGCACCCGCACCAGCGCGAGTACGTCTTCCCCCGGCTCGTCGGGGCGGACGGCGGGTTCGTCGGTGAGGTGCCAGCCTTCCCTAATCTGCTGGATCCGCAGCCGCCGGCCCCGCTCCGCACACGGCTTGCACTTGACGGCGAGGGTGGCGCCGCAGGGCACCTCCACGACCTCGGTCACGCCCGTGGCGATGTCGGTGCGGCGGAGGGCGAGGGGTCGGACGCAGACGCCGTTCTGTTCGGCGAGCTGCTTGAGCGCGTCCTTGGCGAGCGGCTTGCGCAGTCGGTCGGCCCGCGACCCCGGCCGAGGCCGCTCGACAGTGTCGGTGGTCGGGGTTGTGGTGGGGATGAGTTCGAGTTGGCTCACCGGTCACCCTCCGACCCGGCGGGGGTGCCGTTGCGTGGGGTGAATGCCGCCGCAGGGACGGGCACCAGCCCGGGACGCCGCTCGATCGACGGCACCGGCCGAAGGACCGCCGGGCGAAGCTGCTCCTCGTCGGTAGCCCGAACGACGGTCGTCGCCTGGTCGTCGTTGGCGGGCACCGGCACCGGCACCGGCACCGGCAGCGCGTTGCTTCCGGTCGGCTCGTCAGCGCGTCGCTCGTCATCCGGCTTGGTGACGGGCGTCGGGGCGGGTGCGGTGGAGAAGACGAGCTTTGACAGGCCGAGGAACGCCAGTGCGGGGACGGCGGACAGGAGCCAGCCGGACAGGCCCGGCTTGGCCACGGCGAGTTGCGCGGCCAGGGACAGCGAGACGGCGCAGACGAGCAGAAACATCGGGTACCCGATCGGCCCGCCGGTGCGGCGGCGTTGCCGGATGGTCAGCAACGCGGCCAGGGGCAGGAGTTCGGAGATGGCGGCGTTGGCCCAGCCGAACCAGTCCCCCGTACCGGCCGGAGAGTTCGCCATCGTCCAGTCATGCACATGCGTGAACGACGCCGCTCCGGCGAGCCCGCCAACGACGAGGACGATGAGGACCAGGACCACGCCCTCTATCCGTTGCGCGGTGGTCTTCACGCCGTCGCCTCCTTCTCATTGGCGGTGTGGTCGAGGTGGCGGTAGGTGCGGCCGAGGGAGCGGATGTCGTCGTCGGTGAGGTAGGCGAACCGGACCCGGACGGGTTCCCGGACCCCGTCGAGGACGACGAACCCCACCCCCGGTGAGGTCTCGGGGATGCGGTCGCAGAGGGCGCCTCGGTCACGGGCGGCGTCGCCGAGGACCATGTCCACCTGCTCCGGCTCGGTCAGCCGCAGCCCGATGCGGGTCGGGAACAGATCCCGGAACGGCAGCACGTCCTTACGCGGGTCCTGCAACGCCGCGATGACGTGCACCCCGACCGCGCGGCCCTGGGAGAGCAGGAGACCGAGGGATTCCTTGATCCGGTCCCGGACCTTCCGATCCGTGATGTACGCGGTCAACGCCGCCAGCTCATCGATGACCAGGACCAGCAACGGTTCCTCCACCGTCGGCACATGCTGACGCGTCACACCCCGCAGCCGGGACGCGCGTAGCCGCATGCGTTTCACGGCTTCGTCGAGGACGCCGGCCATGCCGTCGGGGTCGTCGTAGGCGAACCGGGCGAACAGCGGCACCCCCGCCGCCAGCTCCATGCCGCCCTTCGGGTCGAACGCCCACACCTCCACCAACCCCGACCGCACACCGCCGGCCAGGGACCGGATGAGCGACCACAACACCGAGCCCTTGCCCGCCCCAGTCGCCCCCGCGATCAACACATGCGAGCCCGCCAACCGCAGCCGATACGGCTCACCGTCCTCCCGCACCCCGAGCGGCAGCCCGCCCAGGTCCGGCGTGTCCGCCACCGGCAGCGGCGCCACGACACCGGCAAGCGGGTCGCGGCGCATGAACCGGACCACCACCCGGTCAGGACGGCCGGTGGAACGGGCCTGCCCGGTGTGCTGCCGGAACGCATACGCGAGACGCTCCGCCGCCTGACCCCAGTCATCGGGAATCTGGCCCGGCAGCATGCGCACGGTCAGCTCATCGCCCCACCAGTCACAGCGCACCCGGAGCAGCCGGGGCACGTACCGGTCACCGCCAAACACGGTCGCCAGGCCGCAGGTAGCCATGACCGACGCCCACCGAGGCCGGTACACCACGAGCGCACGGATCCGAGCCACGAGCGGGTACCAGCCGAACCGCAGCCACGAAACCGGGTGCCATCGCCACCAGCCCAAGCAGCCGGCCGCCACGGTGGTGACGACGCCCGCCAGGACCAGCCCACCGAACTCGGCCCGCACCCACAGCGCGAGACCCGCAGGCAGGCTGAGCCACCAGTAGCGGACGGCCAAGACAATGAGGCGGAACAGGCCCCGGGCCAGCCACCAGAACACCAGCAGCCAGCCCGGCACCCGCCACGCCGGAAGACGCACATTCATCGGCGCTACCGGGATCTTGTCCCCCGGAATGATATTGATCAGAGGCACACGCCACCGCCCTGACCACGACGGCCACGGCCACGACCGAGGGTGGTGATGCAGGGCCGGCAGGACATGCGCCGCAGGTCGAACCGGCGCGGCTTCACCCACCGCGAACAACGCGGGCAACGAATCGCGTAGACCACGCCGGAAGCCGGCGGCAGCCGCAGCACCGACCGGACCGCTGCCTCCACCTCCCGCACCGCGTGCCGCACGTCGGCCACGCGAGTACGGACCACTACGAGTAAGGCCCCGACCAACAGCGGCACGGCCGCGATCAGGGCAGGGTGAACTACGGTGGGCATCACGCCCTCCTTCAACAGACGAGGGATGGGAGAGCGCGGGACGGGCCGGGACTCTTGGCGGGGAAACGACCCGCCCCGCGCGCCAAACAGGAACGGTCAGGCAGCCGCCGAACCCGGCGCCGACGACGCCGGCCGCAACGCCGTCGCCCGCAGCGAATACGCCATCCGCGAGCGGCAGTCACCCGACGAGCGGCCCGGCTTGCACCGCTGCGAATCCACATACGGCGTCAACGTCAGGCCCTCGAACTCCACCGCAGGCGGGTAACCCGGCACCGTGGACGGCGGCGGCACCGGCTGCTGCGCGGCCACCACCTTCACCTTCACCTCAGTGGAGCGGCCGAACTTCCCGGCCTCCGGGTCAAGGTCCATCACCCGCACCACCCACACCCGCTCCCCGGACTCCTTATCCCGCGCCTGGTTGTCCGCCTCACCGCGACGCTCGAAGTCGATCTGCGGCGACACACCCAGGCACAGCGCCCCGGCGGGGAAGACGTACTCGGACGGGACCGGCACCTTCAACGTCATCGGAACCAACGCACGACCTCCAGAGCCATGAAGCCAACTCAACCAGTTGACTTGTTAAGTTGCGTCAAAAGTAGATGCGGTCAACTCGACTTGTCAAGTGATGTATCGAACGGCGTCAGTCGAGCGGATAGACGTCTTCGAGATCGTGTCGACGGGCCGGCAGCAGCAGATCCACGGCCAGCAGCGGAGTGCCGGAGCGGTCGCAGACGGACAGCAACACCGTCAGAACCGGATCGCCCTCGCTGACCTGCAAGAGCTTGGCCTCATCGGCGTCAGGGAGACGCGCCGAGATCCGTTCGCTCACGTGGTCGAAGCGCACCCGCTTGCGCGACGCGACATGCCGGAGCAGCCCCTCCGGGAGCACGTCGCTACCGCCGACGCCCGTGCCGTCGGCCAGGTCGGCAGGAAGGAAGGCGGTACCGAGTTCTACCGGTCCGAGCCCGTCAACGGTGATCACTCGGCGTCGCGCGACGACTGGCGTTCCGGGCTCGATCCCGAGCGCTACCGCTGCCCTGGAGGGGGCGGGCACCTCGCCGGCAGCGAGCAAAGTGGAGCCGGCTCGTTCGTCGTCCTCCAGGACTGCGAAGCGGCGTTCGCGCTGTCGCTGGTCGGCCCCACCGGGCCGGCCGAGGGAGAAGCGCCCCTTGCCTTGTCGACTTTCGATCCAGCCGTCCTGACGCAGCAGGTCCAGCGCCCTGACGACGACCGGCCTCGACGCGCGGAACTCCCGCACCAGATCGGTCTCACTGGGCAGCATCGAGCCGGGCGGGTACGTGCCGTCCTCAATGCGTTGCTGCATCGCGTTGACGATCACGACGTACTTCGGCGGCGCAACTTCGATCGGCACCGGCTCACCCCAGACGACAACTCAGCTTGTCAACAGGCTATCTGCGCTGCTCAGATTCTGTCCAACGTCCCGCGTTGGCCATCGGACCCGGCTTCGGCGCAAAGCCGCTCTGCCAGTCCCTCAGCGCACTCTTCAAGCGGGCGTTCTCCGCACGTAGGCCCGCTTCCACGCCATCGCGGGCGGTCAGCTCGTCGACGACGGCGCGCAGAAAGCCGTACACCTGCTCCTCTGCCAGGCCCCGGCGTCCGAACCTGGTACGACGGAACCGAATCTGCTTTACCTGCTCTGGACAGAGCCGGGCCAAGCGCGAAGCAGCCCGGAAGACGCCAACCGAGTGCATGGTCACCGCAACCTCCTTGGAGTTGAGACCGCCGTAGGTGCCTTTCGATTCGCCCCGCTCCGGCCGGCACGGCCTGGCGGGGTGGGTGGTGTGAGTCGGTTGACGGGAGCGGCATCCGGGGCGATCAGCTTCAAACCGGCGCGCTGCACGAAGATGTCTCGCCGGTCCACGGCGTTGCCTGCCCGGTCGAGCGCGTAGCCGAGTAGCCACACCCAGCCGTCGTACGTCGTCCAGTCATGGACCTTGATGACCCGGAAGATCAGCGACCGGCTGCCGCCGAACTGCACCGACGCATCAACACCGACGTGCAGCACGTCGCCCGGCTTTGGGTCCATCACCGTCCGCCCTCACGCACACTGTGGATGGGCACCGAAGCAGGCGGGCTCTGGCCACGACCGACACCGCCGCCTGCCTGCACCTGCTCCGGTGCCCTGCTCAGGACGCAGCCGCTACGAGAACCACCGTCGATCGCGTCTGCCTACCGGTGCCGGCGCAGTCCGGGCAGCCCCGTCGTTGCAGCCGGCTCGGATCACTCGGCGCGCGAAGAGAACGCCGAGGACTGGCCATCTTCCAGCCTCGCCCCTCACAGCCCGAACAGGTCACGAGCAACGACGAGGCATGGCACGGTCCCCGGCGCGAACGGCCCCCGTCCACGCACCGGAGGACCCGAACGCCGCTTCCCGCCGCGACCGCAGCGGACTCGGTACCGGCACGAGCGACCCGGTGCCCTGTCGGCCCGTGCACCTGCGCGGCCTGTATATGCACAATTGCGGTGGGTGAGACGTCCATGGTGGAGATAGAACACCCGGTGACGGAGACCGATCGAGGACCGAATCAGCACCTCTGGTGGACATCGAGCGGACACCATGAGGACCTGCGTTGAGTTCAGGACCTCCGACAGGCGAGCGTGGAGATAGCCCATCAGGAAGGCATCGACGATGGCCCGAGACCGCCGCGAACCTCGCACCGTGCTGGAGCACCTGATCCAGCAGAGCGACCGCACGTATGAGGAACTTGCCGACGAGTTCAGCCGCATGGACCCTCGCGCGGCGATCAGCGCCCGGCACCTCGGGCGACTGGCACGCGGTGAACGAGACCTGGCCTCATCGACTCCCGCCACCCGGCGCGCGTTGCAGGCCATGTTCGGCAAGACCATCGATGAGTTGCAGCGTCCCTGGGCACCTCACCAGTTGACCCCTGCGCCGGGCCGACAGCTCATTGTCGAGCCCTTCGGCGCCGGCCCGGAAAGGAACCTCCTCACCATGGCCGCACAACGCGCACGCCAATACGCCATGCTCGCCGCCGAATCCACCTCACCGGCCGCCATCACCCAGCTCACCGAAGACGTGCAGCGCCTCGCCCTGGCCTACCCGCAACGCCCGGTCAGCCAGATCCTGCCGGACCTGGTCGAGACCCAAGACACCCTGTTCACCCTGCTCGAACGCCGCCAACAGCCGGCCCAGTCGCGGGACCTGCACTTCCTCGCCGGCATCACCAGCGGTCTACTCGCCAAGGTCTCCCACGACATGGCCGACCCGCACTCCGCGATGCTGCAAGCCCGTACCGCCGTCCTCTGCGCCGACCAGGCCGCCCACCCCGGCCTGCAAGCCTGGCTACGCGGCCTCCAATCACTGGTCGCCTACTGGGCCGGCCGGTACGCCGAAGCCGTCCGCTACGCCGAAGCCGGACGCGAGTACGCCACCCAAGCCGGCGGCACCTCCGCCGTGTGGCTGCCCGCCAGCGCCGCCCGCGCCTACGCCGCACTCGGCAACGCCGAACACGCCAAGGCCGCCATCCACGAGGCCGAAGACGCCTGGTCCCGGGTACGCCCCGACGAGATGGACGAGATGGGCGGCATCTGCACCTTCAACCAGCCCCGCACCCTCTACTACGCCAGCGACGCCCTCGCCTGGCTCCCCGACGAAGCCGCCACCACCGAGCGCTACGCCCTGCAAGCCGTCCAGGCGTACTCCGACCGCTACGACCCCGCATGGGCCTTCGGCGACCAGGCCGGCTCACACACCAACCTCGCCATCGCCCGCGTCGCCAGCGGCGAACTCGACGCCGCCGAAGACGCCCTCACCCCCGTGCTCGACCTCCCCGCCGACCAGCGCATCAACGGCATCGTGCACTCCGTCCGACGCGTCCACCAGGCCATCACCCGCGCCGGCCACGCAGGCGACGCCCGCGACCTCATCGACGGCATCGAACACTTCACCCACACCCCCGCCAACGCCCTCCCCCGATAAGGCACCATCAGCGCATGTACCCGATCACCATCCCCGGCCGCGTCATCACCCTCCGCGAAATGCGACCCGATGACGCGGCCGACGCCTTGGCGATCATCGGCGACGACCGCGTCACCCACTGGCTCTCCTTCGACAGCCGCGACCACACCGCCGCCGTCGCGATGATCGAAGGCGCAGTGACAAGGTCACAGCTCACCCCCCGGACCGAGTACTACCTAGCCGTAGCCGACACCGAAGACCGCATGATCGGCTTTGCGCGCCTCGGACTCACCGGCCACCAGGCCGCCAAACTCGGCTACGCCATCAACGCCGACCACTGGGGCCACGGCTACGCCACCGACGCCGCCCGCACGATCATCGACTACGGCTTCCAAGAGCTGCGGCTTCACCGCATCACCGCCGCCATCGGCCCCGACAACGCCGCCTCCATCGCCGTCGCCAAACGACTCGGCATGCAGTACGAAGGCAGACTCCGCGACCACGTCTTCACCAACGGCGCCTGGCGTGACTCTCTGCTCTACTCCGTCCTCGCTCCGGAGTGGAATAACGATTGAGCGCCGGCTGTACCGCAACATGAGTGCCGAACGACCATGATCATGGTGCCGGTAGCATCGCGCCATGCGCGACGCCGACACGCCGCCGCAAGACCCATCCGACAGCCTTCGCCCCCGAACCTGGCTGACCCCTGCTGAACGCGCGAACCTGATCCGAGTCGCTGCCCTTGATGTCTTGAGTCGTGTGGAGGAGTGGCGGCACACTCCAGGCTGGCCAGGCACCCCGACGAACGTCCATCGCTACGAGACAACCGTGAGCGCGATCGCGGCCTCTGAGGTGCTGCCGAACCCGGAAACCGCCGAGGACCTCACCGAGCTCGCCGAAGCGCTGCGACCAGTGCTCAGCGAGTGGCGGCCCAGCCGGCCTGGCCCCGAGCAACAGATCTTCGCTGCCGTGGAACGGCTCCGCCAGGCACTCGCCGACCGGACGTAGAGGATCACTGCCGAAACAATCTCATCAGGATCAAGGCGGCCCGCAAGCGGGCCGCGCCGGCCGGCGACGCTTGTGGATGACACGATCTGAAGACCTCGGGGCTCCGCCCCGAACCCCGGCCCTCCTCAGAGATCAGCCGCGGATCACCTCGCCGGGCACCACAAGGGCTACCAGCCTCCCGGGACGAGGCCCAGGTCGTTCGTCCGGCAGGGCGCTCCACCTGGTCCCCGTCCCGGGAGGCTGGAGGGTCGGAGACTGCCCGACGAGGAGATCCGCTCTTACCGTCGCCAGTACTTCACTTGCTACGCGTCGAGCGGCCACGTGCGGCTCGCCGGTCCCGCAGTCTCGCCCATGCTTCCCGCAGCCGCGTCACCTCTTCGGAAGTGAATTGCAAACCTTCGATCAACAGCTGCTGGTCGACCAGGTGGACGGCCTCCTCGATCCGGCTTTCTCGTAGCAGCTCGTCCACCTTCTCTACGAGTGCTGTCGATACGAGGGTCGGGTCCGGGATTGGCAGAAGCTCGGCCTCGGTCGGCTCTAGCTCAAGCAAGCCACCGCCGTAGCTGCGCCCGACAACTTCCGTTGCCGCGAACGTGGCGCTGTTTAGTGCTGCCACTGAGAGCTGGGCTGCGGTGGTCGAGTTGCCGCGAACGCGGACGCGATGGACCGTGTCAGTGCTCGTGGCGCCGGCCTCGTTCGCTACGAGGCGGGGGTAGAGGTGGATCTGTCGGAGCAAAAAACCGTCCGGGACTGATACCGACGGCACCCGCCACCAGTCACGGCGGATGCGGCACTTGTATCCGAGGTGGACTTCATGAAGCTCACCGTCCGCGACATGCGCTCGCAGGCCCGTGTGCGTCTGCGGCGTCACGTCAGCCGGGACCGACAAGAGCCTGGTCCGGGCGGCGGTGCCGCGGAGCGACTCAATATCAGCCTCTGTCACCCTGACACCAGTTAACTGCTGGCTGCGCGACACAAGCGCGACGGTCAAGTCGGCCAGGTCCCGCTGCTCGGCTTCGTCCGGCGTCATGGTGAAGAAGCTGTTGCGGCCTGTCACCACCCCAACGTCCACAGATGCCCAGCGGCCGAGCGTGGACATTCGGGAATCGGCCCGGAGAGCGCGGATCGCGTCAACCTGCTCGGGCAGCAGGAAGTACTTCGTCCACTTCTCCCCGTCATGCAGGCCAGCGCGTACGGCAGGCGCGGCGGACAAGTCCAGCCGCTGTAGGTCTGCCGCGTTGTCCAGCTCCAAGGTGCGGATCACCGCTGGGCCCGAACCACGTTCGGCTAGCAGGAGGACCACCTCTTGCAGGATCCCAGGAAAGACCAGCGTGCGGAACGCAACGATGCTGATCTCACTGCAGCTGTCGACGAGGTACGAGCGCAGCGGTGCCGCATATCCGACCTGCAGGAGTTCTGCGGGGAGGACGAGGCCGATGCGCCCACCCTGCCGAACCGCAACGAGCGAGGCGACTACGAACGGTAACCACGCGTTGGTGAGGCGGCTAGTCGGAAGACCTTGCTCCCTCATGAGGTCCAACGCTGGCTCCCGTTCAGCCTCACGCCAGTTGCCGAAACGAATGAAGGGAGGGTTACCGGCCGCACCGTCGAAGCTGCCGTAGTCCGACGGCGTGAACCAGGTGAAGAAGTCGGAGGTGATGACAGAGGCACCGCACTTGCGCGCCGCCTCGGCCTCCTCTGGCAGCAGCTCGACACCAAGTACCTGCTCCGGGCCCGCTTCGCGCACCAGTTGCCGAAGGATCTGGCCATCTCCGCAGGACGGTTCCAGGAGCCGCGGGCCCGCCTCAGCCACCCACGTCGCGACAGCGCGGGCGAGCGAGTCTGGCGTGTAGTAACCACCGCGTAGCTTGTCGGCGTCAGGTTGCGTCTTACCGGGAAATCTGGGCACGAGCCACAGTATCGGCTGCCTGGGGCAGAGGTACAGGCGTGGTCCTGCAGCGTGTCCTGCACTACCCTCTGACGATCTCGCCTCGTACGGTAACCACATGACTTTTGAGCGGCTCTCACGAGAAGAGGCGCGCGCCCCGTTGGCTCGCTTAGTTGAGGCGTACCGCACTCAGGCCGATCAGATTGAGGCTTCAGGCTCGGCCTACTCCGAAGCGCAGGTGCGACTTGACTTCCTCGACAAGATGCTGCAGATACTCGGCTGGGACGTCTTCAACCAAGCCGGCAAGGCTCAAGACGCCCGGGACGTCGTTGTCGAACAGTCTCTTGTCGAAGACGGGAGCACGGGCCGGCCAGACTACCGGCTGCGTGTTGGTGGGCGTGACTGGATTCCATGGGAGGCGAAGAAGCCTTCAATCAATCTTGCGGCATCACAGCGCTCCGCTCACCAAGTGCGCCTATACGGGTTCACTCTGCAGCGGCCCATCGGTGTACTTACAAACTTCTCCGAGACGATTATCTACAACTGTACGTTCGAGGTGCAGGGCGAGGACGGTCCCGACGTAGGGGCTATTCCTGGATGCCGGTTCAGGTGGGACGAATACGTCGACCGTTTTGACGATCTGTGGGACCGGCTTTCGTACGAGGCGGCGATTAGCGGACGCTTCTACGAGGTATTGGACTATGAGGAGCCACCCCGGGGCGAGTCCCCATTCGACAAGACCTTTCTGGCGCACTTTCGGCGATGGCGCCTGCAGCTTGCTCAGACGGTTGCAGACGAAAACCCAGCGCTCCCCGCTGCCGAAGTCGGTCGCCGCACTCAACGGCTGCTTAACGCATTACTCTTCCTAAGAGTATGTGAAGACAGAAATATATCCCGCTACAAGGACTTGCTCAGGTCGGCCGAGAACGCACGCATCTTCGATGAATTTGAACGGGCGGATCGGGTATTCAACGCAGGACTGTTCTCCGTACTGAAGACCACAAAGGTTGGATCTAGCGTCCTGCGGAAGGTGGTAACGGAGCTTTATTGGCCACAGAGTAAATTCGCATACGCGCTGCTAGAGCCGGATACGCTGAGTGCCGTATACGAGCAGTATCTTGCCGAACGGGTCGTTCTAGACTCGAACCGCAAAGCTAGCATTGTCGCAAAACCTGAACTGACACATTCTGGCGGCGTTGTTCCAACTCCAATGGGCGTAGTTGATGCGTTGCTTGATGCCAGCCTTCCTGCTCAGCTTCCGCCGGGCACGACACTGGCCAGCGATCTGTCGGTTCTCGACCCCGCTTGCGGAAGCGGGGTATTCTTGGTCCGCACCCTTCAACGCCTTATCGCTGCGGTTGAGTTGACTGGCGAGACCATTGACCTTGACCTTCGTGCAACCCTGGCCAAACAGCACGTCTTTGGTGTGGATATTGATGGCGAGGCAGTCGAGGTTGCCCGGCTGAGCCTCTTGCTCGTTGTGCTCGGTAGCGATACTGGTGAAGTACGTAATGGACAGAACATCCTGCCCGACCTGAGCAAGAATGTGCAAACCGGCAATTCCCTTGTCGGTCCGGATTTTGACCGCCTGCTTCCTACGATGGCGATGATACCGGAAGCCCGCGCTGAGGCGGCACCCTTCGATTGGCAAACGGCTTTTCCGCAGGTTTTGGCCGGCGGTGGTTTCAGCTGCATCGTCGGCAACCCCCCGTACATCCGAATTCAAGTCCTTAACGAGTACTTGACGGCGCAGTTGGCCTATTACCAGGATGCTCGGTCGGGCTTCAGGTCGACGAGCGGAAGCTTCGACGTCTATATGCTTTTCATCGAGAAGTGCCTTGCTCTGCTGGCCCCCAGCGGAATGATGGCTCTGATCGTGAAAAGCAGCCTGCTGACATCGCCGTCCGCGACAGCACTTCGCGAACTACTCGGGCCGCGACTGGTGGAGCTGGTGCACTTCGGCGCTCAGCAAGTCTTCCCGGGCCGCAGTACATACACCTGCCTTGTCATAGCGACCGGTACTGTGCAAACGGGACCGGCGCGGCTAATTCCTATTGATGACGTAGATGCATTCCTGCGGCAGCCATCCATAGGTCGACCAACGATTGTTGAACGTTCCGAGCTAACTGGTGCGCCGTGGGCCATGGCGTCTGCGGAGGCGGCGAGGGCGTTTGCGGCCATGGACCGCGCTGCAGTGGCTCGCCTAGGCGACGAGGGTTGGGTCAAAGTATTCGTCGGGGTGCAGACGTCAGCGGATGCAATCTACTATCTTAAGGTTGTACACGACGACGATGCCTCGCCCTGGATCAAGGTAAAAGACGCAATCGACCGCACCTGGGAAATTGAACGCGGCATCCTGCGGAAAGCTGTGCGAGATGTACGACTCGCAGCCTACGGCGCCGAGCCGGAACCTGATTACGTCTTGCTTTTTCCATACGAGATTACTCCCCCTGCCAAAGGGAGAAGGCGGGGGCAGTCTCGCCTTCTCAGCAACTGCGACCTCAAGGAGAATTACCCGAACGCTCTCGCCTACTTGGAAGCAAACGAGGTAAAACTCCGTAGACGTTCGATTTCTCCCAACCCTGGTCCGTCCTTCTGGGCTTATGGCCGCAGTCAGTCGCTCACGGCTCTGGACACGCCGAAGATCATAAATCGGACCCTATCCGTCGTTCCTCAGTACGTTCCCGACCGCTCGGGCTTGGTCACCCCTGGCGGCGGAGACGGCGGTCCGTACACCCTCCTCCGGCCGGCGCCCGAGTGTCCATTGACAATCGATGCTGTTATTGCGCTACTTTCGCATCCGGCGGTGGACGCGTACATAGCGTCACGCAGCAAGGAGTACCGGGGCGCGTATGTCGTTCATCGACGCGCAACGCTTGATCCTGTCCCGATTCCGCCTCTGACGGGCAGCGAAATCGCAGAACTCACGGCGAGAGTGCAGGAAGCTCAAGCACTTGAACTTAGGCTCCGCACCGAGCAGGACACGAGGATCATCAAAGCCGCTCGCGAGCGGCGGATGGTGGTGATTGGCGAGATCAATGAGGTCATCACGGCTGCGTATGGCCTCACATCTGAGCAGCTTAGGTTTCTACAAGAATGATGGACGCGAACGAACCACCTGCAGTAGCACGTCAGGAAGAGCTCAGCGAGCACCGGCACTGGTTCGTCAAGGAGCTGAGGTGGCTGCCGAGCCTGGGAGTCGCCACGAACGGACAGCAGCGGCCGATGGGCGTCTGACAACAACAGCAAGCAACCGATCTAGACGTCAGTCTCGCGCTTGCGGACTGCCCTGCGGGCGGCCTCCGGCCGTCCTCGGGCGCCCGCAGCGCGTCATCCGAAAGTCAGCAGATCGTCAGCGAACGCCGTACCGCGTAGCCCGACTCGATCATGCTCGATGGCACGACCGATGCGTCTGACCACGCGGCACGGCATTCGATCACACTCGTTGCTACGTCAGGCCACTTTCCCCCCGACGGGGGTCGTCCCTTTCCCGTGGGAACGTTTTCGCCGCTAGCCGATCACCGCGCGGGCAGGCGTACGAACCGGCTCGAAACAGGCCAGGGCCCGGCCGCGCTGGTTGGTGATCACCCAGGGGTGCCCGACATACGTGTGCTGCCGGTACGACGTGTTCGGTTGCAGGACTCGGTACTGCCTGCGCTGTCCCTGCTGGTCGAGCCAGTGCACGGTCACCGGACGGGAGGTGAGATTGGCGAACTCGATGCTGGTCTCGGGGCCGCCGCCGACCGAGCGCAGCCACCGTTCGTGCCCGCCGGGCAGCGAGGCGAGTCGCTGAGGTTGCTGCTCGGGTGGCCTGGTGGTCGGCGGAGGGCTCGCCGGGGACGTCGGTCGGGTGCTGGGCGTACCCGGGGTGCGGGGTGGGTCGGTCCATGGGGCCGACGACGACGGCGATCCGGTCGGGGCCGACGCCGGGGTGGGCGGCAGCGGTCGGGTGGGGGAGGCCCCGCCGACGGACGACGAGGCGGACGGCGTGGTCGTCCCGGCGGCAGAGGGACTCTGCGAGGTGCCGGCCGGAGCGGGTGGCGGTGGTGCGACCCAGCCGGAGGGCCTCTCCGGCGCGGCGGTCGGCGGTGCTTCCGGTGCGGGCCAGAGCAGGGTGAGCATCAGGCCCAGTACGGCGGTGGCGGCCCCGGCCAGCAGGAGCCGGTGGCCTTTCCGGCCGGTGCCGTGGCGTACCGGCTCGGCGGGGACGACGACGGGGTCGGACGTGGCGGTCAGCGGTGTCCACGGAGCGTCGTCGCGGGTGGCCGGTGCGGCCGGTAGCGCGGGCCGTGCCGGGTGCGCGGGCAACGCCGGTCGGGGCGGCGGTGGCGCGGGGTGGGAGCGCGGGTCGAACAGCCAGGGGCCGACCCGGAGTCTCGGCTCGACACGGGGCTGCTCATGATTTGGCGACTGCTTCATGACCTCGATCCAGCGAGGGATGCCGTTCCGCCGACGGCGCAGACCGTCGATTATGCGTGCACTGCATGACGTTCCGCTATGGCCGATCGGGGGCGAAATGGGCGCCGTGCGTGAACGCCCACTTAGCAGATCAACTTCGATTCCGGGCGTTGTCCACAGGGGGCCTGGTTGTCCACAGGCGGGCCGGTCGGGGCGGCGTCGGAGGTGGCTCGGGCGGAAGGGTTCGGCACAGCGAATCCCTGCCGACCGTTGGAGGCCGCGATGCCCGCCCGTACCTCCGTCCCGCCGCACCCGCCTCCGCCGCTGGTCGTGACCGGGGACGGCGACCTGCTCGACGACCTGCTACGGCTCGCCGCCGCCGGAGGTGTCGAAGTGGAGGTCGCCGCCGACCCGGCCGCCGCCCGGACCCGCTGGCGGTCCGCCCCGCTGGTGCTCGTCGGCAGCGATCAGGCGCAGCCCTGCCTGCGGGCCCGGCTGCCCCGGCGCTCCCGGCTGGTCCTGGTCGGCCGAATCGGTGGCGTCGAGTCGAGCTGGCAGGTCGCGGACCTGCTCGGTGCCGAGCACGTCGCGGTGCTGCCGGCCGCCGAGCCGTGGCTGGTGGACCGGTTCGCCGAAAGCGGCGTCGGGGAGGCACCCGGTGCCCGGGTGGTCGCCGTGCTGGGCGGCCGAGGTGGAGCCGGTGCCAGCATCCTGGCCGGTGGGCTCGCGGTCACCGCCGCCCGCACCCGGTTGCGCACGCTGCTGCTCGACGCCGACCCGCTCGGTGGCGGCCTCGACCTGGTGCTGGGCTGGGAGCAGTTGGAGGGCCTCCGCTGGCCGGCGCTGACCGGGGCGGACGGCCGGGTGGACGCTCCCGCCCTGGTGCGGGCGCTGCCCAGCCGGGGCGATCTGGTGGTCCTCTCCTGGGATCGCGGTGACCTGGTCGCGGTGCCGGCCGAGGCGATGGCGGCCACGCTCGACGCGGCCCGGCGCGGCCGGGACTTCGTGGTGGTCGACCTGCCTCGGTATCTCGACGACGCGGCGGTGACCGCGCTCCAGGCGGCCGACCGGGTATTCGTGGTCGTGCCTGCGGAGCTGCGGGCGACCGCTGCGGCGGCGCGGGTGGTGGCGGTGGCCGGTCCGCACTGCCACGACCTGTCGGTCGTCGTGCGTGGTCCGGCCCCCGGCCGCCTGCGTGCGACCGAGCTGGCCAAGGCGCTCGGGTTGCCCCTCGCCGGCAGCCTGCGGCCGGAGCCGGGCCTGTGCCGGGGGCTGGAGCGGGGCGAGGCGCCGGCGGCCACCGGGCGTGGTCCGTTGGCCGACCTCTGCCAACGGATCGTCACCGACCTGACCGGCCGGAGCGCCACGGCGGGTGCGACGTGAGCGGGGAGAGCCTCGCCGCCCGGGTGCGGCAGCGGATCGCCGCCGCCACCACGCCGGTCACCCCGGCCGCGATCGTCTCCGCAGTGCGCGCCGAGCCCGATGCCGCCGTGCTCGGGGACACCGCCCTGCTGCGGATGGCCGACCAGGTACGCGACGACCTGGTAGGCACCGGTCCGCTCGCCCCGTTGTTGGCTGATCCGGAGGTGACGGATGTGCTGGTGAACGGTGTACGGGTGTGGGTCGACCGAGGTCAGGGCCTGCACCAGGTCCCGGTGCCGGTCGGCACCGTGGACGACGTGCGCCGCCTCGCGCAGCGGCTCGCCGCCGGTGCCGGTCGTCGGCTCGACGACGGCTCACCGTGTGCCGACGCCCGACTTTCCGACGGCACCCGGATGCACGCCGTGCTGCCGCCGGTGGCGACGGACGGGCCGTACCTGTCGTTGCGTACCTTCCGGCAGCGGCCGTTCACCCTGGACGAGTTGGTCGAGCAGGGTGCGGTTGCCCGGCCGGTCGCGCCGATGCTCGCCGCCGTGGTGGCGGCCCGCCTCGCGTACCTGGTGATCGGTGGCACCGGCTCCGGCAAGACGACCTTGTTGAACACCCTGCTCGGGCTGGTGCCGGGCACCGAGCGGATCGTGCTGGTCGAGGACGCCGCCGAGCTTCGGCCCGTGCACCCGCACGTGGTCGGGTTGCAGGCCCGTACGGCCAATGTGGAGGGCTCCGGTGCGGTCGGCCTGAGCGAGTTGGTCCGGCAGGCGCTCCGGATGCGGCCCGATCGACTGGTCGTGGGGGAGTGCCGGGGTGGTGAGGTCGTCGATCTGCTGGCCGCACTCAACACGGGTCACGACGGTGGTGCGGGCACTTTGCACGCCAACACCCCGTCGGACGTGCCGGCCCGGCTGGAGGCGCTCGGGTTGCTCGGCGGGCTACCGCGTCCGGCGTTGCATGCCCAGGTGGCGGCGGCGCTGCAGGTGGTGTTCCAGATCCGTCGTACGCCGCAGGGGCGGCTGTTGGAGTCGGTCTGCCTACTCCTGCCGGAGGGGCCGGAACGGCTGGTCACCGCAGTGCCCGCCTGGATCCGGGGGCGCGGGCTCGGGTTCGCGGCCCGAGCCCTCGGCACCATGATCAAGAATCGGGACGTCGCGGTGCCGCCGATCCTGTCCGAGCCGTGGCCCGGATCGGCAGGTCCGGCATGAGCGGCGGGTACCTGTGGGTGGCGGTGTCGCTGATCGGGCTGAGTGTGGTGGCGATCCGTCCGGTCCGCACCCGGGTGTTTCCCGGCAAGCCGGGCGACGGTCGGGCCGACGATCCGCTGATCGACTGGGTTGCGACGCTGCGGTCGGTGGGCGAGACGGCCCGGCCCGGCGACGTGGGACCCGGCGAGCCGCCGAGGACGAGTGTCCGAGGAGCGGTGCCCGGCTCGCCGACGGACGACGTGGTCGGTCTGCCGGTGACAGGCTCGATGGTCAACAGCGTCGGCGCGGGGCGTGACGCGGACAGCAGTCGTCTCGTGACGAGGGCCGGTGAGCAGCCTTGCGCGGTCCCGTCACCGGCTGCTCTGCATCCCTTGACAGCGCGTTGCGCCCCGCCGACCTCGACGGCGGCGTCCCGCCCGCCGGGACGTGGTGACGGGCGTCGGCCGACCCGCACCGGCATCGCGGCTTCGCCACCGCCGGTCACCCGACCGGGCGGTACGCATGACGTGGTCGAGGCCGGGGCGACACGAGGTCCGGCTGACGTGGCGACGAGCCGGGCCGCCCGTTTCGCACCGGCGGTGGACGCGACGCCCGCCACGCACCGGGCGAGTACGACCGACGAGGGACAGGACCGCCGGACCCGGCACACGCTGAGCGCTCGTCTGGCCGGGATGTCGCCCACGCGAGCCCTCCTGCTGACCGTGCTGCTCGGCGCGACGGTGGGTGGGTTGCTCGGCGGTCCGGTGGCGGCGGTCGCGCTGGCCGGTTACGGCGCCGTGGGCGTCCGAGCCCTCCTGCGCCGCCGCGCGGTGGCCTGGGCGGCGCAGGCGCAGCGGGAGCGACTGGACCAACTCTGTGCCCTCGCCGCCGATCTTCGAGCCGGGCTGCCGGTCCCGGTGGCCGTGGCGGCGCTGAGGTCCACCGGCCCGGCTCGGGTCGGCGTCGCTGCGGGACGGCCGACGAGCATCGACGCGGGCACGGTCACCGACGACGGCGGTGCCAGCAGTTGGGCGACGAGGAAGGCCGACGTACCCGACGATCGGCCGGGGCGGTTGACCCAGGCGGCGGTGCGGCTGGCCGACCGGACGGGCGCTCCGCTGGCCGAGCTTGTCGAGCGGATCGAGGCCGATGCCCGCTCGACCGAACGGGGACTGGCTGCGGCGGCGGCCCAGGCCGCCGGGGCCCGCGCGACCGCCTGGCTGCTGGCCGCCCTCCCGGTGGGCGGCATCGCCCTGGGCTACGGCATCGGGGTCGACCCGATCCAGGTGCTGTTGCACACCCCGGTGGGTGGTGCCTGTGCGGTCGCGGCCGTCGTGCTCCAAGCGGTCGGGCTGCTGTGGGCGGACCGCCTCGGTGCCACGCCCGCTGGAGCGGGCTGATGCCCCGGCTGATCGCCGTCGACCTGGCCGGCAGCACGCTGGCGGTGGCAGTGCTGGTCGTCGTTGGCCTGGCCGCCGTGGTCCTGGTCGGCCGGTACCGACCTCGGCGGCGGTTACGCCGGCTCGCCGGTGCCGGCCCGTCGACCGCCACCGGCCGCCGCAGAGGTGTCGATCGCTCGGGCCGGCCGGCGGGCGCTGGCGGCTCGTCGGGGATCGGCGTGCAGGTCATGCCCGCGCCATCGGCTGCCGGCGCGGGCGCGGGCCGTCGGGTGGACCGGGTGCGACTCGTCGCCGGACTGGCGGGCGTGGCGGTGGCCGTACTGGTCGGCGGATGGCCCGGGCTGGTGGCGGCGCTGCCCACGGCGCTCCTGCTCGACCGGCTGCTCCGGCGGATCGAGCCACCGGCGGACCGGAACCGGCGACTGCGGGCCGTCGCCGATCTCCCGCTCGCCGCCGACCTGCTCGCCGCCGCGCTCCGGGCGGGCGCTCCGGTGGAACGCTCGGTGCTCGCGGTGGCGGACGCGCTGGGCGGTCCGCTCGCCGACCAACTCGGCCGGGTCGGACGCACGCTGCAACTCGGCGGTGGGCCGCAGGAAGCCTGGGCACACCTGGCGACGGTGCCGGGCGCCCAGCGGATCGGCGCTGCCGCGATCCGCTCGGCCAGTAGCGGAGCGGCACTGGCCGGCGCCCTCACCCGGCTCGCCGACGACCTGCGCGCCGACCGGGCCATCGCGATCGAGTCGGCGGCCCGCCGTGCGGGTGTGCTGATCGTGCTGCCCCTCGGCCTCTGCTTCCTGCCCGCCTTCATTCTCGCCGGTCTCGTGCCGGTGATCGTCGCCGTGCTCGGCGACGTGCTGTGAACACATCGAGAAGGGACGAACACGTGCGCAGAATCCTCGCCCGCCTTCGCGGGGACGCCGGGATGAACACCGCCGAGTACGCCGTCGGGACGCTCGCTGCGGTGGCCTTCGGAGGTGTCCTGCTGAAGGTGCTGACCTCCGACAGCGTGCAGTCCGCGCTGACCGCCGTCATCGACCGGGCCCTCAAGTGACCGGGCGCCGGCGGGCCGGTCGTGACCGGGGCTCCTTCACCGCCGAGATGGCGGCCGGTCTGCCGGCGCTGATGCTGCTTCTGCTCGTCGGCCTGACTGCGGTCAACGCGGTCAGCACCAGGGCGGCCTGCCTGGACGCGGCCCGGGAGGCGGCGCTCGTCGGTACGCGCCGCCCGGTGCCGAGGTGGCCGTAGTGGTGGACGACGAGGTGGTCCGGGTGACGGTGCGTGCCCCGGTCCGTGCTCTCGACACTGATCTGCCTGCCCTCGTCGTCGTGGCCACGGCGGTGGCGGCCGTCGAGCCCGGAATTCCGGAGCCGAGGCCATGACCGTCGCCCGACGCCGGAACCGCCTCACCGGTGGGGCGTCTCGGTGCCGACGGCGAGCCGGCGGGCGTGACCGAGGCGGGGCGACGATCTGCCTGCTGGCGGTCGGGCTGATCTTCGTGCTCAGTGGGATCTTCGGCGCGGGGGTCGGGAGCGCGCGGGTGGCGCGTCAGCAGGCGCGGGTCGCGGCCGACTTCGGTGCGCTCGCCGGAGCGGGCCGGGCGCTGCACGACGAGTCGCAGACGTGTGCCCGAGCCGCCGAACTCGTCGCCGCCAACGGCGCCAGGCTGGTCCGGTGTCAGGTCGACGGGATCGACGTGGTGGTCACCGCCGAGGTGGCGGTGCGTCCGGTGCCCGGGATCTCGCGCGTCGCCACGGCCACCTCCCGGGCAGGCCCGATGCGCGGATGATCGGATCCCGCGCCGAGCGGGCGGGAGGTGCCGGAAGCAGGCACGGTGCGGGCGGGACACGCCGAGAGCGGGCCGGTGCGGACGGGCAGCCGGTTCGCCACCGGCGTGCGGCGAACCGGCTCCCGGGCGTCGAGAGACGACGAGGTCAGCGACGACCAGGTAAGTGACCGACGAGGTCAGTGACGACGAGGTCAGCGGCCCTGGAGCGCGTCGAGTGCGATCGCCATGGCGATCACCAGGCGGCGGTCGATCTGCGGGTTGTGGATCTCCACGACGTAGCGGTCACGCAGGCCCCACTTCTTCACCACAGAGAAGATCGGCTGGCCGTCGGCGACGAAGTCGAAGTGGTACGGCAGCCAGGACAGCGACTCGGCGAAGCGGCGCAGCACCGCCACCGGCATGCTGCGCTCCTGGCCGACGACGTTCGGCAGGCCGGCCTGCTCGACGTGCCAGGTCGAGCGGAGCAGCGACTGCGCGAAGTCCTTGCGGAACAGGCCGATCGGGGCGCCGGCGTGGTCGGTGACGTCGTACGTGGCGCCGAGGTCGATGCGCTGGCGGGCCTTGAACCCGAGCAGCGGCTGCTGCTTGGAGTCGTCGGCGTAGATGGTCACCTGTTCCTTGAAGGCCAGCCGTTTCTGCTGCGCGAAGGCGAGCAGGCCGCCCTCGGAGCCGTCCGGCGCGACGCTGTGCACCTCGTACTGGTTGACCATGAAACGTAACCGCTGGCGGATGTGGAACTGGCGCTGCGCCTGCAAGCTATCGAGCTGCATGAGAATCTCCTCGACCGTGGTGCGCCGGAGTGTCGCACAGCTCGGCAAGCGGCCCGGCGCTGAGTGTCAGGTCAGCGGACGCCGTCGACAGTCGACCGGTGGGTCCAGGTGGTGAGGAGCTGGTGGATGGTGCGGAGGCGCTCGTTGATCTGGTCCAGCCGCTCGGCCTGGGCCAGGGTGGCGAGCGCCGTACCGAGGGCGATCTGCTGGTCGATGTCGAGCTTCTCCTGATCGATGGTGTAGAGCAGCTCAACGGTCTCGGCGATGGTGTCGGCCACGGCTCCTCCTCCATGTGACGGCGGCGACGACGGAATGATGGTCATGGCGCTCGATGGAAGCGCTCCCATCCATCAATGCCCGGAGCGACCGGATCTCATGCCTGCCCGCTCATTCCGGCAGGTTCGCCAGCACCACGTCCAACACCCTGATCGCGTCCGGCTTGGACAACGGGTTGTTGCCGTTGCCGCACTTCGGCGACTGGACGCAGGAGGGGCAGCCGTACTCGCAGCCGCATTCGACGATCGCGTCCCGGGTGGCGCGCAGCCAGGACGAGGCCATGCCGTACGCCCGCTCGGCGAAGCCCGCGCCGCCGGGGTGACCGTCGTAGACGAAGACCGTCGGGGCCTGGGTGTCCGGGTGCACCGCCGTGGACAACCCGCCGATGTCCCACCGGTCACAGGTGGCCACCAGCGGTAGCAGCCCGATCGCGGCGTGTTCGGCGGCATGCAGCCCGCCCGGCACGTCGGCCGGGTCCACTCCGGCCGCCGCCAGCGACTCGGGGGAGAGGGTGAACCAGACCGCGACGGTACGCAGCTCCCGCGCCGGCAGGTCCAGCGGGCGGGTGTCGATCACCTCACCGGTGGCGATCCGCCGCCGCTGGTACGACACCACCTGGCTGGTGACGTCCACTTCGCCGAGGAACAGTCCGACCGGTCCGGCGTCGACGTACGAGCGCACCGACACCACCGACAGCGAGGTGACGTCCCGCGCGTGGGTGGACCAGTCCGGCTCCTCGGGGTGCACCAGCGCGCACCCGTCGTCGAGGTCGAGCGTGTCGACCACGTACGACACGCCCTGGTGCAGGTAGACCGCGCCGGAGTGCAGCAGGAAGTGCGCCGAACCGCCGTCGACCGTGCCGAGCAGCCGGCCGGTCGCCGACTCCACCACGCAGACCGGTGCGCCGCCGTCGCCGCGCAGGTCGACCTCGGGCCGCTCCCGGTGCCGCCAGTACCAGCCGGTCGGCCGCTGCCGCAGCGCACCCGCCTCGACCAGCGTCGCGACCGTCTCCTTCGCGCCGTCACCGAACAGTGCCAGATCGGCATCGGTCAGCGGGGCTTCGGCCGCCGCGCAGGCCAACTGCGGCCCGAGCACGTACGCGTTCGCCGGGTCGAGCACGGTGGCCTCCACCGGTGCCCCGAACACCGCCTCTGGATGGTGCACCAGGTAGGTGTCGAGCGGGTCGTCCCGGGCGATCAGCACGGCGAGCGCCTCCTGGCCGGATCGCCCGGCCCGCCCGGCCTGCTGCCACAGTGACGCCCGGGTGCCCGGGTATCCGCAGATCAGCACCGCGTCCAGACCGATCAGGTCGACGCCCAGCTCCAGGGCGTTGGTCGAGGCGAGCCCGAGCAGGTCACCGTGCAGCAGCGCGCGTTCCAGCTCCCGGCGTTCCTCGCGCAGGTAGCCGGCCCGGTACGCGGCGACCCGGTCGCCCAGCCCGGGGACCGCCTCGTCGAGGTTGCGCCGGGTGCTGGTGGCGACCACCTCGGCACCGCGGCGGGACCGGACGAAGGCCAGGGTGCGTACGCCGGCGGCGACGGTGTCGGCGAGCAGGTCGGCGGTCTCCCGCAACGCCGACCGCCGGACCTGGGTGAGATCGGTCGCCTGATGGGCCGGCCCGCCGGAAGACGCGCCACCGGGAGTGGAGTCGACGGGTGCCGGGCGGGGGGAGGGGATCGCGGACGGGTCGGGCGGGAGCAGCGGCGGCTCCCAGAGCGCGAAGGTCACCCCGGCCCTCGGCGAGGTGTCCTCGGTGACCGCCGCCACGGGCAGGCCGGTCAGCCGCCCGGCTGCGGCGGCGGGGTCGCCGGAGGTGGCCGAGGCGAGCACGAACGTCGGGCCGGGGTCGCCCGTGGCGGGGCGGTAGCGGGCGCACTGCCGCCGCAGCCGGCGTAGTACGTGGGCGACGTGCGAGCCGAACACGCCCCGGTAGACGTGGCACTCGTCGACCACCACGTACGCCAACCGGCGCAGGAACCCCGACCACTGGGCGTGGCCGGGCAGGATGCCGTGGTGCAGCATGTCCGGGTTGGTCAGCACGAACCGGGAGTGCCGACGGATCCACTCCCGTTCCGCGCGCGGGGTGTCACCGTCGTAGCAGGACGCTCGTACGCCCTCGATCTCCAACGTGGCGACGGCGCGTAGCTGGTCGGCGGCGAGCGCCTTGGTGGGGGCCAGGTAGAGAACCGTGGCGCGCGGGTCGGCGAGCAGGGTGGCCAGCGCGGGCATCTGGTACGCCATCGACTTGCCGGACGCGGTGCCGGTGGCCACCACGACGTGCCGCCGGTCGTACGCGAGGTCGGCCGCCTCGGCCTGGTGTCGCCAGGGCGCCGTCACCCCACGCCGGGCGTACGCGGCACGCAGTTCCTCGGGTGCCCAGGCCGGCCACGGCACCGCGATCCCGGAGCGCGGCGGTACCCGCTCGACGTGGGTGATCGGGTCGGTGGCGTGCCGCTGGCGCAGTCGGCGCAGCAGCTCGCCCGGCGGCGGTCCCGGCGTTCGTTCCGGGCCGCTGCCGGCGGATACGGGCGCTGCCGAGGTCACGATCTGCACTCTCGCACTGGTGTTCGGAAATGGGAAATCGTCGCGTCTGCAGGTCGGGACCTCGCCCGTGAGTCGTCAGGCGTCGACGGGGGTAATGGTTAGATGCCAGAGAGCTTACGGCTGCGCGAGGGAGGACCGATGGAGCTGTCGCTGGCGACCCGCACGGTGGAGGAGCACACGGTGCTCGAGGTCGGTGGTGAGGTGGACGTCTACACCGCTCCCCGGCTGCGTGAGCGTCTTCTGGAGTTGATCGACGCCGGGGCCCGGCACGTGGTGGTCGACCTCGGCCGGGTGGACTTCCTCGACTCCACCGGGCTGGGTGTGCTGGTCGGCGCGCTCAAGCGACTGCGGACCGCCGACGGCACCTTCTCGCTGGTCTGCGACAAGGAGCCACTGCTCAAGATCTTCCGGATCACCGCGCTGGACCAGGTCTTCCCGCTCCATCCCACGGTCGAAGCGGCGACCGGTACCGGCGCGTGATGGCGACGGTCCGGCTCTCCTTCTCCCCGGCGCCGGTGCACGTGCGCACCGCCCGCCTGGTCGGCGTCGCGGTGGCCCGCCGGGCCGGGGTCCGCGAGGAGCTGCTCGACGAGGTACGCCTGGCCATCGGTGAGGCGTGCACCCGTGCGGTCGCCCTGCACCGCCAGTACGGTGTGCCCGATTCGGTGCTGGTCGAGATGTCCGACTCCGGGTCGTACGCGGTCCGGGTGGTGGACCGGGCGCCGATCGAGGCGAGCATCGGTCTCGCCGCGCTGGACGCCGACCAGTTGGCCAACGAGTCCCTCAACGAGGACGACCTCACCACCGGCGTCGGGTTCGCCCTGCTCGCGGGCTTCGTTGAGGACCTTCAGGTGCGGCCGGTCGACGAGGGCGTCGGCACCGAGGTGCGGATGGTCTGGCCGGTCGGTCGCTGATCGTGTCGTGCCGTCCGCGAATTGCGGCATTCGTAGCGCCGTGTCGTCGAATCATCGGGTTCGCATTCCCACGCCTGGGAATGCGAACCCAATGGCATGGACCCGTTCCTATATCAGATTTGGTTTCATAACACAGCGACGAAGGTACGTATTCAGCTTGATATTGCCGGTTCCGGTAGCCATGGTCCGGTGGTGAAGAGTTGTTCGAGCACGTCGAGGGCGTCTTTGCCGTGTTTGGTGGCGGTGGACAGGTAGGACCGTAGGGTGGCGAAGTCGGCCAGGCCTTGCAGGGTGCGCCAGGTCGCGGAGATCTTCTGTTGGAGTTTGACCGGGCGGAGATCGCGTTCGGCCTGGTTGTTGGTGAAGGGCACGGCCAGATCGACGGTGAACCGTAGGATCATGTCGCGGTGGGCGGTGAAGCGTTCGACCAGCGTGCCGGCTCGTGACGGCTTGCCGTCACGATCGGGCGGGTTCTGCTGGCGGCCGTAAGCGAGGGCCCCGGCGTAACAGGCACGGATGTGACTGATCTCGTCGGCTGACAGTGCGTCCCGGCCCGCGGTGACGGCCTGCTCGGTCATCTTCTTGGCCATCAGCAGGGTTTGCGCCATCACCTCGGCCCACTGCTGGCCGGCCGGGTCGGACTCGTGCACGCCGCGCAGATCGCGGATCAGATGTGCTCCGCACCAGGCGTGATCGGCGTCGGCCAGGTGGCGGTAGGCGGCGTAGCCGTCACGCACGAGGGTGCCGGTGAACCCGGGCAGGACCTTCCCGGCGTCGATGTCGGCCTTGCTGCGGCCGCCGACGTGGAACAAGGTCAGCTCAGGGGTGCAGGCCACGTGCACGTACTTGAAGCCGCCGTCGACCCTTGCCGGGGTCTCATCGGCGTGCAGCACCTGCTGGACGTGCAGCAACGCGGCCGTGCGGGACACGAACGGCCCGAGCCTGCGGGCCGCCTCACCGACCACCTGGTGCACGAACCCGGTCGACACCCGCACCCCGAGCAGATCACCCAACAGCGCGGCGGCCCGGGCGAAGGGCAGGAACTGGACGGCCCGCGCGTAGACGACGGCGGCCTTGACACCGACGCCGTACTGCACCCGCCCGGACACCCCGCCGGGTGCCACCGGCTCGCTGACCTGCCCGCACCCGCCGCACTCAACCGCGACCAGTTGGTGCTCAACGACCACCGACCGCCGCTCGGGCAGCTCGATCACCTGCCGGCGCTGCCGCCCGTACTCACGCCCATCACCCAGCGGAGCCCCACAACCCGGATGGCCACACCGCTGTGGCCGGTGCTCGATGACCTCATCCGGATCCGCGACCAGTTCGAGGGTCCATCCCGGCGCTCCCGGCTGCTTGCCCCGCCGCCGCCCACTGCCTTTACCCGGCTGCCGGGCCGGACGGCCCGGACCGTCCGACGAGGGAGGCTTCGACGAGTTCGAGGAGTTCATCCCCAACCGGCGTTTCAGTTCAGCGTTCTCGGCTTCCAACCGATCAACCCGTTCCCGCAGCTCAACCAGCATCGCGACCAGATCCTCGTACGAGAGCGGGACCTGCGGGACGGACGACACCCCATGATCATGTCAGCCGATCGACCAGAGTGGACAACCGGCCCCCCACTCACCTCAAGCTGAATACGTACCGACGAAGATCATCGGCCGATGGTGCCACCTCGGTGTGACCTCAAACACTGCGGAGGGCTACAGTACCCGGGTTGTCAGCAAGTGATCCACCGGGCAGCCAGCGCAGATGGGCGTCCGTCGAAGGTTTTTGCCGGGTGGGTGGCGTGCACTTGCGAATTCGCATACAGGCACCGGCCGGTGCGTTGTTCGGCACAGGAGGACACAGATGTCCGACACCTTGGCCGCCGAGGGCGGCGGGATCTCCCTAACCGGAGCCAATGTCACGTATGTCGTCATCGCCGCGGTGATCGCGTTGGTCGCGCTCGCCTTCGCCGCCGCGTTGACGAAGACCGTGCTGGCCGCCGGCAAGGGCACCACCAACATGCAGGAGATCTCCGGGGCCGTGCAAGAGGGCGCCTCGGCCTACCTGATCCGGCAGTTCCGGACTCTGGCGATCTTCGTGGTGATCGCCGTGGTCCTGCTGTTCCTGCTGCCGGTGCACGACACCGACGGCAACGAGACCGCGGTGAAGATCGGGCGCTCGCTCTTCTTCGTGGTCGGCGCGCTGTTCAGCGCCTTCATCGGTGGCGCCGGCATGTGGCTGGCCACCCGCGCCAACCTGCGCGTGGCCGCCGCCGCCCGGGAACGCGAAGGCGGCCGGGAAGCGGCCATGAAGATCGCCTTCCGGACCGGTGGCGTGGTCGGCTTCCTCACCGTCGGCCTCGGCCTCTTCGGTGCCGCGCTGGTCGTGCTGATCTTCCGGGGTGACGCGCCGACGGTGCTGGAGGGCTTCGGCTTCGGTGCCGCCCTGCTGGCCATGTTCATGCGGGTCGGCGGTGGCATCTTCACCAAGGCGGCCGACGTCGGCGCCGACCTGGTCGGCAAGGTCGAGCAGGGCATCCCCGAGGACGACCCGCGCAACGCCGCCACCATCGCCGACAACGTGGGCGACAACGTCGGCGACTGCGCCGGCATGGCCGCCGACCTGTTCGAGTCGTACGCGGTCACCCTGGTCGCCGCGCTGATCCTGGGCCGCGCCGCGTTCGGCACCGACGGCCTGGTGCTCCCGCTGATCATCTCCACGATCGGCGTGCTCGTTGCCATCATCGGCGTCTTCATCACCCGGCTGCGCGCCTCGGATCGCAACGGTCTGACCGCGATCAACCGGGCCTTCTACCTCTCCGCGGTGATCTCGGCGGTGCTGGTCGCGGTGGCCGCCTTCGCCTACCTGCAGCCGTCCTGGGCGGCGCAGCTCGGTGACAACTGGCGCGACACCCTCGGTGTGGACGGCGGCGACCCGCCGTTCGGCCCGCGCGGCGTGGTCATCGGCGCCGTCGTCATCGGTATCGTGCTCGCTGCCGCCATCCAGGCGCTGACCGGCTACTTCACCGAGACCAACCGCCGTCCGGTGCAGGACATCGGCAAGAGCTCGCAGACCGGCGCGGCCACCGTCATCCTGGCCGGCATCAGCGTCGGCCTGGAGTCGGCGGTCTACTCGGCGCTGCTCATCGCCGCCGGCGTCTTCGGTGCCTTCCTGCTGGGCGGCGGCTCGATCACCCTGTCGCTGTTCGCCGTGGCGCTGGCCGGTACCGGTCTGCTGACCACCGTCGGCGTGATCGTCGCGATGGACACCTTCGGCCCGATCTCCGACAACGCCCAGGGCGTGGCCGAGATGTCCGGCGACATCGACGAGCACGGCGCCCGGACGCTCACCGAGCTGGACGCTGTCGGCAACACCACCAAGGCGATCACCAAGGGCATCGCGATCGCCACCGCCGTGCTGGCCGCCACCGCGCTGTTCGGCTCCTACACCGACACGCTGCGCATCGCGTACGCCGACGCCGGGGTGACCGACGTCGGTGACGAGATCCTCAACGCGCTGAACGTGGCCAACCCGCAGAACCTGGTCGGGCTGATCATCGGTGCGGCCGTGGTGTTCCTCTTCTCCGGCCTGGCCATCAACGCGGTCTCCCGCTCGGCGGGTGCCGTGGTGATGGAGGTCCGCCGGCAGTTCCGCGAGCTGCCCGGGATCATGGACCGCACCCAGCGGCCGGAGTACGGCAAGGTGGTCGACATCTGCACCCGGGACGCGCAGCGCGAGTTGCTGACGCCGGGTCTGCTGGCGATCCTGGCACCGATCGCGGTCGGCTTCGGCCTCGGTCCCGGCGCGCTGGCGTCGTACCTGGCCGGTGCGATCGGGGCGGGCACGCTGATGGCGGTCTTCCTGGCCAACTCCGGCGGCGCCTGGGACAACAGCAAGAAGATGGTCGAGGACGGCGCGTACGGTGGCAAGGGCTCCGACGCACACGCCGCGACCGTCATCGGCGACACCGTCGGCGACCCGTTCAAGGACACCGCCGGCCCGGCCATCAACCCGCTGCTCAAGGTGATGAACCTGGTCTCGCTGCTGATCGCGCCGGCCGTGGTGGCGTGGAGCATCGGCGACGACCGCAACGTCGGCCTGCGGGTCGGTATCGCGGTGGTGGCGACCTTGATCATCGTTGGGGCGGTGGTGTTCAGCAAGCGCAAGAGCGTGGCGATGGACGAGGGTCACGACAGCGACGGCTCCGGCACGGCGGACCCGCGTCCGGAGGCGATCAAGGCCTGAGGCCCGTCGGTAACGCGGTCCCCGGTCGGTTCGTCGCCGACCGGGGACCGCTCGCCTGTACGGGCCGTACACCTGACCGGTGCCGACTGCGAGCAGAAGCCGTACCCTGCAACGCATGCGTACCTGCCGGGCGGCGACCGCCGGAAAGCTCACGGTGGTCCTGGCTACGCTGGTCCTGTTGGCCGCCTGCGGCTCCAGCGGCCCGAGCCCTCGGGCCTGGGCGGCGTCGGTGTGCACCGCGCTGAGCCCGTGGCGGGCCGAGATCAGCAAGCTGACCAGCAGCACCAACGAGCAGATGACCGCACAGACCACCCCCGCGCAGGCCAAGGAGAACCTGGTTCGCCTCTTCGCCGGTGCCGAGGAGGCCAGCGAGACCGCGCGGCACAAGGTGGAGCAGGCCGGCGTGCCAAAGGTCGAGCAGGGCGAGGAGGTCTCCGCCGGCTTCCGGGCCGCGCTCGCGTCGATGCGGGACGCCTACGGCCGGGCCCGCACCACCATCGACGGGCTCGGCATCGGTGAGGCCGGTGCCTTCTACGACGGCGTCCGGTCCGCCGTGGAGACCCTTCAGCAGGAGTACGACGCCAGCGCGCTGGACACCAGCCGGCTCAACTCGGAGGAGTTGAAGCGCGCCTTCGACGAGGTCCCTGAATGCCGTTGAGCGGTTCCGGAGAGACACCGGCGGCCCCACCGCTGCCGGTGACCTTCCCGGTGCCCGACCCGGCCGGTCCGGCGACACGCCGACGCGGCGAGCCGGCCGAACGCCCTGCGGTGCCCGACCGGGGCGCCACCGACGAGCGGCAACTCGTCTTCTTCGGCGCGGAGACCGGGGAGCCGGGCGTCGCCGACCTGGCCGGGCTGCTCGCCGGGCCGGGCGAGGTGCACCGGATGGGCGGGACCGCCCGCCTGACGGTGGTGGTGGACGCCGCCTGGCGGGTGCACGTGCTCGTCGCCGAGCTGGGCCGTCGGGGCGTGCGGGCGAGCTGGGAGCCGACCGGGGACCGGCGGTACGCGGTGCGGACGGCGTACACCCGGACGATCGTGCCGCTGGCGGCGGCCTGGCTGCGCGGCCCGACCCAGCACCCGCCCCCCGGCTTCCAGCTCGACGGTCGTCGGCTGCGGCTCTGGCTGGCGGCTGCTGGGGTAACCGAAACGCCCGACTTCGTCCTTCGGCTCGGCGGCACCGATCCGGGCCGGTGGGCGGCGGTCGGCGCGGCACTGAGCGCGGTCGGGCTCTCCGGCGACCTGCTCGGGCCCGAAACGGGCGGACCGGCGTACCGGATCGCCGGCCGACGTCGGGTGCTGCGGCTCGCGGAGCTGGTCGGCGAGCATCCGGAGGCGGCCCCGCCCGGCACCTGGCCGACCCGCGCCTGATCCCCCGCCGGCTGTCCGATCGGGGACAGTCGGGCGTCGGGGAACACAGGGAGAATCGGCCGGGTAGCACCTCCACCGAGGGGCTGCCCTGATCACAGTGACCCGTTCCATGCCCTACTCAGGGTGTACGGTGACGCCGTCCGGCGCGACCACAGATCGTCCCGAGCGAATTGTCGCCCGCGAAACCCGAAACACGGACGGCGCGTTACGTTGGACATCCGGACCGTTGGGTATCGGTGGGTCGAGTGCGCCCAGAACCGGGCGCTGGTGCGGCCCTGAGCAGGAAAGAGGTCGAAGCAGACGTGCCGAGCAAAGCTGGAACCACCCGTCTGGTCATCGTCGAGTCCCCGGCGAAGGCCAAGACGATCTCGGGCTACCTCGGCCCGGGGTACGTCGTGGAGGCCAGCTTCGGGCACGTCCGCGACCTGCCGCGTAACGCCGCCGACGTTCCGGCCAAGTACAAGGGCGAGTCCTGGGCCCGGCTCGGCGTCGACGTCGACAACGGCTTCCACGCCCTCTATGTCGTCTCCGCCGACCGCAAGCAGCAGATCAGCAAGCTGACCAAGCTGGCCAAGGAGGTCGACGAGATCTTCCTGGCGACGGACGAGGACCGCGAGGGCGAGGCGATCGCCTGGCACCTGGTGGAGACGCTCAAGCCGAAGGTGCCGGTCCGGCGGATGGTCTTCCACGAGATCACCAAGCCGGCGATCCAGGCGGCGGTGGCCAACCCCCGGGAGATCGACCGTGACCTGGTCGACGCCCAGGAGGCCCGGCGCATCCTCGACCGCCTCTACGGCTACGAGGTCTCCCCGGTGCTGTGGAAGAAGGTCATGCCGAGGCTCTCGGCGGGCCGGGTGCAGTCCGTGGCGACCCGGATCGTGGTCGAACGCGAGCGGCAGCGGATGGCCTTCCGCACCGCCGAGTACTGGGACATCCTGGCCACCCTCGCCGTGACGAACGTCGGCGAGGGACCGCGCAGCTTCAACGCCACTCTGGTCGCGCTGAACGGCGACCGGATCGCCACCGGCAAGGACTTCGAGCCCACCACCGGCCGGGTGCGCGCCGGTGCCGGCGTGGTGCACCTCGACGAGAGCGGTGCGCGGGGGCTCGCGGCCCGCCTCGAAGGGCGACCGTTCACCGTCACCCGGGTCGAGGAGAAGCCCTACCGCCGCCGCCCGTACGCGCCCTTCATCACCTCCACGCTCCAGCAGGAGGCGGCCCGCAAGCTGCGGTTCTCGTCCCAGCAGACGATGCGTACCGCGCAGCGGCTCTACGAGAACGGCTACATCACCTACATGCGTACCGACTCGGTGAGCCTGTCGGACACCGCCATCGCGGCGGCCCGCCAGCAGATCGTCGAGCTGTACGGCGAGCGCAGCGTGCCGCCGGAGCCGCGCCGCTACACCGGCAAGGTGAAGAACGCGCAGGAGGCGCACGAGGCGATCCGCCCGGCGGGGGACAACTTCCGCACCCCGGGTGAGGTGGCCAAGGAGTTGTCGGTCGAGGAGTTCAAGCTCTACGAGCTGATCTGGCGGCGCACCATCGCCTCGCAGATGACCGACGCGGTCGGTTCCAGCGTCTCGGTGCGGATCCGGGCCACCACCGTCGGCGGCGAGGAGGCCGACTTCGGCGCGACCGGCAAGACGATCACCGACCCGGGTTTCCTGCGCGCGTACGTCGAGTCCAGCGACGACGAGAACGCCGAGGCCGAGGACGCCGAGCGCCGGCTGCCCAACCTGGTGAAGGACCAGCCGCTGACCGCCGAGCGTTTGGCGGCGCAGGGCCACCACACCCAGCCGCCCGCCCGCTACACCGAGGCGTCGCTGGTCAAGGCGCTTGAGGAGTTGGGCATCGGCCGCCCCTCCACGTACGCGTCGATCATGCAGACCATCCAGGACCGTGGCTACGTCGTCAAGCGTGGCCAGGCGATGATCCCGTCGTTCCTCGCGTTCGCGGTGATCGGGCTGATGGAACGGCACTACCCGCGCCTGATCGACTACGACTTCACGGCCAGCATGGAGAACGAGCTGGACGAGATCGCCGGCGGCGACCACGCGGCCGTCGACTTCCTCACGGCGTTCTACTTCGGCACCACCAACGGCGCCGGTGACCAGGACATCGCCCGTTCCGGCGGGCTCAAGAAGCTGGTCACCGAGAACCTCAGCGACATCGACGCGCGTAGCGTCAACTCGATCCCGCTGTTCAGCGACGACGAGGGACGCGAGGTGGTGGTGCGGGTCGGCCGATACGGGCCGTACCTGCAGCGTCGGACGCCGGGCGAGGAGCAGGCGCCGGTCGCCGAGGGTGAGGAGGGTGCGGCGCCGGGAGACCGGGCGCCGATCCCCGAGGGCCTGGCGCCGGACGAGTTGACCCCGGAGAAGGTCCACGAGCTGTTCCTCGGTGGCGGGGGCGAGCGCAAGCTCGGCGACGACCCGGCGACGGGAGAGCCGATCCTGCTCAAGTCCGGCCGGTTCGGCCCCTATGTGGCCAGTGGCGAACGGAAGTCCTCGCTGCTGCGCTCGCAGTCCCCGGACTCGCTCAGCCTCGACGAGGCGCTCAAGCTGCTCAGCCTGCCCCGGGTGATCGGGGTGGCAGCGGACGGTGCCGAGGTGGTCGCCAACAACGGCCGCTACGGCCCGTACGTCAAGCGGGGCGACGAGTTCCGTTCGCTGGACTCGGAAGACAAGATGTTCACCGTCACGCTGGACGAGGCGCTGGCCCTGCTGGCCGCCCCGAAGAACCGGCAGCGTCGGGCCGCCGCGCCGCCGCTGCGGGAGATGGGCGCGGACCCGCTGACGGAGAAGCCGCTGGTCATCAAGGACGGCCGGTTCGGGCCGTACGTCACCGACGGGGAGACGAACGCCTCGCTGCGACGCGGCCAGACCCCGGAGGCGCTGAGCCTGGAGGAAGCTTCCGAGATGCTCGCCGAGAAGCGGGCGAAGGGTCCGGCTCCGAGGAGGAAGGCGACGAAGAAGGCCGCCGCCAAGAAGGCGCCCGCCAAGGCCACCGACCCGAAGACCGCTGCCGCCAAGACCACCGCGAGCAAGACCACCGCCTCGAAAACAGCCTCGAAGGCAGCAGCCTCGAAGGCCACGCCGAGGAAGGCAGCACCGAGAAAGGCCACCGCCCCCCGCACCGACTGACCTCGTCCCACGATCTTGGTACGAAAGCGCCCCCAGATGGGCAGTTTCGTACCAAGATCTGTCCGGTGCGGGGCCTGCCAAGGTCGGTGCCGGAGTCAAGCAGGCACCGGCGCGGCGGTTACCAGGATCGGTGGGGCACCCTGGGGGCGGTGCGCGGCTTCAGCAGGATCGGTATGGCGCTCACCAAGATCGGTGTCAGCGGACCGGCGGGATCGGTGCTGTGGGCCCAGCAGGATCAGGGCGTGGAGGTGGGGCGCCAGCCTGCGGCGAGTAGGGCGGCGCGGAGTTGGTGGACGACCTCGCCGGGGGATTGGCGGATGGCCCAGGCAGGGAAGCGGAGCACTCGGTCGCCGTACTGCCACAGGTCGTTCTGTCGCCGCATGTCCGCCCACGCGGTGGCCGGGTCGAGATGCTGGCCGCCGTCGATCTCCACGTGTACTCGCCACTCTTCGAACCAGGCGTCCCCAGGTAGCGGCGTCGACCAGCGGCGTCCCGCCGGACCGTCTGCCGAGACGGCTCGGGCAACCCGGCTCGGCGTACCAGACCGAGGAACTCCAGTTCCGGCAAGGAGTGCGTGCCTCCCGCCGAGTCGATGGAGGTCTGCGCGATCAGGCTGCGCCGCCGCGCCCGCGGCAGCCGGTCGAGTATGCGCCGCACGTCGTCGCCGACGGTGAGACGTTGCTGGAATCCGGCGGCGATGATGGCCCGGGCCTGATGATCACTGGTCGCCCAATGGGCCGCGTCGACGATCGACCGGGCCGGCATCGTACGGCGTGGATGGCCGATGGCGAGGACGTCCTCGTCCGGCAGGACGGTGGTGCGGTGGACCCGGATGCCGGGCGGCATCGAGCGGATCTGGTGCCGGGCCGGTAACAGCACATGGACGAGCCCGTCGTCGTACCGGCGCAGCCCCCAGACTCGGGCGGCGCTGAGTCCTCCGAGCACCGCGGTCGGGCCGGCGGCGAGAACGGCGATCCACGGCAGCTGTGCCGTCGTGACCGGGCCGTTGTGCGCGCTGGACACGGTGCGGTGCACCTGCCGCCACCGGCCTGACCTGACGCGATGTCGGATCGCCTTCGACGACAGGTGTAGGCGGGCCTGGTCGAGGGTGAGGACGCCCTGCTGGCCGATCAACAACCCGGTCAACTCGTCAGCGTCTTCATCCGGCAGTCTTCGACCCCAATCCCGGCCCGGCCCCCGAACGCCGTTCCCCACCCCCACCCGAACATCCCCTTCCGGCCCCATCCCGGGCACCCCGGGGCATCGTCGCCGAGCCGTGAGCCGTGAGCCGTGAGCCCGATGCCCGACTCCAGGCACTGCCGCCCCCGACAATCCCGCCACCCACCCTGCCCGCCGCCGTCACTCCCGATCTCCCCCTGTGGACTACCGGAGGATCTTGGTACGAAAGCGCCCCCAGAAAGGCGCTTTCGTACCAAGATCGCAAGCCGCCAAGATCGTCGCTCGTTGAGGGGGCTATGTCGTGGGGTGGGGGCCGAGCAGGGTGTTCAGGTATGGGGTGGTGAAGGTTCGGTGCGGGTCCACCTGGGCGCGGATCTGCTGGAACTCTGCCCAGCGCGGGTAGGCGGGGGCCAGCGAGGTGGCGTCGCGCCAGTGCAGCTTGCCCCAGTGGGGGCGTCCGGTCAGGCCGGTCGCCACCTGCTCGAAGGCCCGGAAGTACGGCTCGTACGGCATCCCGACGTACTGGTGTACCGCGATGTACGCCGACTCGCGACCGTACGAGTGCGACAGCCAGATGTCCTCGGCGGCGGTGAACCGGACCTCGACCGGGAACAACACCTTGAACGGCAGCCCGTCGACGATCCGGCGCAGCGCGTCGAGTGCCTCGGGGAGGGCGTCGCGCGGTAGTGCGTACTCCATCTCGGTGAAGCGGACCCGGCGGGGGGTGCAGAAGACCGCGTCGGAGCGTCCGGTGTAGGCCCGTTCGCTCAGCACCCGCGCGCTGATGGCGCTGATCGGCGGGGCCAGGGCCGGCGCGGCACGGCCGAGCCGGCAGGCGGCGGCGAAGACGCTGTTGGCGATGAAGTCGTCGTCGAGCCAACGACGCCAGCGGGGCAACGGCCGGTCGTCGGCGGTCGTCCGGTCGTTAATCTTGAGCTGCACCCGTGTGGTGTACGGGAACCAGAAGAACTCGACATGGTCGTGCCGGTCGATCAGGTCGGGCAGTCCGGCGAGGACGGTTTCGAGGTGCTCCGGTCGTTCGTGGGCCCGCAGCACGAAGGCGTCCACGCAGCGCAGGGTGACCTCGACCAGGATGCCGAGGGCGCCGAGGGAGATCCGGGCCGCGTCGAACACGTCGGGGTGCTGGTCTGCGGAGCAGCGCAGGATCTCGCCGGTTCCGGTGACCAGGGTCAGCGCCTCGACGAAGGTGGCCAGTCCGCCGTGGCCGGCGCCGGTGCCGTGGGTACCGGTGGAGATCGCGCCGGCCACGGTCTGCGCGTCGACGTCGCCGAGGTTCGGCAGCGCCAGGCGGTGGGTGGCGAGTAGCGCGTTCAACTCCCGCAGCGTCATCCCGGCCGGTACGGTGACGAGGCGTCGATCGGCGTCCACCTGTACGTCGACGGCGAGTCGTCTCAGGTCCATCCGCCGGCCGTCGGCGACCGCGACGGGGGTGAAGGAGTGTCCACTGCCGACCGGCCGGATCCGCTCACCGGCGGCGGTGGCGGAGCGCACCTGCTCGGCCACCTCGGCGACGGACGACGGGCGCAGGACGGCGGTTGCCACGCTGTGCTGGTTGCCGCCCCAGTTGGACCAGGTGGTGGGGGTGCGTCCGGTTCCGACCATGGCACGCTCCTCAAGATGAATATGAACCGAATTCATATCAGGAACGTTCTTCCTGGTAAACACCGCAATCGAGGTCCGCTCGTTGTACCGGTAGTCACGGACTCGTGACGTGCAGATATGTTCATCCGTCGAGAGGGGGTGGCGAGTGTCAACTTCAGCCGCCACGACCGGCCCACTGCGTCGCGTACCAGTGCAGGGCCGTAGTGTCGCGCGTGTCCAGCGGATGCTGGACGCCTGCGCCGAGCTCGTCGACGAGGTGGGGTACGAAGGGCTGACCACCACCTTGCTCGCCGAGCGGGCCGAGGTGGCGATCGGATCGGTCTACCAGTTCTTTCCGGACAAGCGGGCGATCGTGCAGGCGCTCACGCTGCGCACGATGGAGTCCTACCTCCAGCGGCTCGACGAACGCTTCGCCTCGGACGACCTGACACACTGGTGGGACGGGGTCGACGCGGGCATCGACGAGTACATCACGATGCACCGCACCGTTCCCGGCTTCCGTACCCTGCACTTCGGCGACGTGGTCGACCTGCACCTGCTCGATGAGCAGCGGGACAACAACGGGGTGATCGCCGACCAGCTGGCCCGGGTGCTCACCGAGCGGTTCGGGCTCGCCGACGTTCCCGACCTGCGCTTCCATCTGGAGATCGCGGTGGAGGCGGCGGACGCTCTGATCAAGCTCGCGTTCCGGCGCAAGCCGGACGGCGACGACCGGGTGCTGGCCGAGGCGAAAGCGCTGATCCGGGAGTACCTGCACCGTCAGATGGAGGCACGGGGCGACGCCGGTCGCCGGCCGGTCGGGCAGCCCGCGAAGCCGGGCGACGACCAGATCGCCGAGGCCGCCGAGGCATCGGCCAAGCAGCCCGCCTGACCTCCACCGATCCGGCGACGTAGCCCGCGGGGAACCCGCCCGGCCCGCCGGACCGGCAGCAACCGCGCACACCCCAGGCCACGACCGCGGCGGACAACCTCGCCGTGGCCCCGGTGCAAAGTGCTCAGAGGAAGGCGCGTTCCTCGCCCCGATAGGTCGGCACGGTACCCACCACATGGTCGCCGTCGACCAGGTGCAGCTCGTTCACCCGTTCGCACAGCTCGCCGGACTTGGCGTGGCGGAACCAGACCCGGTCCCCGACGCGCAGGGTGGCGGCCGGCGCGCCGGTCAGCGGGGTCTGCACCTCGCCGGCACCCTCGGCGCCGAGCAGCTTGAGGCCGGTCGGCAGCCACGGGCGGGGCAGCCGGTTGCCGGCGGCGGAACCGGAGGCGATCCAGCCGCCGCCGAGCACGGTGGCCAGGTCGGGTGCCGGCCGGCGGACCACCGTGCAGGCGAAGAACGCCGCCGGGGTGGGCCGCCAGGTGCGGTACGCGTCGAACAGGGTCGGCCCGTACAGGCCCGATCCCGCGGTGACCTCGGTGACCGCGGGATCGGCGCTGGTGGCGGCCACGCTGCCGGTCCCGCCGCCGTTGACGAACTCCAGGTCGGCGTGTTCGCGTACCGCGGCGACCGCCGCACCCCGGCGGGCCAGCAACTCGCGGTACGACCCGCGCTGCGCCACCCGGATCGCGGCACCGAGCACCGCCTGCCCCGGCGGAGCGTCGCCCAGGCCGGCGATCTGCGCCTCGTACGACATCAGGCCGACCAGCCGGAACCCGGCTCGCCGGGCGACGGTGGCGGCGAGCCGGCCGGCCGCCCGGGCGGTGTGCACCGGCGAGCGGCGGACGCCGACGTGCACCCGACCGCCCAGCAGTCGCCACGAGGCGTCCAGGTCGAGGCAGACGCGCAGCTCCGGGCGGCGGCCCGGAGCGGTCACCGTGTCGCAGAAGTCGAGCTGTTCGGGGTCGTCGACCATCAGCGTGATGGCCGCTGCCAGCGTCGGGTCGGCGGCGAGTTCGGCGAGCGCCCCCCGGTCGGCGGTGGGGTACGCCACCAGCACGTCGGCGGTGACCCCGGTCCGGACCAGCCAGATCGCCTCGGGCAGCGTGAACGCCATCACCGCCCGCCAACCCGACTGGGCCAGCGCGCGGGAGATGAGGTCCCGGCAGCGGAGCGACTTGCTGGCGATGCGCAGCGGTTTGCCGGCGGCCCGGGCGGTCAACGCGGCGGCGTTGCGGTCGAAGGCCGCGAGGTCCACCACCGCGTACGGCGGGTCGAGGTGCGCGGTCGCCCGGTCCAGCCGGTGACGCAGGTTGTCGCTGTCGGTGGCCACGTGTGCACGCTAACTGTGAAACGGTGAATGCGAAATACCCTCGCATCTGACGGGCCGGGTCCGGTTGGCGACCGCGGCCTAGGCTCGGCGAGCAGGACATGCGCGACGGGAAGAGGTCCCGTCGGGACTAGAGTGTTCCACCGGAGGTGCCCAGCGATGGGCCGGCACGTGGAGGTACGGCCATCGAAAGCCAGTTCAACGGCGAGCCGTCCGGCGTGTCGCCGTCCGCGGACCAGCCCGCCGGGACATCCGGCCGGGACACGACCGGCTTATCCGGCGGCGGTGCCGCCGACCCGAAGGCTGCTTCGGGCGGGTCCGCCGCCCAGGCCGACCTGTCCGGGTACGGCGCGATCCGCTCGGTGCTGCGCATCCGCCCGTTCCGCCGGCTCTGGATCGTGCTCGGCGCCGCGTCCTTCGGCGACTGGCTCGGCCTGCTCGCCACCAGTGTCTTCGCCGCCGCGCAGGTGGAGGGGAACACCGCCAAGGGAGCCGCGTTCGGTGGCGTGATCGCCATCCGGCTGCTGCCCGCGTTGCTGCTCGGCCCGATCGCCGGGGTGCTCGCCGACCGGTTCGACCGGCGCTGGACCATGGTCATCTGCGACGTGCTGCGGTTCGTGCTGTTCGCCTCCATCCCGCTGTACGCGCTCACCGGCGCCAGCGGCGCGCGGGTGGTGAGCTGGGCGGCGATCGCCACGTTCCTGATCGAGACGGTCACCCTGCTCTGGATCCCGGCCAAGGAAGCAGCGGTCCCCAACCTCATCCCCCGGGCCCGGCTGGAGACGGCGAACCAGCTCACCCTGATCACCACGTACGGACTCACCCCGATCGCCGCCGCGATCCTGCTCGCCTCGGGCGACGGCATCGTCCGGGGTGCCACCGGCGGCGAGATGCCCTCCTGGGCCGAGCCGGCCCAACTGGCGCTCTGGTTCAATGCGTTCTCCCGCCTCGCCACCGCCCTGGTGGTGGCGTTCGGCATCAAGGAGATCAGCCAGGCGCAGACCGCCGAGGGGGAGCGCACCGAGCAGAGCATGTTGCGCCAGTTCGCCGAGGGCTGGCGGTTCATCGCACAGACCCCGCTGGTCCGCGGCCTGGTCCTGGGCATCCTGGGTGCCTTTGCCGGCGGCGGCATCGTGATCGGCACCGCCCGCTTTTTCGCCAACTCGCTCGGCGCCGGTGACGCCGCGTTCTATCTGCTCTTCGGCGCGATCTTCCTGGGCCTGGCGATCGGCATCGGGCTCGGCCCGATGATCGTCCGGGACATGTCCCGGCGGCGCTGGTTCGGCATGAGTATCGTGCTGGCCAGCGCCTCGGTGATGACGCTGGCCTTCGCCTTCCACCTGTCCATGGCGCTGGTCGGTGCGATCCTGGTCGGCGCCGGGGCCGGGATGGCCTTCCTCTCCGGCACCACGCTGCTCGGCGGCGAGGTCGCCGACGAGGTACGCGGCCGGGTCTTCGCCGTGGTGCAGATCGGTACCCGGCTGGTGCTGATCCTGGCCATCGCGCTGGGCAGCCTGCTCGCCGGGGTCGGCGGCTCCCGGGAGTTCGAGATCGCCGACCTGGGCATTTCGGTCTCCTCGACGCGGCTGCTGCTGCTCGCCGCCGGTGCCGCCGGGATCTTCGCCGGGATCAGCGCGTTCGGGCAGATGGACGACAAGAAGGGCGTGCCGGTCCTGGCCGACCTGTGGGGATCGATCCGGGGTCGCCCGCTGATGCCAGCCGAGCCGTTCGTCTCGGCCGGACTCTTCGTGGTCTTCGAGGGTGGCGAGGGCGCGGGCAAGTCGACCCAGCTCGCCCAGCTCGCCGAGCGGTTGCGCGGCCACGGGCGGGACGTGGTGGTGACCCGGGAACCGGGCGCGACCGCCGTCGGCTCCCGGATCCGGTCGATGGTGCTGGACACCACCGGCGCCGAGGCGCCCTCACCGCGCGCCGAGGCCCTGCTCTACGCCGCCGACCGGGCACACCACGTGGCCACCGTGGTCCGGCCGGCCCTGGTCCGGGGCGCGGTGGTGATCAGTGACCGGTACGTCGACTCGTCCCTGGCGTACCAGGGCGCCGGCCGTACGCTGCCGGTCGACGAGGTCTCCTGGCTCTCCTCCTGGGCCACCGGCGGGCTCAAGCCCGACCTGGTGGTGCTGCTCGACGTCGACCCGCGGACCGGGCTGTCCCGGGTGGCCGCGCGGAACCAGGCCGCCGACCGGTTGGAGGCCGAGTCGGTCAGCTTCCATGAGCGGGTCAGGTACGCCTTCCTCGACCTGGCTGCCGCCGACCCCAAGCGGTACCTGGTGCTCGACGGCTCCCGTCCGGCCGAGGAGATCGCCGAGCAGGTGGCCCACCGGGTGGAGGAACTGCTCGGTGCCCCCGGCGGCATCACCCACCCGGACCCGGCGAACGGCCCGGACACCTCGGTCCAGCCCGAGTTATCCCCGTCCGAGCTGGTGACGACGGAGCGGACCTGATGCCGGACGCCTTCGCCGATCTGGTCGGGCAGGACGAGGCGGTGGAGACGCTGCGCCGGGCCGCGTCGGCCGCCGCCGCGGTGCTGCGCACCCCCGTCGGCCCGGACGCCACCGAGCCGACGGTGTCCCCGGACGAGGGCGACGGTGCGGCCCCGGCGTCCGACCCGGGCGCGGGGATGACCCATGCGTGGATCTTCACCGGGCCGCCGGGATCGGGGCGGTCGGTGGCGGCACGCGCCTTCGCCGCCGCGTTGCAGTGCGTCCACGGCACCGGCTGCGGTGCCTGCCCGGGGTGTCACACCACGCTGGCCGGCACCCACGCCGACGTGCGGCTGGTGGTGCCCGAGGGCCTGTCCATCGGCGTCAACGACATGCGGGCACTGGTGCTCCGAGCGGCCAGCACCCCGTCCGGCGGGCGCTGGCAGGTGGTGATCATCGAGGATGCCGACCGGCTGACCGAGGCGGCCGGCAACGCGCTGCTCAAGGCGGTGGAGGAACCTCCTCCCCGGACCGTCTTCCTGCTCTGCGCGCCGTCCACCCACCCGGACGACATCTCGGTGACCATCAGGTCGCGCTGTCGGGTCGTACCGCTGCGGCAGCCGCCGGCCGAGGCGGTCGCCGAGGTGCTGGTACGCCGCGACGGCATCGCCCCCGACGTGGCCCGGTGGGCGGCGGCGGCCACCCAGGGGCACGTGGGGCGGGCCCGGCGGCTGGCCGGCGACCAGCAGGCCAGGTCGCGGCGGGACGCGGTGCTCGCGGTGCCGCGTCGGCTGACCGGGGTGGGTGCCGCGTTCGACGCGGCGTCCGCGCTGATCGCGGCGGCCGAGGCGGAGGCCGAGGCGTCGGTGGCCGACCTGGACGCGGCGGAGCGCGCCGCGCTGGAGACCGCGCTCGGCGCGGGTGGCACCGGCCGGGGCGCGGCGGGTGCCGCCCGGGGCTCCGCCGGCCAGTTGAAGGACCTGGAACGCCGTCAGAAGTCCCGGGCGACCCGGGCCCAGCGGGACGCGCTGGACCGGGCCCTGGTCGACCTGGCCGCCTTCTATCGGGACGCCCTCGCCGTCGCGTGGGGTGCGCCGGTGGCGCCGGTGCACACCGACACCGCCGACCTGGCCGACGCCGGTGCCCGTAAGTGGCAGGCGGAGGGGGCGTTGCGGCGGCTGGAGGCGGTGCTCGCCTGCCGGTCCGCGATCGAGGCCAACGTCAAGCCCCGGATCGCGGTCGAGGCGATGATGCTCGCCCTCTGGAAGGGCTGAACCCGGCACGCGTCCCGCCGGATACCGCGTCCTGACGGACCGGTCAGTCCCGGGATCCGCGCAGGCATCGACACGCCCAATTCTGGTGCGGTACGGTCCGGTGTGCCGTGGTGACGGTGGTAGTACGCACAGTGAGGACGGCTGGGGAGGAGTCCGCTGATGCCGCGGGGCGAGATCGACGAGGCGTGGATCGAGGAGGCGGTCCGACGCTACCGCCGGATCGAGTCCCTCCAGGCCGAGTTCGACCAGGCCGTGGCGACGGTCGAGGTCACCGTCCGGTCGCCGGACGGTCTGGTCGAGGTGGTGGTGACCGCCGGTGGCCGGATCACCGACGTGCGTTTTCTCGGCCCGTTGCACACCCGCCAGCCGCGCGACGTCGCCGGTTCGGTGCGAGCCGCCGTGGCCGCCGCGGCGGACGCCGCCCAGTGGGCCAGGGAGAAGCTGCACAACGAGACGTTCACCGCCTACCAGCCACTGACGGGGGCGTGAGATGGACACCCTTCGTGCCCTGGCCGCACGCCTCGACGAAGCGAGCGCCACGTTGACCGCGCTGTCCCGCTCGGTCACCGCCGCCGACCCCGCGCAGGTCTCGTTCGGCGCGGACGCGCCGGGGCGGCCCGGCGAGATCGGGCGGGCACTGCACCGGCAGTGGATCGCCGCCACCGGCGACCGGGCCCGCGAGGCGCACGCCGCCGCCGCCCAGCTGACCGCCACGGCGACCGCACTGCGCCAGGCCGCCGACCGGTACGCCGACACGGACTCCGCCGCCTCCCGCCGGCTGGCCGGGGAGAGGTGATGGACACGCTGGACCGGCTCACCGAGCCCGGGATCGATCTGCTGCGCCGGGTCGACACCCTGCTCGCCGCCGGGGCTCCGGAGGGGCACCGGGTCTGGCCGCTGCTGCGCCGGATGCAGGTGTTGCCGGGTGACGCGTTGCGCAGCTTCCTCGACCTGCGGGCGGCACCGTTGGCCGGTGCCGGGCACACGGTGCGCCGGCACGTGCACGGGTACGACCACGCCTGCGCCACGCTGACCGACCCGCTGCTCTGGTCCGGGCCGGCCGCCGCCGCGTACGGGCAGTCCCGGACGATGCTGCTGCGACACCTCGACGACGGCCCGGAGAGCCTGGTGGGGCGGCTGGAAGCCACCGCCGGCTACGCCGACGCGCTCGCCGACTGGGTGGAGGGCAGCCGGCTCGCCGTCGCCCGCACCCTGGCCGAAGTGATCGGCTCGGCCGAGGCGGTCTCCGTGGTCGCGGCCACCTCGATCACCCGCCAGTCGCCGCACTCCGGGCCCTCGTCGCCGGGCACCCCTGCCGCCGCCGAGATCGCGGCCCGGGTGCTGGCCGTGCTCTGCGTCGCATACGACGGGGCGGAGACACTGTTGCGTCAGTGGGCCCCGAGCCTGGCCGAGTCCTCGTTGCGCGCGGCGTCGACCCGCTTCCGCCCCGGCACCGCTCCGGGCGGACCGACGACCCGCGTCGGCTGGTAGCAGCCCTGCCGATCGGAGGCCCGTGGCCGATGGTGGGCGGCGTTCGACCGGCGGACCCGGGCAGCAGCACGGCGCCGCACGCGGGTACCCGGTGAGGCCCTCGCGGCGGCGCCGTGACTTCCCTGCACCCCCCGCAGGTCTGTCCCCACACTCAACGCTGTCGAGCCCCGTCTGTCCCGTCCGTGGCGCAGGATTCAACCGTCCGGTCCGCCATCGTCGTACCGGAAGGTGGCACGGGGTCAGTCGAGTCGACAGTCATGGATGGTTACGCGGTGCGGTCACCGGTCACGCCGGCTCGGCGGAAACCCGGCCGCGCGTCGTAGGGTGAGGAGCATGGGCATGCTCTGCGCGGTCAGCTTCCAGCGGTACGGGCGTCTCTACTACCTCGATCCGGGCGAGTTCCGACCGCAGGTCGGCGACAAGGTGCTGGTGCCCACCGACGATGGGCCCGAGGTGGCGGAGTGCGTCTGGGCCGCGCAGTGGGTCAGTGACGACACCGAGGGCTTTCCCCGGCTGGCCGGGCTGGCACAGGAGGAGGACCTGCGCCGGGACGAGACGCTGCGGCGTCGCAAGGCGGAGGCCAAGGTCGCGGCGAAGCGGCTGATCCGGGAGCACGGCCTACCGATGAAGGTGGTGGCGATCGACCACGTGCTCGGCAGCGCCGACGGCGGCGGCGAACGCAGCACCATCTACTTCACCGCGCCGCACCGGGTGGACTTCCGTTCCCTGGTCCGCGATCTCGGGGCGACCCTGCACTGCCGGGTGGAACTGCGCCAGTTGTCGGCCCGTGACTCGGCCCGGGTGCAGGGCGGCATCGGCTCCTGCGGACGCGACCTGTGCTGCGCCACCTTCCTGAACGACTTCGAGCCGGTCACCATCCGGATGGCCAAGGACCAGGACCTGCCGCTCAACCCGCTGCGGATCTCCGGCGCCTGCGGCCGGCTGATGTGCTGCCTCAAGTACGAGCACCCGCTGTATCAACGCTTTCAGGAGTCCGCGCCGGAGGTCGGCAGTCGGGTCTCCACCCCGAAGGGGGACGGTCGGGTGGTGGGCCACAGCGTCCCCCGCGACGCCGTCACCGTACGACTGGACGCCGACGGCTCGCGCTCCCTGTGCTCCCGCGCCGACGTGTGCGGCTCGCGCCAGGCGTACGACAGCCGTGACCAGTCCGGCCCGGAGGGTGTGACACCCCGGCGGTGACCGTGCGGGACGGCGCGTGCCGTGCTCCGCTCGCTATCCTGCCGCGATGGGTGTGCGGAACTATCTGATCGAGGGCGTCTCCGGCACCGGCAAAGACCTCGGTCTGCAAGGAGCTGCAACGACGTGGCCATCACGCCGTCAACGGTGACCGGGAATTGGCCTACCCGGGCGACCTGGAGACCGGTGAGCCAGTAAACGGCTTCGGGCACGAGCACCACATCTGGCGGATCGAGGATCCTCCGGCACGTGACGGGTTCCCCGGGAACCTGAGCACAGTGCCCCGCCGAGTCTTCCGTACCGACCTCGTCCCGGATCACCGATGAGGGCGGCGGACGCGCCCGCCGCCCTCATCGGGGGTGCGGTCAGCGCAGGGTGACGGGAGGCTCGGCCAGGCGGGGGCGCAGCGGGCGGGCCGGGGCGAGCCAGGACGACTCGGGGGAGTCGTCGGGGTTGACGCGCCACCGCCGGCCCACCCGGTCGACCGCGATCGGATAGAGGGTGAGCGTGCCGTCCGGGTCGATACGCATCCGGACGAAGCCCTTCGCGTCCTCAATGCCCTGCCCGGCGAAGAGTTCGTTGACGTTCACCCCGGACGCGCTCGCGACCAGCAGGTACCCGGCCACCAGTTGACTGGCCACCAGACCGATCACCGGCAGGTAGACCGCGGCGGCGGCCACCGCGGGCAGCGGCCACGGCCAGTCGTGGAAGGGCAGCGACAGCCATGCCCAGGTGCCGGCGGCGGCCAACCCGACGTGGGCCAGCCCGTGCCCGACACCCAGCAGCCAGTGTCGGACGTGCCGCTTGCCGCTGGAGCTGGGCGGCTTGGCGAACATGGCCGCCGCGAGCACGGTCACCAGCACCATCACCACCAGCGGCACGCTGAACAGCCGCTGCTCCGAGGCTTCCGCGCGGAAGTCGGTCACGCCGGCCATCGAGAGCATCAGCAGGGTGTGCAGGATGCCCAACAGCGTGGAGAAGCCGGGATTGCGCAGCGGCAACCGGCCGAAGATCCCCCAGCCGTACCGGCGGGAGCGGGCCGCGTCGGGGTAGCGGGCGGCCAGCTCGTACGCGCGAGACGGGCTGGACCGGCGAGCCAGCGTGTCGCGCGGCGGCACCTCGATCCGCTCGGGCAGCTTGTGCGTCGGGTACAGGTAGGCGCCGCCACTGCCCGAGGTGACCAGTTGCCGGCCGTCCGGCCCGGTGTAGCGGGCGTAGTGGTGCAGGTCGCCGGAGATCAGCAGGCGTACCCGGGCGCCGGTGGGCGCGACGATGGTCCGGATGAAGTAGTCGATCGAGTCGTACGCGGTGGGCTGGTCGACGGCCTTCACCCAGGCCGGAGCCGGCACCGCCAGGATCACCTTGCTCTGCGGGCCCAGCTTCTCCGCCACCGCGTCGAAGTAGGTGAGCTGCGGATCGTCGACGTACGAGCCGGACTGGTCGTCGAGCCCGAGCAGCCACCAGTCGGCGGGCAGCTCGGCGGCGAAGTACGAGCGGGACTGGCCGGTCCGCCAGCCGCCGAAGTGGCGGTCCCGGGTGCGGACGAACAGCCGCAGGAACGCGGTCAGCCCGTCGTACCAGTCGTGGTTGCCCGGCACCGCGAAGATCGTCGGCTGCTCCGGCGGCGTGGTCGGCAGCGCCGCCTGGTACGGCCCCTTGCAGCGATCCTCGTACGCCTCGTAGGCGGCCGACGGGTAGACCTGGTCGCCCCCCATCACCAGGGTCTGCGCCCGGGGCAGCCGATGCCCGTCCACCTCCAGCTCCCGCTGCGCGAGCAGGTAGGCCACCGAGTACGTGGCGTTGAAGCCGTCGCCCAGGTCGGCCACGTAGTCGAGCCAGAGCCCGCCGTCCGGCCCGACCTGGCGGGCGACCTCCGCGTCCAGCGCCTTCTGGAGTTCCCGCTTGTCCAGGTACGCCCCGAACAGCACCGCCAACAACGTCCGCAGACCGGTGCTGATCAGCAGGAACGGCGCGAGCCACGGGACCGGTTTGCGGGGCGTGAAGCCCAGCTCCAACGGATCGGCGCTGCGGGGCCGTCGCGCCGCCCGCCCCCCGGACGCCTCCTCGGCGTACGTCCCGAGTGGCGCCGCCCGACCGCTGGCCGTCACCGGCTCGGGCGCGTAGTGGCTGTCGGCCTCGGGACGCGTACCGTCACCGGGCAGGGGATCGACCGGTTCGTCGCGGGGGATGTGGTCGTCGGTCACCCGTCGGAGCGTAGTGCCGCGCGGTGTGCCGTGCCGAGCCCGAACGCGCCCGATGTCCGGTCCGTCGAGTCCGGGGAATCCCGCTCCGCCCCGGCGTGGTGCGTGCCGTACACTTGGCGATCGTTGCCGCCTTAGCTCAGTCGGCTAGAGCGACGCACTCGTAATGCGTAGGTCGACGGTTCGATTCCGTCAGGCGGCTCAGAGAGAGGCCCTGACCAGCAGGTTCGCTGGTCAGGGCCTCATTTTCATCGATGGGGTTTTGAATCACCCCCCGAAAACCCCCAGGGTCATTGCGTTGTCGGGTAGCTGTTGGTCACGGCGGTGATCAGGTCGGGTGATCGGCGGTTGGCGCGGGCGATGTTGGTGGCGCCGGTGATGCGGTGCCAGCCGATCGCGGCGTTACGTAGGGTTGCGATGACGGCGGGTCCGGTGCCTGGTCGGGCTTGGTGGAGGTCTTCACGGAACGTCACGTCACGTACGTGGTGGAGGCGGTTCTCGACGTGTCAGTGGCGGCGGATCCAGGTTTGCAGGTCACGGGGTAGGGCCTGGTCTGCGGACAGCGACACGGTTAGGTAGGCGGTCTCGTGGCTGGTCCTACCAGCGGTGACGCAGGTTCGGGTGATCCATACGGCTTGGTGGGCGTGTGGGAAGGCGATGCCGCTGGGGGTGGCGACGGTGACGGCTTTGACGGTGCGGGTCTCACGGCCGCCGTGGCCGCGGTCGCGGATGCGGGCACCGACCGGGATCTGCGCCCAGGGCAGCTGTTTGAGCTGTGTGAACAGGGTCGGCTGGTTGGCCTTGACCTGCACGAGCAGGTGCGCCTGCCGGGCGGTGACCTCGTTGGCGTGGCCGGTCTGGGTGTGTAGGGCGTCGGCGATGAACAGCACCCCGGCCAGGGTGCCGAGTACCTGTTCGACGGCGTCGAGCAGCGGCGCGAACGACGTGATCTCGTTGCTCTTGGTGTCCACGGTGACCTGGGCGAGCACGATTCCGGTCGTGGTGTCCAGGGCGGACAGCAGGTGCACCTGGCGGCCGTCGCAGGTGCGGGCGCCGCGCAGTGTCTTGCCGTCGATGGCGATGATCGTGCGGTACCGCCTCGATCTGCTCACCGTGGCGGGAGTGCGGGTACGCAGCCAGCCGGCCAGGACAGTGCCGAGCAGCGTGTCGTCCAGGCGCATCAGTACCCGCCAGACAGTGCTGCCGACCGGTACCCCTGCGGTGAACCCGAGCCGTTCTTGGGCGCGTTCATCCAGGTCGTGCAGCCAATCCGTGATCGCGGCGATCGACGACGCCCCGGCCATGACGGCACAGACCGCCACCGCCAGCAACGCGGTCAGCGGGTACGCACGCCCCGTGGATCGCGTGGATCAGGAACAGCGGCGAGCGCGTGCAGCAGCCCGCCGTGTTCACCGTCGGTGACCGGCGCGGCCTCAGCAACGGAGATGGGGGCTGCTACGGCCAGTGCGGGGATGAGAGACGATGCCATCGGCGGGTAAGTCTTCCTCGGCGTCGTGAAGCGTCGCAACCCCATGATCACCGATGCGGCCTCACCCGCTTCTCACACCCGCAAAGGCCGAACTCGCCTCGAAACTCCTGGTCAACGACCCATCAGCCGACTACGCAATCGTCCTGGCCCGACGCCACCCTAGAGATCATCGCGCTGACCATCGCCGAGATCCGCCGACACTTCAACGCCCTCGTCCTCACCAGGGTCTTTGCGTTGTCGATGCGCGGGGGCTCTGAGCTGGGCCGAACTGTTTTCAGGGGTCTACTGAGGACGGGTGTGACCCATCGGTGATCATGAGGTTTGTCTAGAACGTCGTGATCCCGGGAAGGGCCGCACCCGCGCATGTCATCATCATCGATCAAGGTCCTGCTGCCAACCACGCCCTGCGTTACGCCTCCCGCGCCGGTCACCGACCGTGAGCGGCCCGGGTTGTTGGTCGCGTTGCAGGTGGTGCCGGACCCCCGCGATGTGCGGGGTCGTCGTTACGGTCTGTCGAGTCTGCTGGCGGTGGCGGTGTGCGCGGTGCTGGCTGGGGCGTGCACCTTCACCGCCGTGCACGATTGGGTGCGTGACCTCGACCGCCCGGCGTGGCGCAAGCTCGGCTTCGCCGACACGGTCCCGGCGGCGACGACGCTGTGGCGGCTGCTGATCCGCATCGACGCGGGCGTGTTGCAGCAGGTGTTGACGCGGTGGCTGCGCGAGCGCAGCACCCCGCTGCAGGTCACGGGCCGTAGGTGGCGGCTGGTCATCGCCATCGACGGCAAAGTCCTGCGCGGTGCCCGCACTGTCGACGGCCGGCAGGTGCACCTGCTCGCCGCGTACGACACCCGGACCGGGATCGTGCTCGGCCAGGTCCAGATCGAGACGAAATCCAAGGAGATCCCGGCGTTCACCCCGCTACTCGACCAGGTCGTCGCCCAGCTCGGGTCGCTGCGCGGCGTGGTGATCGTCGCGGATGCTCTGCACGCGCAGACCGGGCACGCCCGCGCCGTCGCCGCCCGGGGTGGGGATTTCATGGTCGCGGCGAAGGCGAACCAGCCGAGGCTGTACGCACAGCTCAAAGCGTTGCCGTGGCATGAGATCCAGGCCGGTGGCCAGCAGCGCGAGGTGGGGCACGGCCGTAGGGAGACCCGCACCGTCAAAGCGGTGACCGTGCACACCGACGGTGGCCTCGCGTTCCCGCACGCGCAGCAAGCGGTGCGGATCACCCGGACCCGCACCATCAAGGGCAAGACCAGCCGGGAGACCGCCTACTACACCATGAGCCTGCCCGCCAGCCTGGCCCAACCAGACGACCTGGGCGCGTTCGCCCGCAACGAGTGGCTCATCGAGAACGCCCTGCACCACGTCCGCGATGTGACGTTCCGCGAGGACGCCCACCGCGCCAGGACCGGCACCGGACCCGCCGTGTTCGCCACCCTGCGTAACACCGCGATCGGCTACCACCGCCTCAACGGCGCAACCAACATCGCCCGCGCCACCAGAACCGCCAACCGCCGATCAACCCAACTCATCGACACAGTCACGTAACGTCACCAATTTCACGCAATGGCCCTGCGTCCTCACCGTGGCGCTCCCACCAGAACACATCCTGCACTGGTCGATCTGGCGACGAACATCCCAAGCCCGAGCCCGCCGATCCCACTACCAGCGCAAACAGGCCAAGTGACGTTGGAGTATTAGCCGCCCTCGCCGGCGGCTTCTTTGCCTTGCTCGCTGGCTTCCTGGGTGCACGCTGGCAAGCCGTTCATGGAGTGAAGGTGCAGCAGGCAGCGCTGCGCTACGAACATCAGGTTGCCCTGTACGTGGATGTGCTGGCCGAATGCCGGCACCGGCAGCGTTGGCTGCACAACCTGACAAGAGAACACCGCGCAGTGCGGGGAAAGCTCAAATCCAAAAGATTGACTTTGATGCATCGAGATGCTTAGCTCGATGTAGCGGAGCGATTTGCGCCTGCTACAGCGGGTGATGATGACTCCGGAGGAGAATCGGGGAATCTTGAAGAAAAATTCTTACCTAGCTGTCGGGGCAGCTGTGGCCGCGCTCGCGTTCGCAGCACCGACCGCAGCCATGGCTGTAAGCGTCAGCACGTATGGCTCGAGGACCGCCGAGTACGATAGCTGGGGGGGTATTACGGTTTCGGACATCAGCGCCGACAGCAACGACGTCTACGCTGACTACAAGCGGGACACCGGAACCCCGCAGGTGCTTCGCAACTCGCGCGGCAACGGCACTAGCGAGTCTAGCGGTTCGTCGAGCAACAAGATCGCTCGGTTCAACTCCTGCACTGACGACGCAGGCCCCAACACCTGTAGCGGGACGGTCTATCGCTAGTCAGCCCAGGGTCCACTGCGATCGCAGTAGTTCTGGTTAAGGTGGGCGCGGACAGGGAAGCCCTGTCCGCGCCCACGGCTGATGAAGGAGGACCAGTGCCAGAGGTGCTGGCGGTGGAAGCGAAAGGCCTTCGCTACGAGGTGAACGACCGGGTCATCCTCGACGATGTGGATTTGACGGCTGGCAAGGGTAGTTCCACTGCGATCGTTGGCCCAAGCGGCACCGGAAAAACAACCCTTCTAATGTGCCTGGCAGGAATTCTTCCGATTAAAGCCGGCCGTGTACGAATCGCCGGCCAGGACCTGACAGCAGCCAAGGGCCGGGATCGTGCTGGACTGCGGCTGCGCGAGATCGGACTGATCTATCAGTTCGGAGAACTTCTTCCGGAGCTTAGTCCTATAGACAATGTTACACTCCCGGCACTGCTCGCAGGAATCCGCCGCAAAGAGGCGTACGGCCGCGCCCGCCGTCTACTTACCGAACTCGAAGTAGAGACGCTTTCGGAGGCCCCAACGGCGTTGTTGTCTGGTGGCGAAAGGCAACGTGTGGCCGTAGCGCGGGCGCTCGTAACTGAGCCGACCGTGGTCCTGGCAGACGAGCCAACGGGCTCACTCGACCCTGCCTCTACCGAGCTTGTTGCAAATCTATTATTCGGCCTTCCTGAAACTCACGGCTGCGCACTGGTTGTGGTAACGCATAATGATCGAGTCGCAGCGCGTGCTGATAGTGTTTTTCGTCTAGGAGTTCAGGCCGATGACGCGGCGGTGACCAGCTAATGCGAGGTCTCTTACCACTACTTGCCGTGGGTCATCGATCGGGACGTAGTGCGGGTGCGGGTGCGGAGGTCCATCGATGGTCGCTGGCAGTCGCTACCTTTGTTACCGTGATATCGGCGTGGCTGTTTGTGGTCTCTGCAGCTACGTCTCTCGCCAGCGATGAGCGAATCGCTGCGCGGGAACCGGTTTTCGTCGAAAACAGTGGCCAGAGCGCTGCTGTTGCGCGCTGGATGATTCATGCGGATTCCGTCGACAACAAGCAATTTTTGGTACTGTATATTTCACCGTTGCGGAACGATGCGATGCCACCACCAGGGCTGCCGCGGTGGCCAAAGCCCGGCGAGTCATTCTTCTCGCCGGAGCTTCTTAAATCTGCGAATGCGCAAGAATTCACCCAGAGGTACGGTGAGTTCGGCGGTGTGATTGAAGTTTCGGGACTGGCGACTGCAACGGAACGGCTTGTTTACCATCGTCCGCCAACTGATACCCCTTTTGACAACCGCGACGGCCTGGTGGCGATATCCGGTTTCGGGGTTGATCCGAGTTCATTTGGTCGCGACTACTTTCCTAGCACGGTTGACGGCTTCGGAAAATGGACTGTCTCAGACATCTATATCCTCATCCTGGCTGTCATTGCCTTGCCGGCAGCGCTACTGCTGTTTCTGGCTGTACGAAGCAATTCGGAGCGACGAGACCGCCGCCTAGCTATGCTGGACGCATTGGGGGCTCCCGCATCTTCCCGCGCGTGGGTCCTTGTCGGTGAAGCCCTCGTGCCGGTTTTCCTGGGTGCGATAGCTGGTTTTCTTGTGGCGCTGGCAACCACTTATTTCAATATTCGGGTACCAATTACCGGATACCTAGTGCGCAGCGCAGACGTGGATTCGGCGCGCCGATGGATTCCTGCGCTCGCCATAGGTTCCGTTGCTCTGGCGATTTTTCTTGTCGTCGCGACTCAACTGCGACGCGCGGCCCGGGGAGAGACCCGACCTCGCCACCTAAATCCGAGATTCCGGAGGTGGCTGCAATCGGCCTTTCCAGTAGCCGTAGCGCTCTCGATTTGGGGGGCCGCTACTGCTCGCGACGGGGGAGCCCGCTACTCCCCCGGCCTCATAGTATTTTTGTTTGCCCTGCTCGGTACGTTGATCTCCCTTCCCGCAGTGCTGGGGGCCGGATCGGCACTTCTTGGCCGTGCGGTAGCCCGATTGGGAAGGGTCGCCAGCTCACCTGGTCTCATTATTGGTGGTCGATGGCTGAACCAGCGGCCAATGATGGTGGCGCGTCTCTGTGCAGCGTTTGTCGTCGGATTGGGCCTGCTGGTTCAAGTGCAAGTACAACAAGCTTGGATCGTCCAGCAAGCCCGCGGTCTAGCTAATGGTGTTGCACCGCAGGCGCTTACTGTCGGCGACAGTCTACTGATCTTGAGAACGCAGTCAAGTCCAGCAGAGGGCCGTCACTTCGGCGCGTTGGTCGGGCCAGACAAGTTTCTGCGGGTTGCGGAAATAGGTGGCGTACCCACCCTGGTCGGCACGTGTGTAGCCTTGAAAGAATTCGGCGAACTGCGAACCTGTCCCGGTGCCACCGCACAGAATGTCGATTCCGTCTTTGACCGTTTCAACCTGCGAGGAAATCTTCTGCGTGGCGGTACTTTGATCTCTGCTCCAGACTTCAAAGTGACCACTGATCTTGACGCTGATGGCTCAACTAGCGGATACTTCGTAATCAATGACGAGATGAAAATTGGCGCAACGAAGATTGCTAATGCTGCCTACGCGACGCTTTCCAAGCCATACGTTTCGACGCCCGGACAGGAGTGGATCACGGGCGGGCTGGCCGGCGCTGCTGTCTTCAATTGGGTGCTCGCTCTTGGTGCCCTTGGCCTCATCATTCTAGCTTTGGCTGGGGCGCTGGCCACGAGTGGAATGTTTTTAACTAATGCACGCTCATTGGGTGTGGTTGGCACCTATGACACTCGGCTATCTTTGTATCTAGGTATAGCGACTTGGAACCTTGGCATACCTCTGCTATTTGCTGGTGCCGTGGGTTCGGGAGTCGCCGCATTTCTGGGTGTATTGACGCTACATATTCGTCGAGTGGGTAGCGTCTCGATGGAGGTGCTCGGTGCAGGATTCGGAACGGTAGCGCTGCTGGCTGCGCTACTGACCGTTCTCTGCGGAATCGGCGCTGCCCGCTCGGCTCAGACTTGGCGACCGGTTGCTGACTGAGAACGACCGAACCGCACCAGCGGCATTTTAGAGCGTGTCTCGGGTGGTGGTCGGTTGATCTTCGTGGTAGATAGTTTCTACTGTGGACGAGCGGTTGATTCAGCAGTGGGCGCCCGAGGAGTTGTGGAACCTGGCCGGCCCGTTGATCCCGCCGCCGCCTCGGCGTCGGCAGGGAGGAGGGACGCCACCGATCGATGCGCGGGCGGTGTTCGCGGCGATCGTGTACGTGCTGACCACTGGTTGCGCCTGGCGGCATCTGCCGCCCGGGTTCGGGGTGTCCAGGGCCACCGCGCATCGGCGGTTCCAGGCGTGGACAGCCGCCGGACTGTGGCGGCGGCTGCACGTCGCCGCGCTGGACCAACTCGGCGCACGCGGGCTGATCGACTGGTCCCGGGCCACCGCCGACGCCGCCTACGTGCGGGCAAATAGGGGGGCCTTTTGACCGGCCCGAGTCCGGTCGACCGAGGCAGACCCGGCAGCAAGATCCACGCGCTGTCCGAGCGTGGTGGACTCCCCCTGTCCGTGGGCGTGTCGGCAGCGAACACCCACGACAGCCGCTGCCTGGAATCACTCATCCAGGCCATCCCCGCCGTCAGGTCTCGACGCGGCCCCCGCCGCCGACGCCCGGACAAGCTGCACGCCGACAAGGGCTACGACTACCCACACCTGCGCCGCATGCTCCGCCAACGCGGCATCCGCCCCCGCATCGCCCGCCGCGGCATCGAACCGACCAACCGCCTCGGCCGGCACCGGTGGGTCATCGAGCGGGTGCGCCGTGAGGCGCTGATTGATCGAGTGGAGGTGAGAGACCTTCGCCGCCGTCCTGTCGCAGCAGGGTGGTGAAGCTGGGGGCAGCCTGATCCGGGAGGTGCCGGGGAGGGTGGCAAGCGGCCCCGACAACGCCGGGACGTAACCAGTACTGCCAGATGGCGCGGGTCCGGCAAGCGAGACGGAGAGGTATACGCGAGGAACCGGTGTCTGAAGCCTCCTAACGATCCCTACCAGCTCGAACCTGGCGGATGTGGGCTGGGTGCGGTGCGTCCTGGTCCTCTTCTCTCGGGACGGGGAACTCCTGCGGCTGCTGACGTTCGGCGGTCCGGGAGGCCACGGTGAAGTGCTGCGGGGTAGCCGTGGCGATGCCGCGGGGGTATAGCCGGGTGCCTCCTTCGTCGAGCGATCAGTCAGTGAACACGGGAACTTTCCCGGCTTTGCCCGGGGCCGTCTCAGCCAGAGACGACGCCTCGGGTTGGGTTCACCGTCGGCCGATCGGGTCGGGAGAGGGCGGAGCCGCCGTAGTACTCCGAGGCCGGGAGAGCCGGTCACATGGGGAAGGGCGGCAGCGAGATCGCAAGGGAGGTACTGCAATGCCCGAAGACACGGTGGTGGATACCGCCGTCACGTGGCCGACCCCGGAAGAGGCATGGACGCGGGTACGGGGAATGCAGATCAAACTGCACCGTTGGGCGGCGGCCGACCACGGTCGCCGGTTTGACGATGTCTACAACTTCGTCAGCGACCCCGCCACGCTGGTCGTGGCGTTGCAACGGGTCGCCGGGAATGCCGGAGCCCGCACTGCCGGAGTGGACGGCGTCACCGCTGTCCACGTGAGCATGGCCGGGCCCGAAGTGTTCCTGGACCATGTCCGTTCCCTGCTGAAGACCGGCACGTTCCGGCCACTACCAGTACGGGAGAAGATGATTCCCAAGACCGGCGGGAAACTACGCCGGCTGGGGATACCGACCATCACGGACCGTGTGGTCCAGGCAGCGCTGAAGCTGGTCCTGGAGCCCATCTTCGAGGCGGATTTCCAGCCTTGTTCGTATGGGTTCCGGCCGAACCGGCGCGCGCACGACGCGATCGCCGAGATCCATCATCTGGCCACCGCCGGTTACCGGTGGGTGCTGGACGCGGACATCGAGGCGTGCTTCGACCGTATCGACCACCCGGCCTTGATGGGTCGGGTGCGAGCGCGGGTGAAGGACAAGCGAGTGCTCGCGCTGGTGAAGGCGTTCCTCAAGGCCGGGATCATGACTGAGCTCGGCGAGCGGAACGAGACCACGTCCGGCACACCCCAAGGAGGGATCCTCTCACCACTGCTGGCCAACATCGCGTTGTCGGTTCTCGACGAGTTCTTCGTCGAGCAATGGGCGGCAGCGGGCACCGGCCAGCAGCGCAGGCAACGACGCGCCAAAGGACTGGCGACGTGGCAGTTGGTCCGCTACGCCGACGACTTCCTCGTCCTGGTCCATGGCAACCAGGAACACGTCGAGGACCTGCGCGACCAGGTGAGTACCGTTCTGGCGACGATGGGCCTGCGCCTATCTGAGTCCAAGACCAGGATCACCCACCTTGCCGACGGGGTCGACTTCCTCGGCTTCCGCATCGTCTGGAAGCGGAAACGAGGAACGGACAAGTGGCATGTATACACGTTCATCGCCGACAAGCCGGTCCAGGCGCTGAAACGGAAGATCAAGTCACTGACCCGCCGGTTGTCGCACCTGAGCTACCGGGAGACGCTGGTCAAGATCAACTACATCCAGCGTGGATGGGCCAACTACTTCAAGCACGCGGTCGCCAAGCACACCTTCTCCCACCTGCAGAACTTCATCTGGTGGCGAGTGATCAACTGGGTGATGCGCCGCAACCGCATGACCTGGAGAGCCATCCAGCGATGGCTGCGCACCCCGCAAGGGTGGCAGCCCATCGCCTTCGACGGGGTCGAGTTGTTCAAGATGGCGAAGGTCCCCGTGACCCGATACCGCTATCGCGGCACCAAGATCCCGAACCCCTGGCAGCCCACACCGACAAGCCCACCCCCAACGGCATGACCTCGTGGAGAGCCCGGTGCGGTGAGAGTCGCACGCCGGGTTCGGCGGGCGGGTCCGGGAAACGGACCTGGAGCAATCCAGGCACCGCGCCCGGGCCCGACCCAACACCTTCGCCTGGTTCACCGGCTACCGCCGCCTCACCATCCGCTACGAACGCAACCCCGGCCCTTTACTGCGCATTCGTCACCCTCGCCGCCGCCCTGACCTGCCACAAGCGCTACCTCAAACTCACCACCTGAGACACGCTCTTAACGCGGCGGCCGCCGGTGAACGAGCGTAGATCGTCCACCTGGCGCGACGAGCGGGCGGAGCAGGGCTCCGGCCAGGGTGGCGATTTGACCGTTGTGGGTGGTTGGGGGTAGGCGCGCCGGATCATGGCGGTAAAGAGACGGGCGCGGTCTCTCGATGATCATCCAGGTGTCGAGTTTGGGTAGATCAAGAAGGACCACGCCCGTGGGATCATCACCGCTGATTGACGTGTTGGCCGTGCACGCGGACTACCTGGTGGACGACCCGTCACCGGATGAGCGCGGGGCTGGCCTGGTCACGGCGTTGGCGGCGGTGCCGGACCGGCGTGACCCTCGTGGTGTCCCACGCGCTGGCCTCGGTGTTGGCCACTGCGGTCGCGGCGGTGCTGACCGGCGCCCGAGGTGGCTGGTCTGCTGCTCCACAAGTTCGTCCATGACCTGCGAGAAGGTGTCCATCACCCACTGCGGTAGGCGAAACCGGAGCAGATGGTTGGCTGGATCCGTGGCCACTGGTCGATCGAGAACAAGATCCACTGGGTCCGCGACGTCACCTTCGACGAAGACCGTAGCCAGATCCGCACCGGCACCGGCGTCACAGGTGAACCCCATACTCAACGGCACCATACTCGCGAAGACAGCCAGAGGTCCTGCCGTGCCGTACGCACCAGTCGTTGTCAGCCTGCCGATCGCCGACCGGCAGGTCTCCCACGACTTCTACCGGGACGCCCTCGGTCTGCCCACCGTCGGTGAGCCGGCCGAGGACGGCCTGCCCGAGCCGTTGCAGTTCGAGGTCAACGCCGGGTTGCGCCTGATGCTGGTGCCGACCGGTGGCTTCGGCTGGGTGCTCGGTGGTCGAGAGGTGGCCGACCGCCGGAACAGCGAGTGCGTACTCGGGTTGACCGTGGACGGTCCGGCCGAGGTCGGCAGCCTGGTCTCCCGCGCGTGTGACGCTGGTGCGGAGGTGGTCACCGAGCCGAGGCCGCAACCCTGGGGATACACGGGCACGTTCGCCGACCCGGACGGTCACCTGTGGATGATCACCGCCGCCGGTGGGGTCGGTCAGGCGTAGAGCTTGCGGGCGTACTCCGGGCCGTAGTGGCGCTCCAGGTCGGCCAGGGTCTCCGCCGGGTTCTGCACCTCCTTGATCAAGCGGGCCGTGCTGGGCAGCGGGTCCGCTGGCCAGGTCTCCGGCTGCCACAGCCCGGAGCGGAGGAACGCCTTCGCGCAGTGGAAGAAGATCTGCTCGATCTCCACCACCACGGCGAGCACCGGGCGGTGCCCCCTGACCGCCATCTCGTCGAACCAGGGCGCGTCGCGCAGCAGCCGGGCCCGCCCGTTGATCCGCAGAGTGTCGCTGCGGCCCGGGATGAGGAAGATCAGCCCGACGTGCGGGTTCTCCAGGATGTTGCGGTAGCCGTCCGCCCGCTTGTTGCCGGGACGCTCCGGGATCGCGATCGTCCGGTCGTCCAGCACGTGCGCGAAGCCGGCCGGGTCGCCCTTGGGCGAGACGTCGCAGCTGCCGTCCGCCCCGGCCGTGGCCACCAGGCAGAACGGCGACGCGGCGAGCCACTGCCGGTCGCGCTCGTGCAGGGTGGTGCGTTCCTTGTCGGCGGCGCGGGGTGCCGGCGTGCCGAGCAGTGCGCGTAACTCCGCCAATGAGGTGATCTCTGCCGTCACTGTGAACCTCCCCGTGGAGTTGAACCCCTGTGGCGGCATCCAGGCGGGAAACCGCCACGGGCAGTGTGGCCGCGCCTACTGTGATGACCTGTCCCCCTTTGGCGGGCGGGGGTGGCCGCAGCACGAGCCGTCGACGGCGAAACGACCCGAGCAGTGGAGGCCGGACCATGGAGAGCCGACTCAAGGTACTGGGCCACCCGGTGCACCCGATGCTGGTGATGTTCCCGGTGGCCCTGCTGGTCACCGCCGTGCTGTTCGACCTCGTCGACACGCTCGGCGGACCGCGGTTTCTCGGCGAGGTGGCGTACTGGAACCTCACCGTCGGGCTGGTCGGTGGCCTGCTGGCCGCAGTGGCCGGTGCGTTCGACCTGCTGGCCATCCCGGCCGGGACCCGCGCGAAGCGGGTGGGCATCACCCACGCCGTGGCGAACCTCGCAGTGATCCTGCTCTTCGCTGCCGTCTGGGTGGTACGCCTCAACGCCGACACGCGGGCCGCCGGTGGCGCACTGATCGCGATTGAGGTGGTGGCGCTGGGCATTCTCGGCGTCAGCGCCTGGTTGGGTGGGGAACTCGTCGACCGGCTCGGCGTCGGGATCGACCGGGACGCCCATCTCGATGCGCCGAGCTCGCTGCGGCCGGCGTCGGTCGGTCAGCCGACGGGCGGTGTGCGATGACCCGGGGGTGGCGGGGCGGCCAGCAGGGCTGGGATCCGATGGGCGAGTTGCAGTCGCTGCGCGCCGAGCTGAGTCGGTTGCTCGGGGGCCGCCCGGGACCGCCCGAGGTCGAACTGGGCGAGATCCCCGACGGCTGGGAGGTGGTGGTCCGGCTGCCCGGTGTCGCGCCCGAAGAGGTGGCGGTCGAGTTGGACGACCGCGAACTGTGCGTACGGGCCCGGACCGAGGCCGAGGTCAACGCCGACCACGGCATTCCCGGCGGGTTCGAGACGCGGGGCTTCGAGTACCGCATACCGCTGCCGTCCCGGGTGGACCCGGAGGCCATCGACGCGGTGATGGACCACGGCCTGCTGCGGGTACGGCTGCCCCGGGCGACCCGGCCCGCGCCGCGCACCATCACCGTCGGTCGCACCGGGCCCACCGCTGCGGGTACGTCGCGCGGTGTCGACCCGGCGGCGGACCGGGAACTCCACCAGCCGGACGTCACCACCGGCGAGTACGACCGGTAACTCCACCGTGGCCGCCCCGGATCTGCTCGCCCCGGCCACCGGGCTGGTGCCCGACGTGGCCAGGATCGCCGTACTGCGGGCCAATGCGCTCGGTGACTTCATCTTCGTGCTGCCGGCGCTGGACGCGTTGCGGGCCGCGTACCCGGGGGCGGAGATCGTGCTGCTCGGCGCGCCGTGGCACGCGGAGCTGTGGGCCGACCGGCCGGGCCCGGTGGACCGGGTGCAGGTGGTGCCGCCGGCACCGGGCATCCGGGCGGCGGGCCCCGGCGAGCCCGAGTCGAGCATGGTCGACTTCCTGGCCGCCGCCCGCGAGCAGCACTTCGACCTGGCGTTGCAACTGCACGGCGGCGGTGCGAACTCGAACCCGCTGGTCGCCGCGCTCGGTGCCCGGGTCACCGCCGGGCTGCGCGCCGAGGACGCCCCACCGCTGGACCGGTGGCTGCGGTACGTCTACTACCAACCGGAGGTGATCCGCTACCTGGAGGCGGCGGCGCTGGTGGGTGCTCCGGCGACCACGATCACGCCGACGCTGGCGGTCACCGAGGCGGATCGGGCCGAGGCCCGTACCGTGCTCGGGGAGCCGGCGCGTCCCCGGGTGGCACTGCACCCCGGGGCCACCGACACCCGGCGCCGCTGGCCCGCCGACCGGTTCGCCCGGGTGGCCCGGATGCTGCACGCCGACGGGTACGAGGTACTGGTCACCGGTACCCCTGCCGAGCAGGACGTGGTCGACGAGGTGGTGGCGGCGGCCGGGGTGCCGGTCCGGCCCCAGGTCGGCACGCTCAGCCTGGGCGGGCTCGCCGGCTGCTACGCCGGCTGCGAGTTGCTGATCTCCAACGACACCGGTCCGCTGCATCTCGCCGGTGCGGTGGGCACCGCCACGGTCGGCATCTTCTGGGTGGGAAACCTGATCACCACCGCCACCGGACTGCGCGGGCGGCACCGGCCGATCACCTCGTGGACGGTGCACTGCCCGGCCTGCGGAGTGGACTGCACCCCGGGCATCTACCCGCACCGCCCCGGCGACGGCGACTGCCCGCACCGGGACTCCTTCGTCACCGACGTACCGGTCGTCGAGGTCCTCGAAGCCGCCCGCGAACTGCTGTTCCGCTGAGGACGGCGCTGCCGGATGTAAGGAAGGGTCCCCTACTAACGTCTGGTGTATAGGAAGGGTCCCTTCCTCACATCCCAGGGTCGGCGAGGACGACCTCCCACGCCTCCACGTCCCGTTCGGTGACGGTGGTCGGTGACTCCAGGTGGTAGGCCCCGCTGGGCAGGACGCCGGCGCCGCCGTGCCGCGCCAACACGCTGAGCTGGGCGGCGACGTCCTCGCCCTGGTGCCGCTCCTGCACCCGTCGCCAGAACTCGAAACCGCCGCAGTCGACCAGCTTGGCGCGGTCGTACAGGACGCAGCCGCCGATCCAGGAGACCTGGTACGCGCGCCAGCCCCCCACAGGCAACTCCAGTGCCTCGGTGACGTGCAGCAGGTTCGCCGCCGAATGGATCTGAGCCCGGTCCCACTCGGGAGTACCCGGACGGATGCGCTCGGGCACCGGCCGGCCGGTCCACTCCCGGTAGTGCCGGTGCGTCTGCGCGCGTACGTCGTCCAGGTACGACAGTCCGTGCACACCGTTGCCGACGAACCCGCAGCCCAGTTCCTCGATCGCGGTGACCAGCCGGGACAGCGTGCCGGGTTCCAGCCAGACGTCGTCGTCGAGGAAGAGCACGTACCGTGCGGCGGACGCGGCGAGTAGGGCGGCCCGGTGTTCGGCCAGCCCGCGCCGGGGCAGTCGACGGGTCAGCAGCACCGGGTGCCCGCGATACCGCAGGGCGCGGACCATGGTGGCCGCGGCCGGGTGGGCGTACCCGGGTTCGCCGTCGGACTGGTCGCTGACCACCACCCCGAACCCCGGCACCCCCTCCTGGGCGGCGAGCCCGGAGAGGGTGACGGCGAGTTCGGCGGGCCGGTCCCGGGTCGGGACCAGCACGTCGAGCAGACGGTCGGCGCGGAAGTCCGCGTGGTCGCCGGTGTCGAGCGGTCGGTTCACGGTGCCTTGCCGGTCGTCGGCGGGATGCCCGCACCGGGTACCGCCACACCGTCCTGACCGGCGGCGACCTCCTGACCGGCGGCCGCAGCGGAGTCCTGACCGACGGTGACCGCGTCGCCCGCAGCGACCGGTCGGCCCGCGTCGGCCTCCCGGCCCGCGTAGACCGTGTCGACTGAGCCGACCACGTCGACTGTGCCGCCCTGGCCGTGGGCGCGGATCCGGTCGATGATCGCCGAGGTGGACCGGTCCGGCACGTACCCGAGCGTGCGGACCTGCCCGCCCAGCCGCTGCACCAGCGGTGCCTCGGGCACCAGGTCGGGCGGGTAGTCGCCGCCCTTGACGTAGACGTCCGGTCGGATGGCCTCGATCAGCGCGGCCGGCGAGTCCTCCTCGAAGACGACCACGTGGTCGACGCTGGACAGCGCGGCGAGCAGGGCGGTGCGGTCCTCCACCGGGTTGACCGGACGGTCGGCACCCTTGAGCCGGCGGACGCTGTCGTCCGAGTTGACCGCCACCACCAGCAGGTCGCCGAGGGCGCGCGCCTGTTCCAGGTACCGCACGTGGCCCCGGTGCAGCACGTCGAAGCAGCCGTTGGTGAACACGATCGAGCGCCCGTCCCGCCGGTGCTCCGCGATGATCCCGCTTATGCCCTCGACGCCGACCAGCGCCGAGCCGCCGGGCGTCGGGCGGCCCAGCGCGGCCAGCAGGTCGTCGCGTCGGCACACGCAGGTGCCGGTGGCCGTGACGGTGCTGGTCGCGGCGAGTTGGGCGAGCTGCGCGGCGGTCGGCAGTGGCGCACCGGCGGCCAGTGCGAGCGTCATGGCCGCCAGGTACGCGTCACCGGCGCCGACCGCGTGGCTGGCCGGTACCGGTGTGCTGTGGCTGCGGGCGGGTTCTCCCTCGGCGCCGCCCACCACCGCACCGTCGGTGTCCAGGGTCACCGCGACCACGTCCGCGCCGGTGTGCGCACGCAGCTCCGCCAGCCGGGACTCAGCCAGTACGGCCCGGTCGACGCCCGCTCCGGCGTCGGCGTTCACGGTCACCCCGGTGCCGGTCACGCTGAGCCCGTCGCGGGTCATCGCGACCCGGCCCTCACCGGGGGTGGGCTCACCGGTCGGTCCGTCGGTGCACCGCAACCCGCCCGGCGCGGCGCCCACGGTCAGCTCCGACGGCCCGTCGTTCGGGTCCACCTCGGGATGTTCCAGGTGCAGGTCGGTCGGAGCGTCGGCGGCGGCCAGTCCGGCGGTTCCGGCGCGGGCGAGCAGTCGGCTCGCCTCCGCGAAGCTCGGCGTCACCACGGTCGGGGCGAGGCCGCGCCAGTCGGCGAGGTCGTGCGCGTCCAGCGCGACGGTGGCGTACCGGTTGCGGTGCGCGACCAGCCAGGCGCGTACCGGTGCCGGTAGCGCGCCCAGCCCGTAGTCGCAGATCACCAGCGTCGGGGCTTCTCCACCGGCGGCGGCCTGCAACTCCTCGGTCGCGCAGTCGAGGGCGGTGAGCAGGCAGTCCACGCCCACGTCGGTGAGCGGGTCGTCCGGGTCGCCGGAGTCCTCGCGGAGCAGGATCTGGTCGGCGGCCAGCATCCGGCGCTTGACCGGGGTGGGGCGGCCCGGTTGGCTGACGGTCCGGTCCCAGACGCCCGCCCGGTCCAGACAGTCGTGCAGCTCGTCGCCGGCCACATCGGCACCGACCGGCGCCACCAGCACCGACCGGCCGCCGAGGGCGGCGACGTTGACCGCGGTGTTGGCCGCGCCGCCCGCCGCCGAGATGCGGCGCCGCAGGGTGAGTACCGGGGCCGGGGCCTCCCGGCACAGCCGGTCGGAGTCGGCGAACCGCCATTCGTCGAGCATGGCGTCGCCGATCACCAGGACCGGGCGCCCGAGCCAGCTCTGCACGACGTCGGCGAGCCGGAGCTGTTCCGCTGCTGCTCGTGCCATGCCGGCGGATCCCCGGGCCGGTCCGGGTCAAACCTGCCGGATCGGCGACGGGTGCGGGGTGGGTCACGCACCATGGGGCTTTTCGGGCGTACGCGGCCGGGAAGGGTTCGGCTGACCCCCTGGAGAGGAATTGGAGGCGAAGACCCAGACACTCCTCTGACGCGGCCCCCGATCGTGGCAGTGTGGCTGCTCGACACGCCGACGCGCGAACAGCTACACCGCCACGATGAAACGCGCATCACCACGGCGGCGGCGGGGGACGCTCCGGTGAGGTCACTTGAGGATCAGGCGGTTGGTCTGCTCGAAGACGTCCAGGTCGGCGAGGGTTTCCAGGACGCTCGTGGAGAGCGGCTGCGGCAGTGCCTCGCGGTGGAAGAAGCCGGCGTCGGTGGTCTCCTCGGTGACCCGGGCCAGTCGGCCGTCCCACTCCTCGACCCGGAACGCGGCCGTGAAGATCTGGTACGTGTGGCCGTACATGTTGGTGTGGGTGCGGTCGGGTCCGGTGTAGAGGGCGAAGGCGCTGACCCGCAGTGCCCGCAGTCCGGTCTCCTCGCGTACCTCCCGCACGGCGCAGTCGGCGATGGACTCGCCCAGCTCCATCGCACCGGCGGGCATCGCCCACTGCCCGTTGTCGGAGCGTCGGATCAGCAGGATCCGCGCGGAGCTGTCGCGGACCACGGCGCGGGCGCCGACGAACATCAGCGTACGGTCGCCGGCCAGGGCACGTAGCTGGCCGACGTACGAATCGGCCCAGGAGATGCTCACCCGGACAAAGTACGGGGGTTCTCGCCGTGGATGTGCCGGAACCGGCCACGCCGTCACGTTTCCGGGCGCATCATCGCCGTTAGGGACAGGGGGGGGGCTCTCGAAGACTCACTCCCGGTGGGTGGCCCCGGCGTTCGCACCGCGCCGGGGCCACCCGTTCCTTGCGGGGCGACCCGCACTGCCAGTATTGCGAAACTTGTTCGCATCTGTCCCGCTGATGGGGAAATAATCCCAGCTCAGGCCCTATTCGGCGGTGTCGACCAGGACCTTTCCGACGACCGAGTCCTCCACCGCCCGGTGCGCGTCGGCGGTCGCCGACAGCCGAAAACGGTGCAGCGGCAGGCCGGCCTCCTCGCCCACCCGGATGCCGCCCTGGGCGGCGGCCGCCGCCACGTCCACCGCCTGTGCCTTCTCCGCGCTGCTCACGGTGGCGATCACGCAGGCGTCGGCCCGGGACGCGAGTTGGATCGCGGCGATGCCCACCGCACCCGCGCCGCCCTGGACCAGCACCGTGTGATCGCTCAACGCGCCCGGGCCCAGGCTGTCCGGCAGGTACTCGCCGGAGTCAGGCAGCGGTGCGCGGTCAGGAACGGGATGCCCAGGCAGGCACCCTGGCCTGGTGTCTGCCAGCCCGTCGGTAGCGGGGCCTGGCGGCGGGCCTTCCAGTCGGTCGGATTCACCCCGGAGCAGGCGACGCGGACCAGCACCTCACCTTGACCGGGTCCGGCACCGGCCGGTCCACCACCTGGAACACCGTGGGGTCGCCGGTGCGCTCGTACACGATCGTCCCCATCGCGCCCTCCTCGCCTCGCCGTGGGCGCCGTTGCCCTACCCGGCGGACCGGTGCCCATGCCGACCCGGCGACGGCCGGTGATCGGACGACCGGCGCAAGGAGCGGACATGCGGGCACGTAGCGGACGTCCGGAGCAGTGGGTCCCGACAACCCACCCCGCCCAGCGCGGCTGTGCCGGTCAGGCGGCCGGCTTGAGCACCACCTTCGAATAGCCCTCCTCGCGCCGATCGAAGCGCTGGTACGCCTCCGGCGCCGCGTCCAGAGGCAGTTCCTTGCTCACCACGAAGCTCGGCTTCGCCCGGCCCGCGATGATCAGGTTGCGCAGGTACTCGTTGTACGCCTTGACGTTGGCCTGGCCGGTACCCATCCGCAAGCCCTTCTCGAAGAACTTGCCCATCTTGAACAGCAGCTCACCGCGGCCGGAGTGCTCATCCGGAGCGCCCGGGTCGTGCGCCAGATAGAGCCCGACCACACCGATCACGCCGGTCGCCCGGACCACCTCGACCAGGCTGTTCAGGACCGATGCCGGATGCTCCTCGCCACCCTTGCCGGACGCCTGGTAGCCGACCGCGTCCACACCCCGGTCGGTGCCGACGCCGCCGGTGCGGTCCCGGATCTGTTCGACCGGGTCCCCGGCGGAGAAATCGATCGGAGTGGCGCCGATCGACTCGGCCAGCCGCAACCGGTCCGGCACCCGGTCGACCAGGAACACCTCCGCCGCGCCCCGCAGCATCGCCGAGTACGCGGCCATCAGGCCGACCGGCCCACCGCCCATCACGGTGATCGTCTCGCCCGGCCGCATCTCGCTCATGGCCACCCCGTGGTAGCCGGTGGGGAAGATGTCCGCCAGCATCGCGAAGTCGTTCTCGTGCTCCGTGCCCGGCGGCAGTTTCAGACAGTTGAAGTCGGCGAACGGCACCCGGAGGTACTCCGCCTGCCCGCCCCGGTACGGCCCCATCGACACGTAGCCGTACGCGCCACCGGCGAAGCCTGGATTGACGGTCAGGCAGAAGCCGGTCTTGCCCTCACGGCAGTTGCGGCAGAAGCCGCAGGCGACGTTGAACGGCATGCAAACCCGGTCACCCGTACGCAGGCTCACCACGCCCGGCCCGGCCTCCACGATCGTGCCCATGTTCTCGTGCCCGAGGACGATGCCCGGCTCGGCGTCCGTCCGGCCCTCGTACATGTGCAGGTCGGAACCGCAGATCGCGGTCGTCGTGATCTGCACGATCACGTCCGTCGGCGCCTCGATCGTCGGGTCCGGGACCTCGGTGACCGCGACATCGTGTGCTCCCTGATACATCACAGCCCTCATGCCACCGACCGTAAGCCGGTCGGTGACCGCGAGGTGGCGGTTCAGCCGAGCCGGTCGACGATCTGCGGGGTCAGCTCACCGATCGAGCCGAGCACCCTCGCCGCCAGCCGCTGCGCGTCCGGATCCAGCGGGTACGACCCGTGCGGCACCGCCACCACGACCATCCCGGCGGCGGCAGCCGACCGGATGCCGTTGGAGGAGTCCTCCACCGCGACGCAACGGGCCGGGTCGACACCGAGGCGTTCCGCCACCGTCAGGTACACATCCGGCGCCGGCTTGCCGCGTGCCGTCTCCTCCGTGGACAACGTGCTGCCGAACGCGTCGGTCAGGCCGGTGGCCGTCAGCGCCGCCGCGATCAGCCGGGTCGGCGACGAACTGGCCAGCCCCAGCGGCCACCGCGCGGCCAACCGGCGCACCACCTCGTCCGCTCCGTCGATCAGCGGTACGCGTTGCGCGTACCGCCGGCTCATCTCGTCGACCACTTCGGTGGCGACCTGCTCGGCGGTCCGCCGTACGCCCAGCTCGCCGCTGAGATAGTGGGCCCACTCGCCGGTGCTCATGCCCATCAGCCGGCGCTGGGTGTCCGGCTGCCAGGTGCCGCCGTACGTCGCCACGTACGCCCGACGGACCTCCTCCCAGACCGGCTCGGAGTCCACGATCACGCCGTCCAGGTCGAAGACCACCGCATCCACCACGGGCACCATCCTGCCGCACCCGCAGCTGAGTGAAAGGAAGGGTCCCCTGCTAACGCCTCGTGTATAGGAAGGGACCCTTCCTAACGTCCAACCGGCGGACCGCAGCGGGCCGTGCTCTACCGAGCGGGTAGGCCGATCGGGGTGTCCGGCGGGATCACCCGGTGGGCGGCCAGGGCGATCGGGTCGAGCAGTTCGCGCAGTCGTTCCGTCCGCGCCGTGCCCAGCGCCTGCCAAGGGCGGGCGGCGGCGTGATCGGTGGCCTCCTCGACGGCTCGGAAACCGGCCCGGCCACGGTCCGTCGGCCGTCCGTCCGGGGTCAGCCAACCCCGGTCGGCCAGCCGCTCCCGTGCCTGCGCCCACTCCTGCTCCGACCAGCCCCGGCCGAGCAGATCGGCGGGCGGCATGTCGACCGCGACCCGCCAGGCCAGCGTCTCCACCGGATCGAGGTCGGCGGCGACCAGAGCCGCCACGTGCCCGTCACCGCGATGCTCGCGCAGCGTGGTGGCGGCCTGCCAGAGCCGGGCCAGCGGGTACTCACCGCGCGGCAGCGCGGCGTTGGCGGCCCCGAGCACCCGGACGGCGGCACCGACCTCGTCGGCGGCGGCCGACAACAACTCGGCGGCCTCGGCCAGGTGCTGCTCGGGCAGCTCGTAGACCAGCTCGGCGAGGGCCTGCACCGCGCCGGTCAGCCGGGACCGCAGCGCCTCCTCGGGGCCGGCCAACTGCCACACCGCCGGCAGGGCACGCGCCACCATGTGCGGGGCGAAGGTGGAGAAGGCCGCGACCACCGGGGCGGGACCGGTCGGCCCGAGCGGGGCGGCCCGGCCGGCGAAATAGCCCCGCCAGTACCCGCGCAGCCCGGCCGCCTCGTAGGCGGCGCGGGCGCGCGGGTGGAAGTTAGGTGACGGTGTGCACCGGCTCGTAGTGCGTCCACATCAACCGGGCCGTCCGCCCGGGCTCGTCCGCCGTCGCCACCGTCATCTCCTACTGGGCGGCGAGGATGTCCACCACGAAGCGCAGCGGGCCGGCCGGCCGCCCACCCGCGCCGTCCGTGCCGTACGCCTGCTCGGCCGGGATGTCGAGCTGCACCCGGCTGCCCACCTTGACCCCGACCAGGCCCTTGTCCCAGCCCTCGATGACCTGTCCGACCCCGATCGGGAAGGTGGCCGGCTGCCCCCGGTCCCAGGAGGAGTCGAACTGCTCGCCGTTGGCGAAGAGTACGCCCACGTAGTTCGTGGTGATGGATTGCCCGGTGGTGACGGCCGGCCCGGTCCCCTCGATCAGCGGGGTCACGGTGAGCTTGGTCAGTTCGCCCTCACCGCCGGTCACGTTCGGCTTGGTGCCGAGCGCCGGGTCCGCGCCCTCGGGCAGTTGCGGGGCCGGCGGCGCACCCGGCGCACCCGGCTCGGCGGGGGCGTCCGCCGGGGCCGAGGGCGAGCCGGCAACCTGCTCGGGAGCGTCGTCGCCGCCGCGCTGGCCGACGATCACGAAGACGGTGATCAGCACCGCGACCACGGCGATCCCGGCGAACCCACCGGCCCAGGCCTGCCGCCGCCGCTTGGCCTCGGCCGCCTTCTGGGCCGCCAACTGTTCGGCCAGTCGCCGTCGTGCCTTGGTCCCCTGCTCGCTCACGTCCTCGACTCCCCTGCTGAGAGGTGTGGGTGCGTCCGGCTACAGACGCCGTCGCCGACACACGGTACCTGGTAGCCGACGTAGTTCCGACCGTCGATCGTGACCCGTGGGAATTGTGCGGCTGCCGGGACAACGGGGAACGGGCGCGACGGGCCGGGACGATCGGCGGTCAGGCGGTCTTACGGGGAGCCGTCTTCCTGGCCGGGGACTTCGCGGCCTTGGTCGCCTTCTTCTCGGCGGTCTTCTTGGCCTGCTCGGCCTTCTTCGCCGGTGCCTTCTTCGTGCCGCCGCCCTTCGCGTCGGTGGCCTTCGTACCGGTGGCCTTCTTCCCGGCGGTCTTCGCCGGTGCCTTCTTCGCGGTTGTTTTCTTCTGCGCCGAGCGGGCGGACGTGATCGGGGTGGGTTCACCGGCACCACCGCCGCCGCCCTCGCCACGGGCCGCCCTGGCCCGCTCCACCGAGGCCTTCAGAGCGGCCATCAGGTCGATGGCGGCGGGCGGTGCCTCCTCGACCTCCTCCGGCTGGACGACCTCACGGCCCTCCACCTTCGCGTCGATGACCTCCTGGAGGGCCGCCCGGTAGTCGTCGGTGAACTCGTCCGGATGGAAGTCACCGGCCATCGAGTCGACGAGCGAGGTGGCCATCGCCAGCTCCGGCGGCCGGACCTTGAGGTCCTCGTCCAGGAAGCCGAAGGCCGGCTTACGGATCTCGTCGGGCCAGAGCATGGTGTTCAACAGCAGCACGCTCTCACGTACCCGCAGGGTGGCCAACTGCTCGCGCTGGCGCAGCGCCACCTTGACGATCGCCACCCGCTCGGAGTCGGTCAGCGCGTCCCGCAACAGCAGGTACGGCTTGGTCGCCGTGCCCTCCGGCTCCAGGAAGTACGCCTTGTTGTAGAGGATCGGGTCGACCTGTTCGGCCGGTACGAACTCCAGCACGTCGATCGCGTGGGAAGTGCTCAACGGTAGTTCGGCGAAGTCCTCGTCGGTCAGGATCACCATCTCCCCGCCGCCGATGTCGTAGCCCTTGGCGATGTCGTCGTAGCTGACCTCCTCGCCGCAGACCTGACAGGTGCGCTTGTACCGGATCCGTCCTCCGTCGGACCGGTGCACCTGATGGAACCGGATGTCCTTCTCCTCGGTCGCGGAGTACAGCTTCACCGCGATCGAGACAAGGCCGAACGACACGGCCCCCTTCCAGATGGCCCGCATCCTGCGCCCTCCTTCCCCGGTATCGACCATGCTCGCATCAGACGGAACCGGGCGTGAGGCGTTCTGCCTGCTACTACAGTCGGTTCGTGCCCGGCGCGCCACTGAAGCCGATGCTCGCGGTGACCCGGCAACTCCCCGCCGGCGCCGGGTGGGCGTACGAGTTCAAGTGGGACGGCGTACGCGCACTGGCCGACATCGCCGCCGGACGGCAGCACCTCTACGCGCGCTCCGGTGTGGAGATCACCACCGCCTACCCCGAGCTGATTCCGCTCGGTGAACAGGTCGACGACGCGCTGCTCGACGGTGAGGTGGTCCTCTTCGACCGGGCCGGTCGACCCTCGTTCACCGCTCTGGCCGAGCGGATGCACGTACGGGACCCGGTCAAGGCGGCCCGGCTGGCGGCGACCGTGCCGGTCACGTACATGATCTTCGACCTGTTGCGGCTGCGCGGCACGGACCTCACCGGCTGGCCGTACACCCGGCGTCGGGAAGCCCTGGACGCGCTGGGGCTGGGGGCGGCGCGGTGGACGGTGCCACCGGTCTTCACCGATGGCCCGGCCACCTACGACGTCGCCGGTGAGCACGGCCTGGAAGGGGTGGTGGCCAAGCGGGCGGACTCGACCTACCGGCCCGGCGTGCGCTCGCCGGACTGGGTCAAGGTCAAGCTGGAGGTGACCGGCGACTTCGTGATCGGCGGCTGGCGCCCCGGTGCCCGCCGGATCGGTGGCCTGCTGGTCGGGGTGCCCGGCGCCGGTGGACGGCTGGTCTACCGAGGGCGGGTCGGTGGCGGCATCGGAACGGCCCTGGAACGCGAGCTGCTGCGCGAACTGGAGCCGCTGCGGACCATCGCCTCTCCGTTCGGCGGCGACGTGCCACGGGAGGATGCCCGGGGCGCGATCTGGGTGACCCCCCAGGTGGTGGTGGAGGTCAAGTACGGCCAGCGCACGCCGGACGGGCGACTGCGGTTCCCCCGAGTCCTGCGACTGCGGCCGGACAAGTCGGCCGAGGAGGTGGACGATGCCAACTGACCGCCTCCGGGTCGACGTCGCCGGACGCACCCTGGAGCTGTCGAACCTGGACAAGATCCTCTATCCGAAGGCCGGCTTCACCAAGGGCGAGGTGATCGACTACTACACCCGGATCTCGCCGGTGCTGCTGCCGCACCTGTGCGACCGGGCGCTGACCCGGATCCGCTACCCGAACGGGGTGGAGGGCAACTCCTTCTTCGAGAAGAACGCCCCGGCCGCCACGCCGTCCTGGGTACACGTCGAGACGTTGCCCGCGCCCGGCTCGACGAAGGGCCGGGAGAGCATCGACTACGTGGTCGCCGACGACCTGCCCACCCTGGTCTGGCTGGCCAACCTCGCCGCCCTGGAACTGCACACCCCGCAGTGGAAGGTCGGCGGGCACCCGGACCTGATGGTGGTCGACCTGGACCCCGGGCCGCCGGCGACCCTGCGGCAGTGCTGCCAGGTGGCGCTGCTGCTGCGCGACCGGCTGGCCGCCGACGGGGTGGACAGCTACCCGAAGACCTCCGGCAAGAAGGGCATGCAGCTCTGCTGCCCGATCGCCGGCACCCAGTCCGCCGACGACGTGACCGGGTACGCCCGGCGGATCGCCCAGGAACTGGAGCGTGAGCACCCGAAGCTGATCGTGTCGAAGATGGCGAAGAACCTCCGGCCCGGCAAGGTCTTCATCGACTGGAGCCAGAACAACGCGGCGAAGACCACGGTGGCCCCGTACTCGCTGCGGGCCCAGCCCGTGCCCTCGGTGTCCGCGCCGCTGACCTGGGACGAGGTGGAGGCCGGCGCGGCCGGCAAGCGACCGTCGACGCGGCCCTACACGGCCGGCGAGGTGCTGGACCGGGTCGAGGAGCACGGCGACCTGCTCGCTCCGCTGCGCGAACCTGGGCGTGCGCTGCCGGAGTAAGGAAGGGCACCTTGTTAACGCCTCCGGTATAGCAGGGGACCCTTCCTAACCGCCCTGGCCCAGGCGGTCGTGGTCAGCCGGGACCTGGACTGTAGCGCCAGCACGAACTCGCCCACCGAGACGGCGAAGTACGCCAGGTCGTCGACACGTCCCCGGTCCGCCGTGTCGCCGGGCAGCCAGCCGCGCACCGACCACGGGAAGGGACAGTCCTCGCCGGGGCCCTCATTTCGTCACCGAGTGTGGGCAAGGGACTATCGACGGATGGAGACCGCCCTGCCCGTACTGTCCGCCACCGGCCTCGCCGAGCGGGACCGGCCGCTGATCACCTATCTCGATCACCGCACCGGCGAACGGCACGAGCTGTCCGCCGCCGAGCTGGGTCGCTGGTCGGCGCGGGCGGCCGGCCTGCTGCGTGACGGGTGCATGCTGGCCCCGGGAAGCCGGGTCGCGGTGCTGCTGCCGCCGCACTGGCGTACCGCTGCGGTGCTGCTCGGTGCCGGGTCGGTGGGGATGGCGGTGTCGTTCCGGCCGTGGGCCACCGCCGGGCTGCCGGTGCTGGAGCCGGGCGGTGATCGGCCGTACGACGCCGTGCTGGTCACCCCGGAACGGCTCGACGACTGGCTGGAGGACGTGCCGGAGGGCCTGCACCGCTACCTCGTCGGCACCGGGCCGGAGCCGCTGACCGACGTGCCGACCGGTTGGCTCGACTGGTCCGTGGAGGTTTTGCGACACAGCGAGGCCCCGACCGACCGTCCCGTGCTGCATGCCGGTGACGCGGCCAGCCCGGACGGCACCAGCTACGCCGAGTGGGGCTCGATCGCGAAGGTCGTCGCCGAGCAACTCGACCTGCGGGTCGGTGACCGGCTGCTGGTCGACGTCACCGAGCACGACCAGCCGTTGAAGTGGCTGCTGGCCCCGCTCTCCGCCGGTGCCTCCGTGGTGCTCTGCGCCAACCCCGACCCGGAGAGCCGGGACGCGATCGTCGCCGCCGAGCAGATCACCCGAGTCCTCTGATCTTCGGCTCCGAGATGTTAGGAAGGGACCCCTGCTATACCGGAGACGGTAGTAGGGGTCCCTTCCTTGCACCTCAGTCGACGGTCGGTAGGGGTGGGCCGAGGACGTCGTCGGCGTCGACGATGGTGTACGCGTACCCCTGCTCGGCGAGGAAGCGCTGGCGGTGGGCGGCGTACTCGGTGTCGATGGTGTCCCGCGAGACGACGGTGTAGAAGTGCGCCTGCCGGCCGTCGGCCTTCGGACGCAGCACCCGGCCCAACCGTTGCGCCTCCTCCTGGCGGGAGCCGAACGTGCCGGACACCTGGATCGCCACCGCCGCCTCGGGCAGGTCGATCGAGAAGTTGCCGACCTTGGAGATCACCAGGGTGCGGATCTCGCCAGAACGGAACGCGTCGAACAGCCGCTCGCGTTCCTTGTTGGTGGTCGAGCCCTGCACGATCGGGGCGTCCAGGTATTCACCGAGCTGGTGCAACTGGTCGATGTACGCGCCGATCACCAGTGTCTGTTCCTCCGGGTGCCGCTCGACCAGTGCGCGTACCACCGGCAGCTTGGTGCGGGCGGTGGCTGCCATCCGGTAGCGCTCCTCGGCCTCCGCCGTCGCGTACGACATCCGCTCGGCGTCGGTCAGGGTGACCCTGACCTCGGTGCAGTGTGCCGGGGCGATCCAGCCCTGCGACTCGATGTCCTTCCACGGCGCGTCGTACCGCTTCGGGCCGATCAGGCTGAACACGTCGCCCTCCCGGCCGTCCTCGCGGACCAGGGTGGCGGTCAGCCCGAGTCGGCGGCGGGCCTGGAGGTCGGCGGTGAACCGGAAGATCGGCGCGGGCAGCAGGTGCACCTCGTCGTAGACGACCAGACCCCAGTCGCGGGCGCCGAACAGGTCCAGGTGGGTGAAGGCGCCGCCGCGCCGTGAGGTGAGCACCTGGTACGTGGCGATGGTGACCGGCCGGATCTCCTTGCGCTCGCCGGAGTACTCGCCGATCTCCTCCTCGGTCAGCGAGGTACGGGCGATCAGCTCCCGCTTCCACTGCCGGCCGGCGACCGTGTTGGTGACCAGGATCAGTGTGGTCGCCTTCGCCTCGGCCATCGCCGCCGCACCGACCAGCGTCTTGCCGGCGCCGCAGGGCAGCACCACCACGCCCGAGCCGCCCGCCCAGAACGCCTCGACGGCCTCCCGCTGGTACGACCGCAGCGTCCACGGCTTGCCGCCGTCCTCGCCGCCCTGCGCCAGCTCGATCGGGTGGGCCTCGCCGTCGACGTACCCGGCCAGGTCCTCCGCCGGCCAGCCGAGCTTGAGCAGGGCCTGCTTGAGTCGGCCCCGCTCGGACGGGTGCACCGCCACGGTGTCGTCGTCGATCTTGTTGCCGAGCATTCCGGCGAGCTTCTTGCTCTTGGCCACCTCGACCAGCACCATCCGGTCGAGGGCCCGCAGGACCAGGCCGTGCGCCGGGTCGTTGGCGAGCTGGAGTCGGCCGTACCGGTCCATGGTCTCGGCCACGTCCACCAGCAGGGCGTGCGGCACCGGATAGCGGGAGTACTTGATCAACGCGTCCACCACGCCCTCGGCGTCGTGGCCGGCGGCCCGGGCGTTCCAGAGCCCGAGCGGGGTCAACCGGTAGGTGTGCACGTGCTCGGGGGAGCGCTCCAGCTCCGCGAAGGGCGCGATGACCATCCGGCAGGCCTGCGCATCGGAGTGATCGATCTCCAGCAGCAGCGTCTTGTCCGACTGCACGATCAGTGGTCCACCGCTCACGCGGAACCCCCTCCTCGGTACGGCTGATCAGGCCGCTCCGGCAGGTGGCTGACCTGCCGACGGGCGACCATCCAGTGTTGCATGCGCGACCGGGTCACCAGAAAGTCGCCGACCAGCAGCAACGCCGGTTCACCGTCGCCTGCTCCGGGGTACGGACTGGGCCGGATCGTCACGCGATGGTGCTGGTCGGCAGCCGTCCGGAATGTCACCCTGGACGGCAGGGCCGAACCGTACAGGGGAGGGCGCATGACCGTTGACCAGGAAATGATTCTCGACCGCGAGCAGGCGCAGTCCACAGAACCCGTCTCCACCGCCACGGTGATCGCGTACGCGACCGTCGGGGTGGCGCTGTTCGGCTGGTTCCTCTTCGGCTGGCTCGTCCTTCAGCAGGGCTTCGTGGACTCGGTCGGTGAGGCGCTCGGCACCGGCTTCGCGCTGCTGCTGGTCGTGGCGATCGTCGGATCGGTCCGGCGCAGCCTGCGCTGACCGGTCACGCCCTCAGCCACTGCGTCACCTCACCTCTCCAGCACGGCAGCAGTGATCCGGTGCAGCGCGAACGTGTGCAGCATCTCGGTGCGCTCGTCCTCGGCGCGCAGGTAGCCGGCGCCCAGCGAGACGGGCCGTACCAGCCGGGACGCGGTCGCCCCGTGCGCGTCGACGTAGCCGACCCAGACCAGCGCCTTGTCGCGTACCGCCTGTTGCAGCACCGCCAGAGCCTCGCTGTGCCCGGTCACCGGGGTCGGGCCGGCCGGCGTACGGCCTCGCACCGCCGCCGGTGCCCGCCGGGCCGCCCGCGCCGCCGCGTCACCTCGGCGGATCTGCTCCACCACGCCCAGCAGGCGCGGCAGGGGCAGCCGCGGAGTGGCCAACGGGTCGAGGGCCCGGGTGGCGACCGAGACCCGGGCGGGTGCCCGCCGAGCCTTCGGCCGGGTCAGCACCGCCGAGCCGGTGGCGTCCTCGGCCACCGGGGCGTAGCCCGCCTCCCGCAGCAGGGCCAGCATCCGCCCGGCCTGGTAGGGCGTCACCAGCACGGTGGGCGCGAGCCGCCGCAGCGCCAGCGCCTCCACCCGCCGGTCCGCCAGCACCTCGGCCAGCAGCGCCTCGTCGTCGCTGCGCAGGTACGCCCCGGCGGAACCGACCCGCAGCCCGCCGTGCTTGCGGGCCACGTCGTCCACCAGGTACGTCAAACCCTGCGGCACCGGGGTACGGGACCGGCGGCGGAACAGGTCGTGCAGGTCGTCGGCGGAGTAGCCGGCGTCGAGCGCTCGGCGCACGCTGGCGGTGGTGATCCGGTGCACGCTCGCCCCACCTGCGGACTCCGGCTCGGCGATCACCTCCAACTCGGCGGCGAGCGCCGGCTCGGGCGGGCCCGGCACCACAACGGTCAGGTCGGCCTGCACCAGGAAGTGGTCCACCGGAGCGGGCAGCAGCGCGTCCAGCGCCCGCACGGCGGTACCCGCGCCGTCCTCGGCGTCGGCCCGGAGCCCGAGCGGGTCGTCCGCGTCGCGGTCCTCGCTCGCGGTCGCCTCGGCCAGCAGCAGCCGCCCGTACGAGGTGAGCGCCCCCAGCCCCGTCACGCCCAGCGTGGCCGCCTCGGCCAGCACCTCCCGATGCGCCGCCTCCCGGCCCCGGCTGCGGCGCGGTGCCCGCCAGTCGAGCAGCGCCAACACCTCGTCGATGGTGGGCGCGCTGGCCGGTTCCAGGTCGGCGAGTACGCCGAGCACCGCCCGCCGGGCGGCAGGTGCCCCGGCGCGTTCCGCCTCGGCGGAGAGCACCGTGATCGGGCGGTCCCGGTCGTCCCGCTGCCCGACCAGCCCGACCTGGCGGGTCATGGTCAGCCAGGCCCGGGCCACCTGCTCCCAGCGCTGTGCCAGCGAACCGGCCCGCCACATCTCGTACCCGGCGGTGGGCATCACCTGCTGGTCGGCGCCGTACCGGCCGGCGGAACCGGGCAGCTCCACCTCGCCGGTCAGCCCGGTCGCGTACGCGACCTCCAGCAGCAGCGCTGCGGCCTGCTCGTCCAGGCCGGTGGCACGCGCCAACCGGCGCAGGTCGCGTACGCCCAGGCCACCCGAGCGGAGCACCGGCGCGGGTTCGGCGGCCAACTGTTCCAGCAGCGCCTCGGTGTGGCGTACCACCTCCATGGTCTGCCCGGCCCCGGCGGAGTCGGCGGCCTTCGGCTCGCGCGGGGTGCTGACGACCGCCGGTGGGCTGGTGCGCAGCGGACCGAGCGGCCCGGTGTCGCGGCGCAGCAGCAGCCCGACCTCCCGGGGCAGCTCGACCATGCCCGCGGTGCCGCCCTTGCCACCGGCGACCCGCACCAGCAGCCGATGGTCGACCAGCCAGCGGACCGGCGAACCGGTCGCCGTCCCGCCGTTGGTGTCGTCCGGCGGCAGGTCGTCGTCGGTGCCGACGGCCGGGGCCCGCAACGCGCCGGCCGGCACGCTGCCGACCGGTGGCCCAGCCGCCAGACGGTCCAGGATGGCCCGCGCCGACGGCGGCGCGGAGAGCAGCGTGCGTCGCAGCTTCGCCGGGTCCGCGCAGAGCGCGGCCGTGCGCGGGTCCAGCTCGGTGGCGGGCCGGCCGAGTCCCGCCGGGTACGGGGAGATCTCGTCGACGCCGCCGACCAGGCGCAGTTGGTGGTCGGGGCCGTACAGCAGGAGAAGGGCGCGTAGCCGGTCGACGGCGGCGCGGACGGCGGCCGGTGCGGGCGGGTGCGGGCCGGCGGTGGCCATCGCGAGAACCCCGTCGACCGAGGTGGTGCCGTCGGCCGGGTCACGGGTCAACCGGGCGGCATCCATGATCAGCAGGGTGAACTGGTCCAGCCCGTCCAGCGCGCGTGACACCGAGACCCGGGACTGGGCCCGGATGGCGAGGGCGGCGACGTCGGTGGGCACCGGCACGACGAGGTCGGGCCGCGCCTGGAGCAGCGCGGCGAGCGACTCGTCGGGCAGCGCCCGCAGGTGGTCGGCGAGTGAGGTGCTCATCGTCGTTCCACGCTAGCCCGGCCGGGGCCGCTCGCGCCCATCGGACGTCCCGGCTGGTCTGGGTGGCCGGGTAGCTTCGCAGCATGCGCCAACTGACGGTCGGTTTCGACCTCGACATGACCCTGGTGGACTCGCGCCCCGGCATCGCCGCGACCTACCGGGCGTTGACCGAGCGGACCGGCGTACCCGTCGACGCCGAGGTCGCCGTGTCGCGGCTCGGCCCGCCGCTGCGGACCGAGATCGCCCACTGGTTCCCGCCGGAGCGGGTCGACGAGGCGGTGCACGCCTTCCGCGAGCTCTACCCCGCGTACGCGATCACGCCGACCGTGCCGCTGCCCGGCGCCGTGGCCGCCCTCGACGCGGTACGGCAGCGGGGCGGCCGGGTGCTGGTGGTCACCTCGAAGCTGGGGCGGCTGGCCCGGCTGCACCTGGAACACCTGGGTCTGACGGTCGACGAGGTGGCCGGCGACCTGTTCGCCGAGGGAAAGGCGACGGCGTTGCGGGAGCACGGCGCGACCCACTACGTCGGTGACCACGTGGCCGACATGGTGGCGGCACAGGCGGCCGACGTGCCCGGGATCGCGGTGGCGACGGGCCCCTGTTCGGCCGACGAACTGCGGGCCGCCGGGGCCGCGACCGTGCTCGTGGATCTCACCGGATTCCCAGCGGCACTCGACGGCATGATCCGGCTAGCCTTGAGGCAGTAGACGTCTCAAGCGAAGCAGGGGTTCTCAGGTGCCTACGGGTCGAGTGAAGTGGTACGACGCGGCCAAGGGATACGGGTTCGTCACCAGTGACGAGGGTGGCGACGTGTTCCTGCCGAAGGGCGCGCTACCGGCGGGTGTCACCGACCTCAAGGGCGGCCAGCGGGTCGACTTCAGCGTGGTGGACAGCCGGCGCGGCGCGCAGGCGATGGGAGTGAAGCTGCTCGACGCCCCGCCCTCGGTGGCGGAGCTGCGGCGCCGGCCCGCCGAGGAGCTGCACGGGCTGGTCGAAGACATGATCAAGGTGCTGGAGGCGAAGGTCCAGCCGGACCTGCGCCGGGGCCGCTTTCCGGACCGCAAGACCGCGCAGAAGATCGCTCAGTTGGTCCACGCGGTCGCCCGCGAGCTGGAGGTCTGAGGCACGAGCCCGGCGTCGGCGGCCCGGCCGAGCAGCGCCTCCACGGCAGCGAACCCCGCGTCCCCCAGGTCGGCGGTGAACTCGTTGACGTAGAGGCCGATGTGCCGGTCCACCACGTCGGGCTCCATCTCCTGCGCGTGCGCCACCACGTACGCCCGACTGGCCGCCGGGTCGGCCCAGGCCCGCTGGACGGACTCCCGGATCCACCCGGCGGCCTGCTGTGGGTCGACCACACCACGCCGGGCCAGGATGGCGCCGAGCGGGATGGGCAGCCCGGTGTCGGCCTCCCACCACTCGCCGAGGTCGACCAGGGCGGTCAGCCCGTGCCGCGGATAGGTGAAGCGGGCTTCGTGGATCACCAGCCCGGCGTCGTACCGCCCGGCGGCCACCCCGGGCATGATCTCGTGGAACGGCACCACCTCGATGCGGCGCGGCGTCCGGCCGGCGGCCCAGAGCCGGAACAGCAGGTACGCCGTGGTCCGATCGCCCGGCACCGCCACCGTCGCATCACTCAGGTCGGTACGGTCGGGCCCACCGTCCCGGTCGGCCCGGGTGAGCACCAGCGGCCCGCACCCGCGCCCCAGCGCACCCCCGCAGGGCAGCAGGTGATAGTCCGCCAGCAGCCATGGCAACGCGGCGTAGCTCACCTTCACCAGGTCGAACGCCCCCCGCTCGGCGGCCGTGTTGGTGACGTCGACGTCGGCGTACGTCACCTCGACCGGCGGTGCGCCGGGCACCTGCCCGTGCACCAGCGCATGAAAGACGAACGTGTCGTTGGGGCAGGGCGAGATCGCCAGCGAGAGCGCCACGAACCCACCGTAACCCCGCCTCGACCGCCCGCCACCCGCCGGTACCACCACCGTCAGCCCGGAGAGCGGTCCGGAGAGCGGCCCGAGGAGGGGCCCGGCGGCTCTGCGCGCGCATCTGCGCACCGCAGCGGACCGCCGAGGCCGGCGCACCTTGCGGCGCAGCCGCCGGGCCTCGCTCGGCCCTGACACCTTGTCCACCGAGGCCCCTTTCGAGCTGACTGCAGCGACGGATCGGACCTCGCCACGACAGTGGACCGGGCCACGAAGATGGACCGGGTCACGACAGGGGACCGGGTCACGGCAGTGGATCGGGTCACGGCAGTGGACTGGGTCACGGCAGTGGACTGGGTCACGGCAGTGGACCGGGTCCGGAGTCGCGGGGTGGGCGGGGTGACGGGGTGGGGGGCGATAGCACCAACGGTTCAGCTCGAAAGGCAGCCAGGACGAGTACGGGAGGCTCGACCCGTCGGGGCCAGAGCACCTGCCACCAGCGGGTACGGGAGCCTGCCCTGGGAGTTATCCACAGGCGTTGTCCACAGGTTCGCCGGCCGGGTTGAGCGGGCTGCCTGGTTCGGTCAGCATCGATGGCATGGGGGACAGCGACGGCATGGGTGGTATTGATGGCACGGGGGACAGCGATGGTGCTGGTGGTGAACGGCTGATTGACGTGGGAGCGATGCTGCGGGCGTTGCGTCGACGAGCCGACCTGAGTCAGCGGGAGCTTGCTGCGCTGTCCGGGGCGCCGCAGTCGACGGTGGCGCGGATCGAGTCGGGGCGAGGCGCCGACCCGCGGTTCCGGACCGTGCAGCGGCTCGTCCGCGCGGCGGGTGGCACGCTGGGCCTCGTTTCGGGCGGCACCCTCGCCACCGGGGACGACCCGGGCCCGGCAGAGCCGAGCGACGTGGCTTCCGACGACGCCTGGCGGGACGCGGCGGGGCGTCGCTATCCGGCCCATCTCGACGCTCGCCGGGTACGCACGCTCAAGGACTGGCCGGGGGCCTGGTGGGCGAACTGGTACTCGTTGCCGCCTGAGCGGTGGCCGTTACGGGTACCCGAGGTGACCTTCGACCTGAATCGGCGGTACCGGGACGAGCGGCGTCTGCGTGAGCGGTTGCTTACCGAGGTGCGGATCCGTCGCGTCACCGACGGCGTGCCGGAGACGTGCTGGCGTCTGGTCGCCGAGCTGTCGGACGGGGATCCGGTCGGCGAGTTGCGTGCCCATGAGCGCAGCCTCGACCTGCTGTACGGCGAGGAGTTGGGTGACCGGCGCGAGGTGGTGTTGGACGGTGTGCTGGTTGCTCCCCGGCTGCAGCGGTTGGGCATCGGACGGCGACTGGTGGGCCGGCTCGTCGAGGAGACACGTGGGGTCGGCCTGGCAGCGGTCTGCGCCATTGCGGAGTTCGGTGGAGCGCGCTTCCTGTCGGCCTGCGGCTTCCGCATCTAGTCGAGCAGACCCGTGTCGTTCCGCCTGGAACACCGGGACCGGCGGGAACAGCGGGGCTGGCGGGAACAGCGGACCAGCGCAGAACGGTGGCGGCTAACGCAGGGCGCGGCCGGCGGCTAACGCAGGGCGGAGGCGGCGGCGGTGAGGGCGACGAGCGCCTCGCGCATCCGCCAGGCATCACGGTCGCGGGGGCCGATCGGGTTGGAGACGGTCCGCAGCTCCGCGAAGGGCACGCCGGCGTGGGCGGCGGCGACGGCCACGCCGTACCCCTCCATGGCCTCGGCCACGGCGTCCGGGTGACGCCGGCTTAACGCCTCGGTGCTGGCGGCGGTGCCGGTCACGGTGTTGACGGTCAGCACCGGCCCGACGGTGGCGTCCGGTAGCGCGGCGCGCAGAGTGGCCAGCAGGGTCGGGTCGACGGCGATGGAGGTGCCGCCGCCGAGCAGTTCTGCCGGCATACCGAGGTCGTCGAGGGGGATGAAGCCGTCGGGCGACTCGGCACCGAGGTCGGCGGCGACGGCCCGGGTGCCGAGCACCGTGCCGCCGACCGGTACCCGGCCCCGGAAACCGCCGGCCACGCCGGCGCTGACCACCCCTCGGTACGGCCGTCCGGCACCCTCGGCGAGGGCGAGGAGACGGGCGGCCGCCGCGCCTGCGACGGCCGGGCCCACGCCCACCGGCACCACCGCCACGGTGGGGTCGGTGAGACCGGCCTGGATCGCCTCCGCCTCAGCGGGTACCGCGGTGACCACGAGCAGACCGGTCACGGGATCGATCCCGGCGAACTGCGTCGGGTCTCGTCGTCGCCGCCGGTGACGGCCGACGACGGACGGTAGATGTGGAAGCCGGGCGGTGCGAGGTCGCGCTCGTCGGCCGTGCCGCCCTGGTAGGGCGCCGGGGAGGTTGGCGCGGCGTCGGCGGCCCTCGCCTGTTCGGCGGCTTCGGCCTGTTCAGCGGCCTTCTTGTCCCGGGCGGCCTGCTCGGTGGCGGCCTGTTCGTCGGCGGCCCGTTCCTCGCTGGCCAGCTCGTCGTCGGTCAGCGGCCGGCCGCGCAACCGCTCGGCCCGCAGCCTGCGGGCCATCTCCATGCCGCGCGCGGCGGCGAGCGTGGCGACACCGGCGGCGACCGCGATGCCGATCCAGCCCTCGAAGGGTACGAGTCCCAGCCCGCCGCCGGCCACGAAGGCGAGCATCAGGGCAGTCTCGGAGTGCGCGAAGGAACTCGCCCGCAGCCGTTCCGGGATGCGTTCCTGGATCGAGGCGTCCACGGCCAGCTTGGCGATGCCGCTCATCATGGCCGCGACCACGCAGAGCAGGGCGACCATCGGCAGGGAGAAGTTCAGGACGGTGAGCACGCCGACCCCGGCCAGGATGATCATGCCGCTGGACTGGAGTGCGGCCGGCCGGTGGATACGCAGTCGGGTGCCGATCGCGGTGGCCAGGAACGTGCCGACGGCCAAGGCGCCGCCGACCACCCCGAGCGCCCCCTCGTCGCCCAGGTCGCGGCCGAACACCACGGTGGTCAGGTCGCCCGCCTTGATGGTGAAGGCGAGGAAGAGCAGCAGGAAGCCGTAGACCGCGCGTAACGTGGCCGCGCCGACGAGGGTGGAGATCACCAACCGCCCGGCGGGTCGGCCCCGGCCGAGTGGTCGGTCACCGGTACGGCGCAACAACGCGCGGAACGGTCGGGGCACCCGCTCCGGTGGCTCGGAGTCGGCCTTCGGCGGTAGTCGGAGCGCCACCACCATGCCGATCAGGAAGATGACCGAGGCGACCCGGAGCGGCCACTGCGGCCCGAACCAGAACGCGGCCAGCCCGATCGGCGCGACCAGGGCACCGGCCACCGTGCCGTACACGCTGGCGCGTGCGCCGACCTGGGACAGCCCGAGTCCTTCGGGCAGCAGTCTGGGCACGGCGGCGGACCGCGCCACGCCGTACGCCCGGGAGAGCGCGAGTACGCCGAAGGCCGCCGGGTACAGCCCGAATCCGTGGATGTAGTCGGAGATCAGCCAGGCCAGGAAGGCTCGGCCCAGCATGGTCGTGGCCAACGCGTACCGCCGGCCGTGCCGGAAGTGGTCGAGCAGCGGGCCGACCACCGGGGCGAGCATGGCGAACGGCACCATGGTCACCAGCAGGTAGAGCGCGACCTTGCTGCGGGCCTCGCCGAGCGGCACGTTGAAGAAGATCGTCCCGGCCAGACCGATGGCGATCAGCGTGTCTCCGGCGCAGGAGACGGCGTGCAGATCGAACATGCGGACCATGCCGGTCTCGCCGCCGGCCCCCCGGGACCGGGCCCGGGCGGCACTGCGGGTCACCCAGCGTCCGCTGCTGACCGAGCCGCGCAGCAGCAGCCGGACGGCCCGGATTCCGGTGCCGACGGTCCGCCCCAGGAGGGACCTCTCGGGGCGGGAGGACAGCGGCATGGCACCCATCCTGAACCATCCACCCGGCACTTGGCGCGCCACCGCCACAGAACACCTCTGGGGAGTGCCTCACAGCCAACCCCGCGCATGGGTGACAATGGTTGGGTGACCAGGCCCACCTCCGCCCGCGCCGCTCGTCTCGACCAGGTCTGCGCCGCCGCCGTCGAGGTGGCCCGCGCCGGCATCACCGAGGTGGATCCCGACGACGTCGGCGACCACCTGCAAGTCGTGGCCGAGGGTGACCGACTCGTCACCCACTACTTCGAGTGCCGCCAGGCCGGATACCGCGGTTGGCGGTGGGCGGTCACGGTCGCCCGGGTGCCGCGCAGCCGGACCGTGACGATCTGTGAGACGGTGCTGCTGCCCGGTCCGGACGCGCTACTCGCGCCCGGTTGGCTGCCCTGGCAGGAGCGGCTCAAGCCGGGCGATCTGGGCCCCGGTGACCTGCTGCCGACGCCGCCGGACGACGAGCGGCTCCAGCCCGGATACCTGCTCTCCGACGACCCGGCGGTCGAGGAGACCGCGTGGGAGTTGGGGCTCGGTCGGCCCCGGGTGCTGTCGCGGGAGGGCCGGGCCGAGGCGGCGCAGCGCTGGTACGACGGCGACCACGGCCCGTCGGCGCCCATCTCGACCGCTGCGCCCGCCGCTGCCCGCTGTGGCACCTGCGGCTTCTACCTGCCCCTCGCCGGTAACCTGCGGCAGTGTTTCGGTGTGTGCGGCAACTTCTACGCGCCCGACGACGGTCGGGCGGTCAGCGCCGACCACGGGTGCGGCGCGCACTCGGAGACCCTGGTCGACGCCGAGACGGCGGTGGACGAGATGCCCACCGTCTACGACGACAGCGCGGTGGAGCCGATGCCGGTTAGCCGTGCGCCCGGGTCCGTGGAGCCCGGCGAGTCGGCGGAGCCCTACGGCCATTCCTGACTGACCGGAGGCGGACCGCCTCGGCGACACGCTGGCGGGTCGCTCAGCCGGCGGCGCGTCGTCGCCGTCGGTGGGTGTCGTGGCGCATCATCACCGCGAGACCGGGGAAGCCCCACAAAAAACCGGCCAGGCAGATCCAGAGCCAGTTCTCGTGACCGCTGTCGACCAGCCGGTCGCGGAACAGCAGCAGCACCAGCCCGGCGACTGCCCAGGCCGCCATCCCGGCCAGCGCGAACGGCACCATCGGCGGGTCGAGCGGCTCGGGGCGGGGCTGCTGCTTCGGCACCTGGCCAGGGTACGTGACGCTTTTCCGCCGCCTCGGGTTCTGCGACGATGGTGCCGGGCTCATCGCGTACGTGGTCATGACTTCCGCTGTTCTGACGCCGGCTCGGGGCCGGTGATCACCCGGGTGAGCGTGGTCATATTCGCTGCCGGCTCCGGGTCTCATTAGCTAGGCTAACTAACGTGACGGAGCGGACGGTGACGGCTCACAGCATGCCACCGGCGCAGCTGGCCCATCAGCTGCGGGATGCGATCACCCGGCTCAACCGGCGGGTCCGCCAGGCCCGGCCGGTCGGTGACCTGACGGTCACCCAGTTGTCCGCGCTCACCAGCCTCAAGCTGGCGGGCGCGCTCACGCCGCGGGAACTCGCCGACGTCGAACGGGTGCAGCCACCGACGATGACCAAGATCGTCGCGAAGCTGGAGGAGCGCGGCCTCGTGCAGCGCACGCCCCACCCGACCGACGGCCGGCAGGTCATCCTCGCGACGACCGAGGGAGGCCGGGCCGTGCTCGACCAGTTCGAGCGGGTACGGGACGAATGGCTGGCCCACCGGCTGGCCGAGCTGAGCGATGCCGACCGGGAGGCCCTGCACCACGCCGCGGAGATTCTGCAGCGAGTCTCCCGCGCCTGACACCGCACACCGGGTGTGCGCCGTGCCGTGACGTCCGTCGTTGATGACGCGTACGACGCGAGGAGGCGCACCAAGCGTGCAGGCGAGGCTCAGCATGATGTTCCAGTCCCTACAGGTCCGCAACTACCGGCTATTCGCGTCTGGGCAACTGGTCAAACTGATCGGTGTCTGGATGATGTTCATCGCCCAGGACTGGCTGGTTCTCGAGCTATCCGGCGATTCGGCCACCGCGCTCGGCGTGGTCGTCGCCCTCCAGTTCACCCCGGTACTCCTGCTCACGCTGATCTCCGGGCGGTTGGCCGACCGGTACGACAAGCGGATGCTCCTCTTCGTCGCCAACGCCTTCTGGACCGTGTTGTCGCTGGCGATGGCCCTGCTGGTGCTCACCGGTCTGGTTCAGCTCTGGCACGTCTTCGTCTTCGCCGCCCTGCTGGGTGTGGCCAACGCGGTGGAGACCCCGGTACGCCAGGCGTTCGTCTCCGAGATGGTCGGCACCCCGTTGCTGCCCAACGCGCTCTCGCTCAACGCGGCCGTGTTCAACTCGGCCCGGATCATCGGCCCCGCCGTCGCCGGTGTCGCCATCGCCCTCTTCGGCGTCGGGCCGGTCTTCCTGTTCACCGCGCTCAGCTCGATCGGCCCGCTGGTCACGGTGATCCAGATGCGTACCGCCGAGCTGCACCGGGAGCCGCTGCCGCCGCGCAACGAGCGGGCCGCGGCGACCGTGCTGGACGGGTTGCGTTACGTCAGCCGGCGCGCCGACCTGGTGCTGCCGATGGTCGTGATGTCGGTGATCGGCATGTCGTTGTTCAACTTCCAGCTCACCCTCGCGGCGCTGGCCAAGACCGTGTTCGAGACCGGGGCGGCCTCGTTCGGCCTGTTCAGCACCACGCTGGCGGTGGGTGCGCTGGTGGGCGCGTTGGCCGGTACCGGGCGGCGCAGCCGTCCCTCGGTCTGGTTGGTGCTGGGCGCCGCGATCGCCTGTGCCGTCTTCGGCACGCTCGTCGGCCTCGCGCCGACGTACTGGATGGTCGTGGTGTTGCTGTTGCCGACCGGCTTCTTCATGGTCTATTTCGCCCAGGCGGCCAACCAGCGGGTCCAACTCGGCACCGACGCGGCGTTCCGGGGGAGGGTCATGGCGCTGTGGGTGCTGGTGTTCCTGGGCACCAACCCGGTCGGTGCGCCCCTGATCGGCTGGGTCGCGGAGACCTTCGGCGCCGGGGTCAGCATCTGGGCCGGCGGCCTGATCTCGCTGGCCACCGCTCTGCTCGCGCTGGCCTGGCAGCTCCGCCGCGACGGTGCCCGGCTGCGGTTCCGGGTGCTGCCGATGCCGCGCTTCTATGTCACCGAGGTCTGAGCCTGTGGTGCCGGTGCGGCGGTGGTGTGGCACGCCTCACCGACCGGGTGGCGGGGCGGCTGGCCGAGGAACTCGTCCTCACCCACAGGAACTGGGACGTCATCTGGCCCACCACCGCCTCGCGGCGTGGCCGCTGTCCTAGCCGGGCACCGGCGTGTGGCCGGTGCCCGATCAGGAGGACTCGCGGGCCGCAGGGCCGCTTCCGAACAGGACGTCGTCCCAGCTCGGCAGGCGCTTACGCGGCTTGGCGCCGGCCTCGGTCGACTCGTTGGTCGTGGCGGCCGGGGCACCCGTGCGACGCGGTCGCAGCACCGCCAGCGACGGCACGGCCGGGATCTCCTTGGGCGCGTCGGCGTCGTCGTCGAAAGCGGAACCCTGACCGCCGCCGAGCAGGGCGGCTGCGCCGCCGCCGACGGCGCGGCGGGGCGTGTCCTGGCCACCGGCCAGCGCGGCCGGCGAGCGGGGCTCGAGACCACGACCCGAGGTGGGGCCGAGCGGACGGTCGAGGGAGGCGAGCAGCGCGTCCCGACCGGCCCGGATCGGATCCCGGCCCGACCGGTTCGGATCGGTCGGCGCGGGCAGCCCGTGCCCGCCCCGGCTCGGCTCACCGCGTGACGGACCGGGCAGGGCGTGCCCGCCCCGCTCCGGTGCCGGCTCCTGGCCGAGGAGCGGCGCGGGCCGCTCGGCGCACAGGTATTGCGCCATGTCGTCGTGCGGGGCCACCGACTGGCGGGTCTTGTCCAGATCCCAGACCGCCTGGGCGGTGGCCTTGCCGGACGGCCAGGTGGCGACGATCCGCCAGGTGCCGTCGTCGCGGCGCCACGCGTCCCAGGAGATCTTCTCGGTGTCGATCCCGTGCTGGGCGAGCCGGCCGTTGACCACTTCGGCGAGGGGCGTGGGCTTCTCGGCCCCCTTGAGTCGGGTGCGGCGGGCGTGCTGGGCGAGCATGGCCCGCTCCTGGAGCACCGGCCCGGCGTAGCGGAGCACCCGGTCGACCGGAACACCGGCGATCCGGGCCACGTCCTCGGCGGACTCGCCGGAACGGATCCGGGCCTGGATGTCCCGAGGGGACAGGGACGGCACCGGGTCGGCGGTGGACGGCGCCACCGCGAGCGTCGGTGCGCCCGGCTCGGCGTGCATCGCTCCGGCGATACGCTCGTCGATGGGCAGGGCGAGCAGACGCCCGACCTCGTCGGCGAGCACCAGGGCCTGGCCGTCCTCGGAGAGGGCGACGAAGCGTACTGGGCGCATCGCGTTGCCTCCGTCCCGCTTCGCTGGCCGTACGCCACGAGCCGGCCACCCGGGGCGTTGCGCTCCACGGTACGCCCATCCGGGCCCAGGTGGGAGACGCCACGCCCGGGCAAGTCGAGCTGAGCAGCCTAATTCCCCGCCGCCCAGCGCTGTGCGGCGGGTCAGTACCGCGAGCGAAGCGCGGGCAGTGGCGTTGGTCGCAGTACGACGCGGGCCCGGCGACCGTGGGTCGACCGGGCCCGCAGGGTCACCACGAGCTTACTCAGAGTCGCTCGACGACGTAGTCGATCGAGACGGTCAGCGCCTCCACGTCGGCCGGCTCGACGGCCGGGAAGAGTGCCACCCGGAGCTGGTTGCGGCCCAGCTTCCGGTACGGCTCGGTGTCCACGATGCCGTTGGCCCGCAGCGCCTTGGCGATCGCGGTGGCGTCCACCCCGTCGGCGAAGTCGACGGTGGCGACCACGTTGGAGCGCAGCGTCGGGTCGGTGACGAACGGCGTGGCGACGGCCGAGCGCTCGGCCCAGCCGTACACGGTCGCGGCGCTCTCGGCCGTGCGCTTGGCCGCCCAGGCCAGCCCGCCCTGGGAGTTCATCCAGTCGGTCTGCTCGGCGGCGAGGAAGATGGTGGCCAGCGCCGGGGTGTTGTAGGTCTGCTCCAGCCGCGAGTTGTCGATCGCGGTGACCAGGTCGAGGAAGGCCGGGATGTACCGGCCGGACGCCTTGATCTCGGCGGCCCGCTCCAGCGCGGCCGGCGACATCAGGGCCAGCCAGAGCCCGCCGTCGGAGCCGAAGCACTTCTGCGGGGCGAAGTAGTAGACGTCGGTCTCGCCGACGTTGACCTCCAGGCCGCCGGCGCCGGAGGTCGCGTCGACCAGCAGCAGCGAACCCGGGTCGGCGCCGGCCACCCGGCTGATCGGCACCGCCACACCGGTCGAGGTCTCGTTGTGCGGGGTGGCGTAGACGTCCACGCCGGCCTCGGCGGTCAGGGTCGGCGCGCTGCCCGCGTCCGACTTGCGGATCGTCGGCTCGCCCAGGAACGGCGCGTCCTTGACCGACTTGGCGAACTTGGCGCCGAACTCGCCGAAACTGGCGAACTGGGCCCGGTCACGGACCAGGCCGAACGTGGCGACCTCCCAGAACGCGGTGGTGCCGCCGTTGCCGATGACCACCTCGTAGCCCTCGGGCAGCGAGAAGAACTCGGCGATGCCGGAGCGCAGCCGGGCCACCTGGTCGCGGACGGTCTTCTGCCGGTGCGAGGTGCCCAGGTAGCTGGTCGCCACCTCGGCGAGCGCGGAGACCGCCGCCGGACGGACCTTGGACGGCCCGCAGCCGAACCGGCCGTCGGCGGGCTTGATCTCGTCGGGAATCCGGATGGTCGGTGCGTCAGCCACGGTCGTAAAGATCCTTCCGCATGGGTCGGGGCCAATTCATCCTTGCACCCGTGGACGCCTGACCGGGCGCTGGTCCCAGCCCCAACCGTGAGTCGTCCGCCACAGGCCGTGGCGTCGCCCACATACCTCGCCGCCGCACCGTGCCGCCCGACCTGACCTGGATGTCTGGATGTTAGGAAGGGACCCCGGTACTACCGGAGACGGTAAAAAGGGTCCCTTCCTTACACCTCAGACGTCGTGCGGGACGGCGTCCCAGCCCTCCACCTCGTGCGGCTTGCGCGGGCCGTGGCCCACGTACCGGGCGGAGGGGCGGACCAGCCGCTGGAGCCGCTTCTGCTCCAGGATGTGCGCGCTCCACCCACCCATCCGGGCGCAGGTGAACATCGAGGTGAACATGTGCGCCGGCACCTCGGCGAAGTCGAGCACCACGGCGGACCAGAACTCGACGTTGGTGGCGAGCACCCGGTCCGGTCGGCGGGCCTGCAACTCTGCCAGCGCGGCCCGCTCCAGCGCCTCGGCGACCTCGAAGCGCGGCGCACCCAGCTCCTTGGCGGTGCGGCGCAGCACCCGGGCACGCGGGTCCTCGGCCCGGTAGACGCGGTGGCCGAAGCCCATCAGTCGCTCACCCCGGTCGAGCACACCCTTGACGTAGCTCTCCGCGTCGCCGCTGCGCTCGACCGCCTCCAGCATGCTCAGCACCCGCGACGGGGCGCCGCCGTGCAGCGGGCCGGAGAGCGCACCGATGCCCGACGAGATGCAGGCGGCGGCGTCCGCGCCGGTGGAGGCGACGATCCGGGCGGTGAAGGTGGAGGCGTTCAGGCCGTGCTCGGCGGCGGAGATGAAGTACGCGTCGACGGCCTTGACGTGCCTCGGGTCGGGCTCGCCGCGCCACCGCTTCATGAAGCGCTCGACGATCGTCTCCGCCTTGTCGATCTCCTTCTGCGGCACCGCCGGCAGCCCGAGGCCACGGGCGGACTGGGCGACGAAGGACAGTGCGGTCACCGATACCCGGGCGAGGTCCTCCCGCGCCTGCTCGTCGGAGATGTCCAGCATCTGCTGCAAGCCCCAGTACGGGGCGAGCATCGCCACCGCGGACTGCACGTCGACCCGGATGTCGCCGGAGTGCACCGGCACCGGGAACGGCTCGGCGGGCGGCAGGCCCGGGCCGAACCGGCCGTCGACCAGCAGCGCCCAGACGTTGCCGAAGGAGACCTGGCCAATCAGATCCTCGATGTCGACGCCGCGGTAGCGCAGCGCGCCACCCTCGCGGTCCGGTTCGGCGATCTCGGTCTCGAAGGCTACGACGCCCTCAAGTCCGGGCTTGAAATCCGCCATCTCACTACTCCTGGTGTGTGGTCGGTGCGCCAGCCCGGCTCGGTGTCCCGGCCCCGGCCGGGTGAGCGCCCTGGGCGACCCTCTCCGGATGTGTGTTCGTGACATCTTGCCTGCTGGTGATCGGGTATGCGACCCACTGCGGATGTGCTGCTGACGACATCCCCGGCCGCACCCGCCGCGGGGCCCTCGGGTAAGACTGGGCCTCACGGGCTGGTCGCGGGGGCGGGCGGCCCGATCCAGAGGGAGGAAACGTGACGGGCGACACACCGCCACCCGCGGAGATGCGTCACGAGTACGCCGCAGACTCCGGCCTGATCGAGGGCGACCTGGCGGCGCAGTGGCACACGCAGTTCGACAGGTGGTTCGCCGACGCGGTCGCCGCCGGGCTGCCCGAGCCCAACGCCATGGTGGTCGGCACCGCCGACGCCTCGGGTCGGCCGAGCGCGCGGACGGTGCTGCTCAAGGGCTACGACCCGGCGGGCTTCGTGTTCTTCACCAACTACCACTCCCGCAAGGGCGTCGAGGCGGACGTGAACCCGTACGCCAGCCTGGTCTTCCCGTGGTTCCCGATGCAGCGGCAGGTGATCGTCGCCGGCCGGCTGGAACGGGTCGACCGGGCGGAGACCGAGGCGTACTTCGCCAGCCGACCGCGCGGCTCCCGACTGGGCGCCTGGGCGAGCGCCCAGTCGTCGGTCCTGCCGGACCGGGCGGCGCTGGACGAGGCGTACCGGGTGGTGGCGGAGCGGTTCGCCGACGTGGACCCGATCCCCGCCCCGCCGCACTGGGGCGGGCTGCGGGTCCGGCCCGATTCGGTCGAGTTCTGGCAGGGCCGGGCCAGCCGGTTGCACGACCGGCTGCGGTTCCGCCGGGACACCGACGACTGGGTCGTGGAGCGACTGGCTCCGTGACCTCGACCGACACCCAACGGCCCCGCGAATGGCGGCGCTGGGCCATCGACCTGCGCCCACTGCGGGCGACCGCGTACCGGCGACTGTGGCTCGGCAACGCCATCGCCATGTTCGGCTTCCAGTTCACCGCAGTCGCCGAAGATCAACCACCACGGCGAGCGGACAGCGGTTCCGGGGGCTAGGGTCTGGCGACATGAGCAGCCGCGAGCCCTGTCCCCTGTCCGGGGCACAATGGGCCATTTCCGCCGCCGGTCACGAGGCGGTCATCGTCGAGGTGGGCGGCGGGGTCCGCACCTACCGGCAGGACGGGGTCGAGCACCTCGACGGGTACGCCACCGACGAGCTGTGCCCCGGCTCGGCCGGGCAGGTGCTGGCGCCCTGGCCGAACCGCATCCGCGACGGCGTGTACCCCTTCGACGAGCAGTCGTACCAGCTCCACCTGACCGAGCCGGAGCGGCACAACGCCATCCACGGCCTGGTCAACTGGGCCCGCTGGGAGCTGATCGAGCAGCGTCCGGACGAGGTCGTCGTGGGGCTCGACATGCCGGCGCAGCCGGGCTACCCGTGGCCGCTGCGGCTGCGTACCCGGTGGAGCGTGGGGGCCGCCGGGCTGCGGGCCGCGCACGAGGTCACCAACGTCGGCGTGGAGCCGGCGCCGTTCGGCTTCTCCGTGCACCCGTACCTGCGGCTGCCCGGGGTGGCGGTGGAGGACGTCGTGATGCGGGTGCCGGGGGAGACCCGGCTGCTGCTGGACGGGCGGCTGCTGCCGGTGGGCGTGGCCAAGGTCGCCGGCACCGAGTACGACTACACCGAGCCGCGCCGGATCGGCGACGCGGTGCTGGACCTGGCCTTCGGGCAGGTGATCCGGGACGCCGACGGCGGCTCCGCGGTGACGCTCACCGCACCGGACCGGTCGCACGGCCTGCGGATCTGGGCCGACGCCCAGTTCGGCTGGTGGCAGGTCTACACCGGTGACACACTGACCGGTGAGCGCTTCCGCCGGTCGGTGGCGGTGGAGCCGATGACCTGCCCGCCGGATGCCTTCCGATCCGGCCGGGATCTGATCACGCTGGCGCCGGGCGACACCTGGCGCGGCGACTGGGGCATCCGGCCCGGCAACTGAGCCGGCGAGGAGGTAGGACGTGGAGTTCGCAGAGGTCGTCCGGCGGCGCCGCATGGTGCGCAACTACGACCCGGACCGTCCGGTCCCGCCGGAGATCGTGGAGCGGGTACTGGACCACGCGGTCCGCGCGCCGTCGGCCGGCTTCTCGCAGGGCTGGGGCTTCCTGGTGCTGGAGGAGCCGGCGGACCGGGAGCGGTTCTGGGCGGCCAGCACCCCGGAGGGCGGCGGTACGCAACGCTGGCTGAGCGGGATGCGGCGGGCCCCGCTGATCGTGGTGCCGCACGCGAACCGCTCCGTCTACCTCGAACGGTACGCCGAGCCGGACAAGGGTTGGGCGGACCGGTCGACGGACCGGTGGCCGGTGCCGTACTGGTACGTCGACACCGGGTTCGCCGCGTTGCTGATGATGCTGACCGCGGTGGACGAGGGGCTCGGTTCGTGTTTCTTCGGCATCCCGCCGCAGCGGTTGTCGTCCTACCGGGAGGTGTTCGGCGTGCCCGAGGCGTACCACCCGATCGGCGCGCTCACGATCGGTTACCGTGCCCCCGACCACCGGTCACCGTCGCTGCGTCGGGGGCGCCGGCCGGTCGATGAGGTCGTCCGTCGGGGGCAGTGGAGCTGACCGAAACCGGAGGTTCGTCCGGTACAGAACCGGACGACCGGTGGCGAAACTGGCAACAAGGAGCAGAACGTGGGGTGCGTGCTGCGGCTACGCTGGCACGGTCACGGGCGCCGCGTACCGCAGCGCCCGCCGCGACCCGGCCCGGCGTCGTGGTTCGGCCCGACCAGGGGGAGGAGCGTGCCGTCGTGATCTTCAGAGCGGTCCGGGACGGGCGTCCCTACCCGGAACACAATCTGACCCTCAAGCAGTGGGCGGAGATCCCGCCCCGGCCGCTGCGACTGGACCAGCTCATCACCACCAAGCGGGAGCTGGCGCTGGACAAGCTGCTCGCTGAGGACTCCACCTTCTACGGTGACCTGTTCCCGCACGTGGTGCAGTGGAACGGCGGCCTCTTCCTGGAGGACGGCCTGCACCGCGCGTTGCGCGCCGCCCTGCAACAGCGCAACCAGATCCACGCCCGGGTGTTCGTGCTCGCCGAAGCGATCGAGTGACCCGCCAACAACCTGGAGAGCGTCCTGACGTACGAGGGCACCTCCGAGATCCACCAGTTGGTGATCGGGCAACAGCTCACCGGCGTCTCCGTGTTCACCTGATCATTCGCCCTTCTGGCCTGCGGAAACACGCGTTCGGGCGACTCGGCGAGCGGCTGTCGTACGGGGGGCTTACCGTCATCATCAGACAACGCGTCTGACGAGGACGGTGAGGGCGATGGCACGCGACGGCGACATCAACCAGCCCACCAGCACGTTTGCCGATCACGAGCCCCGTGACGAGGACACAGGGCGGCCGGACGCCCCACCCGTGCCACCGGGCGGCGGCGGTGGCGGTGCCGCGAGGGCCCTGCTCTGGGTGCTCGGCGCCGCGGCGATGGCGGTGGTGGTGCTGCTCGGCGTGCAGACCACCGGGCTCCTGCCGGAGTTCCGCAACCCGTTCAGCAAGGAGCAGACCGACCGCACCCAGCCCGCACTACTGGAGTCGATGCAGGACCTCAGCCGCTACGTGGCTGCCGAAGGCAACTTCCAGGTCGTGGTCGACTTGGAGAACGACCGGCGCAACGTACCGGACTGGCTGCTCAACCAGCGCACGCTGTTCGTCGGGTCCGGCAGCGTCGAGGCGTACGTGGACTTCGGCGCCCTCAGCGAAGGCGCGATCGTGCAGTCCGCCGACGGCAAGTCCGTCGAGGTCAAACTGCCCGCGCCACAACTCGCCGAGACCAACCTCGACCTCGACAAGAGCTACGTCTTCGCGGAGGAGCGGGGGCTGCTCAACCGCGTCGGCGACCTGATCGGCGGCGACCCGAACCGGCAGCAGCAGGTCTACCAACTCGCCGAGGACCGGATCACCGCCGCCGCCCGGGACAGCGGCCTGACCGCCCGCGCCGAGGAGAACACCCGCAAGATGCTGACCGGCCTGCTCGCCTCCCTCGGCTTCGAGCAGGTCACCATCACCTACACCGCCACCTGACCGCACTCCCCACCCCGCTGGCTGCCGTTCTTTGACCAGCCGGCGGGGTGGGTTTTCCCGCTGGCGCGGATGGAGGCAGCAACAACCATGAGGGTGCGTGGCCCGGGCCTGAGTTCCGGGATCCGCTGCTCGCCTCCCTCGACCGTCCGTTCGGCCCCATAGTGTGGAAAGCCGAGGGCCGCCGACGTGAGCCGGCGGCCCGGATGATCTTGGTGGGTGCCGTTGGCCTGGGTGGGCAGCTTGCGCGGGAGCGCCTCTCGGTGACCGGGATGGCCTCGCGTACGGGGGCGGACCGGTCAGTGGCCTGCGACGAGGTAACGGTCCTCGTTGGGCATGATGATCCAGAGCGCCAGGTAGATGACGACCTGGGTGCCGGGCAGCAGCAGCGACAGCAGGAACAACAGCCGGATGAGCCCGGCCGAGGTGCCGAAGCGTTGGGCCAGGCCGGCGCAGACCCCGGCGAACATGCGCCCCTGCCGGGGCCGGACCAGTTTGCGACTCATGGTGGCAATTCCCCTCTGCGGCGATCCGCCGCTCCTGCAATCAAAGCTAGGAACGGATGACGTCCATGCCCTCGCCCGCGAGAACGAACCTCACCGCGCCCACCCGTAGGTACTTACCCGCGTCCGCACCCAGCCACCCATCCCCGAGCAACCCCCAGGTCCCGCCTCGCCTCGCGCCCGCCCGTGCCCGGTCCCGCACGCCGAGGGCGGGCGTGTGGGGGTGGCTGAGGTGCGGTGGGAGGGGGTGTGGAGGAGGGGGGATAGGCTCGGTGGGTTGTGCGTCCTGACCAGGGCGTGTGGCGGGCCGCGTTCGGACCGGGGAGGCGGCCACCTCTTTCGGCGGGCCGTTGACCGGTGATCCCGGGGCAGGGCGAGGAAGTGCAGTCATGATCAGTGTGTTCGACCTGTTCAGTGTGGGCATCGGGCCGTCCAGTTCGCACACGGTGGGGCCGATGCGGGCGGCGCGTACGTTCGTCGCGGGGCTGAAGGCCGATGGTCTGCTCGCCAACGTGGCCCGGGTGCGGGCGGAGCTGTTCGGTTCTCTCGGCGCGACGGGGCACGGGCACGGCAGTGATCGGGCGGTGCTGCTCGGACTGGCCGGTGAGGCGCCGGAGACGGTCGACACCGACAGCGTCGACGCGCGGGTGGCCCGGATCCGGGCGGAGGGCCGGTTGGCGCTGGTCGACACGCACGTCATCGACTTCGAGCCGGACCGGGATCTGACGTTGCACCGGCGGCGGTCGTTGCCGTACCACCCGAACGGGATGGTCTTCGCGGCCTTCGACGCGAGCGGATCCGAGGTCAGGACGCGGACCTACTATTCGGTCGGCGGCGGGTTCGTGGTGGACGAGGCGGCGGCCGGGGCGGATCGGATCACGCCCGACGGCACACCGGTGCGGTATCCGTTCCTGACCGGCGCGGACCTGCTCGACGTGACCGCCTCGACCGGCCTGTCGATCAGCGAGGTGATGCTCGCCAACGAGGTGTCCTGGCGGGCCGAGGCGGACGTGCGGGCCGGGCTGCTGGACATCTGGCGGGTGATGCGCGAGTGCGTGGAGCGCGGCTGTTCCCGGCACGGCACGCTGCCGGGCGGGTTGAAGGTGCGCCGCCGCGCGGCCGAACTGCGTCGCAGTCTGGAGACCGACACGGTGGTGCCGGACGGGGATCCGCTGCACGTGATGGACTGGGTGACGCTGTTCGCCCTGGCGGTCAACGAGGAGAACGCGGCCGGCGGGCGGGTGGTGACCGCGCCGACCAACGGTGCGGCCGGGATCATTCCGGCGGTGTTGCACTACTACACGCGGTTCATGCCGGGGGCCTCCGACGAGGGGGTGCTGCGGTTCCTGCTGGCGGCCGGGGCGATCGGGGTGCTGTACAAGGAGAACGCGTCGATCTCCGGTGCCGAGGTGGGCTGCCAGGGTGAGGTCGGGTCGGCGTGTTCGATGGCGGCGGCCGGGTTGGCCGAGGCGCTGGGCGGTACGCCGGCCCAGGTGGAGAACGCCGCCGAGATCGGCATGGAGCACAACCTGGGGTTGACCTGCGACCCGGTCGGGGGCCTGGTGCAGATCCCGTGCATCGAACGTAACGCGGTGGCTAGCATCAAGGCGATCACCGCCGCCCGGCTCGCGTTGCGTGGTGACGGGGTGCACGCCGTGTCGCTCGACAAGGTCATCAAGACCATGCGCGAGACCGGCGCCGACATGAAGGTCAAGTACAAGGAGACGGCGCGCGGCGGCCTCGCGGTCAACGTGATCGAGTGCTGAGCGGACGACGTTCACCGGCTGCTAACCTGTCGTCCGTTCAGCAGGCGGGAGACGGCGGTGACCTCTGGCGTGGGGGCGTTGTGGTCGCACCGCAATTCGCTGCGCATCCTGGTCCGGCGTGATCTCGCGGTCAAGTACCAGCAGTCCGTGCTGGGGTATCTCTGGTCGCTGATCGAGCCGCTGGGTATGGGGGCGATCTATTGGTTCGTCTTCGGCGTCCTGTACTCCCGGGACACCAACCGGCATCTCGGCGAGGCCGCCGGGTCGTATCCGTTGTTCCTGATCACCGGGATCTTCGCCTGGATGTGGACCAGCTCGGCGTTGAGCGAGGCGACCAACGCGCTGACCGGTCAGTCCCGGTTGATCACCACGATGAACGTGCCCCGGCAGGTCTTCCCGATCGGTCGGGTCACCGGCCGTTTCGCCGAGTACGCCGCCGGCCTGCCGATCCTGGCCGCCATCGCGATCTGGTACGCGGCCGACGGCAGGATCGACCCGGGCTGGTCGCTGCTCGCCCTGCCGCTGGCGGTGCTGGTGCAGGCCACCCTGCTGGTCGGGTTGGCGCTGCTGCTGTCGGCGGCGAACGTGCTGATGCGCGATGTGGAGCGGTTCATGCGTCTGCTCATCCGGGTGCTGTTCTATGCCACGCCGATCATCTATCCACTGAGCCTGGTCCGGGACTCCGGCCTGCCCGGCTGGCTCAAGTCGGGCTACGAACTCAACCCGCTGGTCGGCATCTTCCAACTGCATCACGCGGTCTGGTACCCGGACGAGTTCCCGCACGCCCGGATGCTCGCCACCACCGTCGGCATCAGCCTGCTGGTCCTGGTGGTGGGCTGGTGGACGTTCCGTCGGCTCGAACCCGCCGTGCTCAAGGAACTCTGATGGCCGAGGCGATCATCGAGGCGGAGGGCCTCGGCATCCGGTTCGTCCGCAACCGCCGCCGGCAGTTGCGGCTCCGCGAGCTGTTCATCCACCGGGGTACGCGCGGCGCCTCCGATGGCCGGTTCTGGCCGCTGCGGGACGTCTCCTTCTCGATCGCGCCGGGCGAGACGCTCGGGGTGATCGGCCGTAACGGCACCGGCAAGAGCACCCTGCTGCGGCTGATCGCCGGGGTGCTGATCCCGGACGAGGGGCGGATCCGGGTCCGTGGCGACGTCGCGCCGCTACTGGAACTCTCCGCCGGTTTCTCCAACGACCTGACCGGGCGGGAGAACCTGTACCTGGTGGGTGGGCTGCACGGGCTGTCGTCGAGATACCTGAAGCGGCACTTCGACGAGATCGTCTCGTTCGCGGGCGAGCAGGTGCAGGGGGCCATCGACACCTCGGTACGCCACTACTCGTCCGGCATGAAGGTCCGGCTCGGGTTTGCGATCATCTCTCACCTGCCGCACCCCATCCTGTTGATGGACGAGGTGACGGCGGTGGGCGACGCCGAGTTCCGCGACAAGTGCTACACGACCATCGATCGTCTGCTCGGGGAGGGGCGCACTCTGGTGCTGGTCTCACACAACGAAAAGGACCTGACCCGGTTCTGTCGTCGAGGACTCTTCCTCGACGGCGGCCGGCTGAGCGTCGACGGAACCATCGCCGAGGCGCTGGCCGCTTATCACGACGCGGTTCCCCGGTGACTATCGCGATCGTGCTCGCCGCCGGTTCGCCGGCCGCGAGCCTGCCGACGGGTGCGGCGCCGGGCGGCTCCCTGGCGGACCGGCTGGCCGAGCAGTGGCGGCGGGCCGGGGTGGCTGACGTGCGGTTCGCCGCGACCCTGGACGAGGTGGCGGACCTAGCCGCTACGGCGGGCGGCCCGGTGGTGGTCAGCGGTGCGGACCTGGTGGCGCACACCGCCGTACTGCGGCATCTGGTGACCAGCCCGGTCGGGCCGACCGTGGCGCTGGTGCTCACGGACCCGCCCACCGCTGGGCGGACAGTGGTCCGTGAGGAGCGTGGCCAGGTGGTCGACGCCGGTCCGGTCGAGCGGCTCGACGGCGAGGCCACCGGCATCTTCGGGGGCGCGGTGCGGGTCGGTCGGGACGACGTACCGGCGCTGGTCGCCGCCGCTCGCGCGGCCGGCACCGACCGGCGGACCCCGGGCCCGGCCGTGGACCAGGTCTTCGCGGGCCTCACCGGGCAGGGGGCGCTGGTCTTCGCCCACCGGGTACGCCTGCTGGTCGCGCACCGGGTCGACGACGCGCCCGGGCTGGCCGCCGCCGAGGCGGCGGTGGCCGCCGTCGACGAGGACCGGGCCGAGCTGCGGCTCTCGGTGAAGGAGAAGGACGACTTCTTCACCACGTACTTCGTCAGCACCTGGTCGCCGCAGGTCACCAAGGTCTGCGCCCGGTTGGGGCTGAGCCCGACGGCGGTCACCATGATCTCGGTGGCCTTCGCGGTCGCCGCCGCCGCGTTGTTCGCCACCGGTGGCCGGCCGGCGCTGGTCGGCGGTGCGGTCCTGCTCTATCTCGGCTTCGTGCTCGACTGTGTGGACGGTCAGCTCGCCCGCTACACCCGCCACTTCAGCGCCTGGGGCGGCTGGCTGGACACCATGGCCGACCGGGCCAAGGAGTACCTGGTCTACGCGGGTCTCGGGTGGGGCGCCACGGCGGCCGGGTTCCGGTACGGCTGGGCGCTGGCCATCGCCGCGATGACCCTGCAGACCGTGCGGCACATGACCGACGCGTGGTACGGCGTGCTGCACGACGAGGCGGCCCGTCGACCGAAGACGGTGGGCACCGGCGGTGGCGGTATCGGCGACCGGCTGAACGCCGCCTCCAACCGGGTGCAGGCCGACTCGGGGTCGCTGTCGTACTGGCTCAAGCGCACGGTCGTCTTCCCGATCGGGGAACGGTGGGCGCTGATCGCGCTGGCCGCCGCGCTGTTCGACCAGCGGGTCGCCCTGTTCGCGGTGCTCACCTGGGGTGTGCTGGCGTTCGCGTACACCGGTGCGCTGCGTACCCTGCGGGCCCGCTGGATGTGGGTGCCGGTGCTGGACACGGTCGACGCGACCCTGCACCGCGACGACGGCCCGCTGGCCACCCGGCTGCCGGTGCTGCGCCGGCCGGGGCCGCTGGTCCTGGCGGTGGTCGCGGCGCTGGCTGCGGCGGGGTTGGTGCTGGTGACGCTGCTGGGGGACGGCGGCGATCCGGCGGCCTGGCTGCGTTGGGCGGCGGTGCCGGTGGTGCTGCTGGTGCTGCTGGCCGCTGCGGCGGGGACCGGTGCGGCGCACAACGGGCCGTTGGACTGGCTGGCGCCGGCCGCGTTGCGGGCCGCCGAGTTCCTCTTCGCCGTCGCGGTCGGGGTGATCGGCGGCGTGCCCGCGTGGCTGATCTTCGGGTACGTCTTCGTGCTCACCCTGCACCACTACGACCTGGTCGCCCGCCTGGAGAAGCGGCAACCGGCGCCGCCGCTGCACTCGGCGACGCTGGGTTGGGAGGGGCGGTCGGTGGTGCTGGCGCTGACGGCGATCGCCGGAATCGCGAGTATCGGTCTGGCTACACTCAGTATCTACCTTCTGGTGCTGTTCGTGGCAAGTGTGGTGTTGGCCTGGTTCGTCCGGCCGACCCGTCCCACCCGGGCACCGGCGGGTACGCGACAAGGCGCGACGCTCTGACGGGAGGCCGGGACGATGACGCTGATCAGCTTCGTCGTCCCGGCCTTCCGGGTGCAGGGCTACCTGCGGGAGTGCCTGGACTCGATCCTCGGACAGCCGATCGCCGACATCGAGGTGATCGGGATCGACGACTGCTCGCCCGACGCGGTCGGCGACATCCTCGACGAGTACGCCGCCCGCGACGACCGGGTAAAGGCGGTCCGGCTGGAGGACAACGTCGGGCTCGGCCCGGCCCGCAACGTCGGGCTGGACCTGGCCGTCGGCGAGTACGTCTGGTTCGTCGACGGTGACGACTGGCTCGCGCCGGGCTGCCTGGCCGAGGTGGCCGACCGGCTCCGCGCGACCCGACCCGACGTGCTGCTGGTCGACCACGTCCGCACGTACTGGGACGACCGGGCCAGCGCCAGCGCGATGGCGGAGGTCTTCCCGGAGCCGCCGGGGCCGGAGACGTTCCGGCTGGCCGAGCGGCCGGAGACGCTGGAACTGCTGCACACCGCCTGGAACCGGCTGCTGCGCCGACAGTTTCTCGCCGACGCCGAGCTGCGCTTCGCCCCCGGCTGGTACGAGGACGTGTCGTTCAGCTATCCGGCGCTGCTGGCCGCCGACCGGATCGGCGTGCTCGACGTGGTCTGCGTCAACTACCGGCAGCGGCGGGCCGGCGCGATCACGAAGACCCAGGGCGAGCGGCACTTCGAGGTGTTCCACCAGTGGCACCGGGTGTTCCGGGACCTGGACCGGTTCGGTGCCGAGGACCTGCGGCCGGCGGTGTTCACGCGGATGATGTGGCACTACCTGACCGTGCTCGGCACCGACGAGCGGATCCCGGCGGAACTGCGGCCGACCTTCTTCGCCCGGATCACCATCGAGCATGCCCGCTTCCGCCCGCCCGGTGGCCATCGCGTCCCGGACGGGCTCGAAGGGCTCAAGCATCGCCTGGTCGCGGCCGGTCGATGGCGGACGTTCAGCGCACTACGGGCCACCGGCCGCGCGGGCGAGACGGCCCGCCGGGTCGCCCGCCGGGTCGCCCGCCGGGCCCGGCACCGGGTGGGCCCGCCGGCCCGTCGGGGCGTACGCCTGGCCCGTGACGCCGCGCTGCGCGAGTACCAGTGGATCGAGCGACGCCGGCCGGTCGACGAGAACCTGGCCGTGTACGCGGCGTACTGGTATCGCGGGTACGCCTGCAACCCGGCTGCGGTGTACGAGGCGGCGCGGCGGCTGGCGCCGCACGTGCGGGGCGTCTGGATCGTCCGGCGGGACCGGGTGCACACCCTGCCCGACGGGATTGAGTACGTGGTGGCCGGTACGGCCGCGTACCACCGGGTGCTGGCCCGCGCCCGGTGGCTGATCAACAACGTCAACTTTCCGGACTCGGTCCGCAAGCGACCGGGCACGGTGCACGTGCAGACCCACCACGGCACCCCGGTCAAGGTGATGGGGCTGGACCAGCAGCGGTACCCGCTGGGCGCGACCGGCATGGACTTCGCCGGGCTGCTGCGCCGGGTGGACCGCTGGGACTTCTCGGTCACCGCGAACAGCTTCTCCACGCAGATGTGGGAACGGGCCTATCCGGCCGCGTACACCACTCTGGAGGTGGGCTATCCCCGCAACGACCGGTTGGTGACCGCCACCGCCGAGGAGGTCCTGCGGCTGCGCGCGGAGGTGGGTGCCGGCCTCGGCGAGCGGGTGGTGCTGTACGCCCCGACGCACCGGGAGCACCTGCCCGGCTACCGTCCACCGTTCGACCCGGAGCGGTTCCTCGACGCGGTCGGCCCGTCCGGCCTGCTGCTGATGCGCAGCCACTACTTCCATGACCGGGATCTCCGGACGCCGGGCCCGAGCAGCCGGGCCCGGATCGTCGACGTCAGCGACCATCCCCGCGTCGAAAACCTCTATCTCGCGGCCGACGTGCTGGTCACCGACTACTCGTCCGCGATGTTCGACTACGCGGTCCTGGACCGGCCGATCGTCGTCTACGCGCCGGACTGGGACGCGTACCGGTTGACCCGGGGGGTCTACTTCGACGTCACCGCCGAGCCGCCCGGTGCGGTGGCGCGTACCTTCCCCGAACTGCTCGACGTGTTCCGCTCCGGCGCGCTGGACACACCGGAGGCCGACCGGGCCCGGACCGCGTTCCGGGAACGGTTCTGCGCGCTGGAGGACGGGCACGCCGCCGAACGGGTGGCCCGGCAGGTCTTCCTGGGCGAGACGGCCGCCTGAGTTCCTCTTTCCGTGCAATCGCCGTCATTCGATGGACCGAAATAGGTCTGTCACGATTCGAACATGGCACGTTTACCCGATGTGCTCACCGCATGATCCTCGCCACAGTCATTTCCGGGTTCGCCGACGAGCTGGGGGAGGAGACGGTGACAACCGTCGCGCTCAAGGATGTGATAAAGGTCTTCCGGGACGGCACCGTCGCCGTCGACACCATCAATCTCGAGGTCAACGACGGCGAGTTCATGGTGCTGCTCGGGCCGTCCGGCTGTGGCAAGTCCACGGTACTCCGGATGATCGCCGGGCTGGAGGAACCGACCTCAGGCGCGGTGATGCTCGACGGCGAGTGGGCGAACGAGCTGCCGCCCCGGGAACGGCGGATCGCGATGGTCTTCCAGGACTTCGCCCTCTATCCGCACATGAGCGTCAACGACAACATCGCCTTCCCGCTCAAGCTGGCCGGCGTCGAACCGACCCCGCGCGGCGAGCGGGTCGGCGACGTGGCCAGCGCCCTCGGTATCGGCGACGTGCTGGCCCGACGTCCCAGCCAGCTCTCCGGCGGGCAGCGGCAACGGGTGGCGATGGGCCGGGCGATCGTACGCCGGCCCGGCCTGTTCCTGATGGACGAACCGCTGTCGAACCTGGACAGCGGCCTGCGCGCCGAGCTGCGCGCGGAGATCTCCGGCCTGACCCGTGAGCTGGGCGTCACCACCGTCTACGTGACCCACGACCAGGCCGAGGCGCTGACCATGGCCGACCGGGTCGCCATCATGCGCAAGGGCGTCCTCCAGGACGTCGGCACCCCCACCCAGGTGTACGGCCGCCCGGCCACCCTCTATGTCGCCGCGTTCCTTGGCAGCCCCCGGATGAACCTGCTGGAGGCGTCGGTCTACGTCCACCTCGACCGGTACGTCACCCTCACCCTCGGCGAGCAGGCGCTCTACCTGCCCTGGAACGACATCCGCAGCCGGGCGGTGGCGCACTACCACGGGGAGCGGATCGTGGTCGGGATGCGTGCGGAGGCGCTCACCCCGGTCGCTCCGGACACCTCCGGCGACGTTCTCCGGGGCCGGATCCGCTACCTCGAACACCACGGCCACGAGTCCCTGGCCTTCCTCGACATCGGGGCCTCCGCGATCGTGGTCGACGAGGTCGGTGGTCCGATCGACGGTGACACCCCGCTCGGTCAGCGTGGCCTGCGCCGGTTCGGACAGATGATGCAGCGGTTCACCGGTCGGGTCGCCGTCGAGCAGGGCGAACACGCGTCGATCGGCGGCACCAACACCAGCGTCCTGAACGATCCGGGCCGCCACCACCGCCGCCCGGCCGAGTTGGCCGTCCGGCTGGCACCGTACCCGGCGGTCTCCACCGGTCATCCGCTCAGCGTGAAGGTCCGGATGGACGCCCTGCACTTCTTCGACGACCGAGGCGACCGCATCGACGTCGGCTGGCGCTGACTGCACGCAAGCACTGATGCAGGGAAGCGCCGATGCAGCGCGCACTGATGCAAGGAAGGGCACCTTGTTAACGCCTGAGGTATAGCACGGGTCCCCTGTTAACGCGCCTCCACAAGCGGCTAGTGTTGTGTTTCGTAAATAGCTAGCCGTTTAGAGCCTGTCTCAGGTGGTGAGTTTGAGGTAGAGCTTGTGGCAGGTCAGGGCGGCGGCGAGGGCGACGAATGCGCAGTAGAGGCCGGGGTTGCGTTCGTAGCGGATGGTGAGGCGGCGGTAGCCGGTGAACCAGGCGAAGGTGTTGGGTCGGGCCCGGGCGCGGTGCCTGGATTGCTCCAGGTCCGTTTTCCGGACCCGCCCGCACGGGTGAAGTGGGCCGCCGGCGAGGTGCCCGTGGTGTGGGTCCTTTTCCGTCGGCCTCTTCCCGAACCGTGCTGGTCGGTTTCCCTGACACACGGCTCTCCAGTGGTCAGTTCCGGGTGGATGTGCGTGTCCGACCGGCATGGATGTCCTCGTGGCAGTTCCGGCAGATCACGAGGGTCTTGCGGCGGCGTTTGGCCATGAGGTGCACCCCATGCGGGTTTGTCGGGTCGATCGCGGCGGTTGAGGTCGGCGAGTTTCCGCAGGTGATGGACTTCCAACCTGTCGGTGGACTCGCAGAGCTCGCAGCGTCCGGCCAGCAGCCGGTGGATCAGTTCGTTGCGTTTGGCGCTGGCCATGATCGGTGACGTGTCGGTCAGGACCGCTGCGCGTTGGCGGCGTAGCGGTATTCCACCGAAGCGGGCGACCAGTGGTTTCCTGCCCCGGTCCCGGGGGACGGTGACCTGGAAACAGGTCCGTGGCCCGTCAGGGGTGCCGATGACCGTCTTGTACTTGCGGGCCATCTTCGTGACGGTGGACCGGTGTTTGCCTGCGAGGGTCTTGAGCATGGAGGTCTCCATGACCCAGCGCAGGGTGTCCAGGCGGAACACGTCCTGGGCGAGGAGGTAGTACTGGACCAGGCCCCGGTACTCGGCCTGGTACTTCGCGACGATGGTGAAGTCGTCGTCGTGAAGCAGCGCACCGCGTTGAGCGGGTTTGCCTTCGCGCAGGTAGTTCGCGCATCGCTGCCTGATGACGTCGCGGGGCACGAACAGTCCGATTGCCCCGTTGGCCGCTCGGCGGCCCCGGGTGATCTTCGTGTCCGAGTGTTGCGTCTTGACCTCGTAGCCGAGGAACCGCGCCGCCTGGCTGGTGGCGTGGGTGATCAACGTCTTGGATGGCGAGAGTTCCAGCTTGAGTTCCTCGCGCAGGAACGTCGCGATCCGCGTCTTGATCTGTTCGGCTTCGTGCCGCGGTCCGGCGAACCCCAGCAGCCAGTCGTCGGCGTAGCGCACATACCGAAGTCGTCGATAGCCCGGATCGTTGGGGTCCTGGCTCGGTATCCGGCGGCGGCGCTGCGTGAGCAGCCGGACCGCAGCACGGTCACCGTGGCGTTTGGCCTTCGCGATCTGGTCGACGACGACTTGGTAGGCGCGGTGGCGCCGACGCCGGATGCCTTGATGGTATTCAGGCAGCAGGGTCTGCTCGACGAATCGGTCCAACCGGTCCAGGTAGATGTTCGACAGGACCGGTGACGCCACCCCGCCCTGCGGCGCACCGCTGAGCGTGGCGTGCCATCGCCAGTCCTGCAGGTACCCGGCCGTGAGCATGTTGGACACCAGCCGCAGGAACCGGCCGTCATGGATCTTCTCCGCAAGAGTCGAGCCCATGACCTGGTGATCAAGAGACCCGAAGCAGTCGGAGATGTCGCCCTCGATGAACCAGTGCGTTCCCTTCCAGACCTCGACCACCTCACTCAACGCGGTGTGGCAGCCCCGGCCCGGACGGAAACCGTGGGACCGGTCGGAGAACTGGACGTCGTAGTACGCCTCCAACAGCAGACGCACCACCTCAGCGACCAGTTTGTCCGACCACGTCGGCAGGCCCAGCGGGCGCGATCTCCCGTTGCTCTTCGGGATGTGCACCCGCTTGACCGGCCGCCATCGGTAGCGCTCACGACGTAGCACGTCGATGATCGCTTCGATCTTGGCCAGGGACATGCCGTCCACGGTCTCCGGCGTGACTCCGGGCGTCATCGACCCCTTGTTGGCGTAGATGCGCCCGTAGGCCAGCAGGAACAACTGCGGATTGAACAGTTGCCGATACAGCCTCTCGATCGGCAGGCCACGCCTGCCGCGTTCCCGGATGACGCCCAGCACCGTTGCGGCGTTCCGCATCACGCGTACCTCCCATCGCTGGACGTCGTGATCACCTGTGCCCCTTCGCCCTGCGGTCCGGCTTTCCCGGCCTCCCTGGCGGGTCGTGACTCCCGCGACTACTACGGGCACTCCGTCGCCGTAGGACTCGCGTCCCGTAGGCGATCCCGTGGTACGTCTTCGTCATACGTGTCGAGCCCGACGCCTGCTACTCGGTCGGCGTCCACCCCCTGCATCGACAGGACGTTGCCCTCCTCGTCGAGGTGCGTACCTTCCGCACCGGCGGGCGCCAGTCCGGGTTGAGCCGCGGCTGGCGACGGATCCGATGCCGGCGGAGAGGCTACTGCGCTCGCTCCGGTCGAGAGCAAGGCGACGGTCAGGGCGATAGCGCAGCTCGCTGCACGCATACTGTTCATAGATCCCCCTCGACAGGTTGCTTACAGTGAACGGTTATGCACAGCAGCGACCGACTGTCAATGGTGCCTATCGCTCGCCCCGGCGCACCCGATCCGACTCCAGCGCCTGAACAAAGACCCTGGTTAACCTCTGCCTCTCGTCCCGAACCCTTTGACCTTGGCATCGTCATCGGCTGTCAGTATTGTGCGTTGACCTGCGCAAACAACCAGGCAAGGTGATCATCGCTTGTCGCCGCTGGTCAACCGTTGGCAGTGGTTTTCGGGGGGGGGGGGGGGGGGGGGGGGGGGGGGGGTAAACGGGGGCGGCAACCATGCTGGCGCCTCAGTCCCGCTCCCACGGCTTCGGCCCACCATCCTTCGACACGAAGCCACGCTGCTCCGGCCGTACCGGTGGCGCCGACGGATGCCCGAGCGGCAGGCCCGTCCGCCGCGCGTGTTCGCCCTCTTCTGGGGTGCCCCAGCAAGTCGGGCAAGTCCGGTCGTCGCAGGGGTTGCGCACCAAGCGGCCCGGCTCGTCTCGCACCGCCTCAACTAGCTCGATCATCGGCCGGGCCTCATCCCGGGCAGCCTGAGCCCTGGCCAGATCCTCCGGGGTGTGCCGCCGTGGCTTCGTCACACGGCCAAGGCTACCCACGGGCCGGGGGTGGTGGGGGCGTGGGCGCGTAGCTCGTCCAACTCGGCTGACCGGTACCCGGCCGGCACCACCCGCAGCAGATCGGCCACGGCCACACCGACGGTCCGCACCGGGGCGGGCAGGGCAGCGACCGCGTCGAGCGCGTACCGCACCCCCTCGGCCACGTCACCGCGTCGAACCAACGACAGCCCGTAGTAGCATTGCGCCTCGCGCCACCACACAGGGATGGGCCGCAACATGGGTTCGGCCTGCTCCCATATCCGGTCAGCGGAGCGCGGTGACCCGCACCGAGATTCGAGGTAGTGGACGAAGGAGATGGTGCGGGCCGCCGGCCCGTCGGGGCTGTTGTCGTCAAGTCGGTCAGCGACGTCGAGCATCCCCGCCAGCGCACGCCGGCCACCGGGCAGATCTTCTGCGAGGGCGTGGACGTGCACCAGCGCGGAGTGCGCTTCGAGAGCGCCGAGGGATGGCCGGTCGGAAATGTCGAGGGCTTCCCGGGCATGGTCGCGCGTCTCGGTGAGGGTGTACCCCTCGAAAATCCCCCGGCTCGCGGTGCGAGCCCGGGTGAACACGCGGGCGGGGGTGTCGCCAGACCGGTCGGCGAGGGTCGCGGCGGCGCGGTACCACCCATGCGCCTCACTGATCTTGTCCTGGTTGCCCTGCCAGAGTCCGTACAACTGGCCGAGCAGGGCAGCAGCGCGTAGCCGCTCTGCCGTCGGACCCGCGTCCACGATTTGTTGCTTGCACAACATCACCTGCCCCAGCAACGCGGCACCGAACGCCGGGGACGGGTCCACGACTAGGCGGCGCGAATACTCGGTCACCGTCTGCCCCCAGTCCTCGACCTCCCCGGCACCGTCCAGCAACCCATGCCGGATCAGCTCGGCGACGGCAGTAACCCCGGCGATACCGGCCGCGCCGGTCGCGGCGGTGAGCGTGGCCAGTAGTGCACGTCGCTGCATGGTGTGGTCCTCCCCATCGAGGGCAAGCAGAGTGGTCAGCAGCGGCGCCGTGCCGAGCGCGGTGTCGTAGGCGGCCACGAGGCCGGATGTCGGTGGACGCTGACCGGATTCGACCCGGGCGATTTCCGACTTGCTGTAGTAGGTCCGTTCGGCGAGGGCTCGCAGGCTGACACCTGCCGCCTCCCGCATCGATTTCAGCACCTCACCGAACCGTTCCGCCATGCTCGCACTCCACGTGGGGACAGATAGGGACAGCATCACCCTCCCCTGCGGACAGTAGGCGGGGTGATGCTGAGCGGCAAGGACCCACCCTGGCCAACCGGTGGGTCCGACTGGATGAACGCGCCGCTGGTCGTTGACGACATTGTCGCGGCTGGTGGCCTGCGGAAGTCCGCTGGGGCTGCGGTGGCCCCGGCCACCCGAGCGCGCACTTTCCCTGGTCGCGTGCTTGCAGTGGCCACCGCAGCCCCACCAACGGTCATCGGGAGGGGCGAGCGTGCGAGTCGACCTGGACTGCCAGGGGACATGCTCCTGCTCCCCGATGGGCGCAAGTGCAACACGGGGCGGGGACCGAATCCCCGCATAGCGGCATTCCCGAAGGGAAGGCGATCATGGATCAGGGCACACCCCCGGGCAGTAACCCGGGCGCGGACGACCTGTACGCAGGCGACATCTCCAACGTCAGCCTCCGGCGGCTGTGCGGTGGGGGAATCACCAACACGATGGAGAGCTGCGTGGCGGCTGGAGTCCACCCGAACGACCCGAACGCCATCATCATCGGAGACTCGAAGCTGGGCGCCGCCTCACCGCTGCTGGTCTTCAACCGCGACGAGCTGGACAACTTCTTCGCCGCCTACCAGGCCGGCGAGATCTGATTCACCCGGGCTGGTCGCGCAGCGCGCGGCCAGCCGTCCACTCTGGGGGAATAGTGGCGACGAGGCAGCAGGATCACTGGCACGGGTACGGGCCGTGGACAGGCCGACATGAAATGTTCGACCGCAAGCACGACCACGAACGCTCACCGGGGCGGGATCTCGGTTCCGCGCAGGCGGTGGCGTTTGTCCGAGCCACGGTCCCGTCGATCGAGACAGGTCACTACCTGCTGCGTCGGTCGCAGACCGCCCGGGAGCGCACCTGGACGGACGTGGATGGCGCGCTGGGTTGGCTGGCGGAGACGTACGCCATGCACCCGCCGGACCGGACGTTGAGCTACCTGCCCCAGGAAGCGCGGCTGCATCACACCCGCACTGGTCTGATGGCCGGCAGCGACGCCGTGTGGCACTACACCACCAGCGTCGGAGCCGACCGGGTGATCGTGTACGTGGTGATCTGCTGCCCGCATCGCCACCACACCCGCACCCCGTGTCCCCTCCCACCGCACTGAAATTTTGGGAGATACCTATGTCCCTCGAACTGCTCCTTGGGTCCGAAGCCGCCCATGATCTTGTCGCGGCGTGGCCCGACCGCCCTTACACGCTTACGCTGCCCGGCGACAGCCCGATCGGCCGGGTGATCAGCGCGCAGACGATCCGGGGGTTCCTGGACACTGGCTGCGCGCCGAGTGCCTACGTCAACGTGTTCCATCGAGGCGAAGGGCTGCACCCGGCGCGGTACAGCTCCGATGACCGGGTGTTGCCGGCCTCCGCGCAGGTGCTGTTGGACAAGGGATGCACCTTTCAGTTGCGGGAGCTGAATCGATGGCACCCGCCGTTGGGCGTCTTCTGCGCGGGCATTCAGGCCGAGACTGGCTGCGCGGGGTACGTCACCGCTTTCATCACGCCGCCCGGCCACCAAGGGTTGGACTACCACTGGGACCAGTACCTCAGCATCGTCGTGCAGTTGGAAGGGTCGAAGACCTGGGAGCTGTGGAAGCCGAGAGTCGACGCGCCTTACCGTGACCACTCCATGTCGACCGACCTGTGGCAGGACGAGTGGGTTGCGCAGTGGATGCAAGCCGGCCCGGACTACGAGTTCGAGCTGACCGTTGGTGACGTGCTGGTGTTGCCGCGAGGGTGGGTACACAATCCGCACTCGCGGAACGCTTCTGAGGCCAGCGTGCACCTGACCTTCGTGTTGAAGGAGCGGGTGCCTCAATGGGTGGCCGAGCGGCTGATCGGTAGTGCGATCAACGATGTCCGCTTCCGTACCGTCATTCCGCCGTCAGGTCTTGATCCGGCGCAGATGCCGGAAACGATCAAGGGCGTGCGGGCTCTGGTGATCGACTACCTCAACGGGCTCAACGTCGAGGAGATGGTGCCGGCGTTGCGGCACGCCGCCGAGAAGGAAATGAGCCACGCCACGCTGTGACCTGTGGCTTTGTCGGGTCGGAACGTGTCAAGGGTTTGAGGCCAACGGGAGTTAAGCGGCTTGTTGTTGCGGCTGGGGCTGGGGTTGGTTGATCCAGACCTGTTCGGGCAGGTCGAGGATCTTTGGTGTGGTCCGGGTGGTGGCGCCGAACCGTTCCGGATGCGCGGCGCGGGCTGCGGCGAGAGTGTCGAGGCGTGCGGCGTGGACTTGGTGGTGGCGGCCGTGGTGGACGTCGGCGGGGGTGTGCAGGCCGATTCCGGAGTGCCGGTGGGCGTGGTTGTACCAGGTGACGAAGTCGTTCATGAACGCTCGGGAGTGGGCGAGCGACGCGAACCGGTTGGGGAAGACCGGCGCGTACTTCAACGTCTTGAACCATGCTTCGCTGTACGGGTTGTCGTTGGACGTCTTGGGCCGCGAGTGCGAGCGGGCTACCTGAAGGTCTTCGAGCAGGTCAGCGACCGATTTCGAGGTCATAGACGTGCCCCGGTCGGCGTGGACCACGTGGGGGACGCCGTGGACGTCGAACACCTCGCGCATCATGTTCTCGGCAAGCGGGCCGGACTCGCGGGCGTGCACGCGGACGCCGACGATGTACCGGGAGTAGACGTCGATCATCACGTACGCGTCGTAGTAGATCCCTTTCACGGGGCCAGCGAGTTTCGTGATGTCCCACGTGTAGACCTGCCGCGGCGCGTCGGCGACCAGCTCCGGGCGCTGCCGGGCCGGGCGCCGGGCCTGCCGGCGACGCTCGCGGACCTGCTCGTGTTCGCGCAAGATCCGGTACATGGTGGCGATCGAGCCGACGTACACACCCTGATCCAGCAGCGCCGCGTAGATCTGCGCCGGGGCCGCGTCGACGAACTCCGGGCTGTTCACCAGCCGCAGCACATGCTCCCGCTCGGCCAGGGTGAGCGCGTTCGCTGGCGTGCGTCGCATCGGCCGGGCCGGTGTCGGACGCCGCCGGTCCCGATCCGCGCTGGACCGAGCGATCCCGGTCAGCCGCTTCGCCTCCCGCGTCGGGACCTTCGCGCTGGTCAGCTGGTGGTAGGTGTCCATCAGCGTCTGCCGAGCCCGAACACGTCCGGACCGTCCGGCTCGCTCCTGGAGATGTCCTCCAAGAGCTCGCGCGCTTTTCCCATGATCGTCAACGCCGTCTCCGTCCGCGCCAACTTCGCCTGCGCCAGTTCCAGCTCACGGCGCAACCGGGCGATCTCCGCCTGCTCCGCCGACGGCCGCCCTACCGTCTGCCCAGCCGGCTTGCCCTGCAACAACCCGGCGTCACGGGCCCGGCGCCACTCCGACATCAACGACGAGTACAAGCCCTCACGCCGCAGGAACGCCCCACCGTCACCGGCCGCGACGGCCTTCTCGTATCCGGCCAGTAGCTCCAACTTCTGACCCGGGGTGAACGACCGGCGGGCACGCGGACCACCCGAACGCGGTCCCTTCTTACGACTCATGACCCCATCCTCGGCCACGGCCATGTCAACAGCAGTAGTCAACGCTTCTCAATCCTCAACTCGCCCTGTCCGGCGGACTTGCTATGAACCGCTGGCCTCAACTCACCCTGGCAGACAGGGGGTGTCCGGGGGCGAACCAGGCCGGGAGCGGGGACCACTGACACCGCTGTCGCCAAACTCTCCGCGCTAGCGATCGTCGCCGACCATTCCAACCGTGCCCGATCTGCCACGTCTCCGCGTGCAAGACACGCGCCACCGCAGTCGACTTCCTCATCATCGTCGGCGCGGTGCTACAGCAAGAAAGGAGCGACGAGGATGTCTCCGCTTCCCGTGGTCAGTCCGGTGCAGCGGCGGTCTGATGAGATAGCCGCCAGCTACGCCTACGAGCCGGGGGCTCTGGTCTGGGTGTGGGCGCCACGCGACGCGCAGTGGTGTCCCGGCCGTATCGAGAACCGCTCTGCTGTCGCGGTGCTGGCAACGTACCGGCGTCCCGGCGGTGCCACCGGTGTCGACTCGGTGTTGCCGCGTGACGTGATGGCGCGTACCGACCCTGACCCGATCTTCGACCGGGTCGACGGTGCACTGCCGCTCCGGTCGGTTGCGTCGACCGTCCCAGCATGATCACCTCGCGACGGACGGAGCAGCGGATGGATCATCCTGACTTCAATGGGCTGCACGCGAAGTTGACCAGCATTGAGGATGTCGTGCAGGCGATCGTGTGCCTCATTGCCGATCCGCCCGGCGACCAGGCGGCGTTGCGGCAGCAGGTGCGTGGGCTGGTTGAGCAGGGTCGTCGGTTGCCTCGTGTGGTGCCTGGTCAGGAGTTGCGTGGTTACCGGCACGAGCTTCAGCGGATGCGTCGCGCTCGTGGCCTCACCGGCCGTCAGGTCGCGGCCGAGGCAGGCTGGGTGACCTCGAAGGTCTACCGGATCGAGCAGGGGCAGTGCGGCGTCAGCGTGACGGACATGCGGTTCTTGGCGCGCCTGTACGGCGCGGACGAGGCGACGGTGCGGCGGCTCGTGGACGAGTCGCGGCAGGGCTGGACCATCGGTCGACGCCTGCCGAACCGCACCCACGCGCCGACCTGATCGGCCCGCCGCGCACCGGCGCGTTCATGGTGCCGCAGGCGTAACGAGCGAAGACCCCACGACTGATGGCAAGAGGAGTACCGACGATGCCTTCCACCCCCGTTGCCAGTCCGTCGCAGGGCGACGCGCGGTGGTGTCCCGGCCAGATCAATGCCAGCTCGCCGTTCGCGGTGCTGGTGACCTACCGGCGTCCCGGTGGCGGCACTGCCGTCGATTCGGTGTCGCCGTCCCTTCTACGGACAGGACTACAGCACATGGATCATCCGGACTGGTGTGACCCGAGCCAGTGCATCCCTGGCAGCAGGGTGTTCGACCCGGCAGCGCCGCCGCCAGCACACCGAGGCACCCTTTACACCTGCTCGCCGTTGCCGGGTAGGCAGGGGCCGACGGTCGCCGCGCAGCTGGTGCGGTTCGTCGAGGATCCCGACGGGGTTCTGTTCGCTCGTCTGCTGGTGGGTGACGGCGTTGACGGCAGTGACTCCTACTACCTGCCGGTGCGGCAGGCCGAGGAGTTGACCACCGCGTTGGTGAAGATTTTGCGAACAGCGCGGTCATGACAGCCGAGGACGGCGAGGACGCCGCCGTCAGGCGGGTGGTGCTGGCGGTCCCGCACGGTGGCAGCACCGTGTCCGTGCGGGTGGACTACGCGAGCCTGGTCTACGGGGCGACGGTGGAGGTCGCCGGTTGGCGGCTGTCCACCGTCACCGGTGGACCTGTCGCACGTGTGTGGGCCAGCTTCGATGCCAGGGAGCTACCCGGCATGCTCGTCGACCTCGACGCTGGCACGTGGAAGCCGCCGGCCTAGTCGTCCTTGCCCGTCTCGGCGACGTACACGCCGCGCCCCTGGTGGCCTTGCAGGATGCCCCGTTCCTGTAGCCGGGAGAGGGCTTGACGCACTGTGTGCGCGGCGCAGGCGTACTGCTCGCGTAGCTCGGCGGTGGAGGGGATCTTCTCGCCGGGCTTGAGGTCGCCGCGCTCGATGGCTGTCTCTAGGTCACGCATGATGCGCCGGTAGACCGGCTCGGCCGGTTGGGATGGTGCAGGCATTGTGATCTTGTCCCCTTGTGTAGGTGGCCCTATGGCACCACAGCCGACCTGCGCAAGCAAGACGACCAAGTCGGCATAGGCAGACATTGCTTGTACGTCTATGTTGACTTGTACGGCATAGCTGCATATTGTTCGCGTCGGCCCACCGCCCCGGCCCTTGCGGAGGAAATCGGGATTCAGGCGCGGACCGGGTCACGTCCTGCTCTCCCCACCCACCTGCGGCATACCCCCCGTGAGCTGGGTCGGGTGGGGAGAGCAGTCCATCCCCAAACCCCGTCGGCTCGCGCTATGCGCGAGTCGCGCTTCTACCTGAGCGAGGCACCCATGGGCATCACTCGTCGCCGCCTGGCCACCGCCGGAGCCGCCGTCCTTGCCGGCACCGTCCTGACCACCGTCACCGGCTGCGCCCGAGACAGGACCAACAGCTCCACCGCCGACAAGGTCCGGGTTCTGACGGGGGCGGGTTTCCAGGGCCGGGAGGCGCCGCTGCTGGTGGCGCGGGCGCAGGGGTGGTTCCAGGAGGAGGGGCTCGATGTGGAGGTGCTGCCGGGGAAGGGCAGTGGGGAGAACCTGAAGCTGTTGGCCGCCGGTGAGGTCGATGTCGCGACGTTGGATGTCAGTGCGGCGATGATCGAGGCGAGTAAGCCCGACGGGATCCGTGACTTCCGGCTGACCACGGTGTTGCACCAGCGGAACCTGGCCTGCTTCGTCGCGCTGAGGTCGAGCGGGATCAGGGTGCCCCGCGACTTCGAGGGTAAGCGGTTGTCGTACCTGCCGGGCGGGATCAACTACGTGCTGTTCCCGACGTACGCCCGGCTGGCGGGCTTCGACCCGTCCGGCGTGGAGTGGGTCGGTAACCCGGTGGCGCCGCAGCACGCGGCGTTACTCGCTGCGCGGCAGGTCGACGCGATCAGTCAGTTCGTGCCGGCGGTGGAGTCGGTGCGGTCGGTGGCCAAGCAGGATCTCGTGGTGTTCCCGTTCAGCGACTACATCGGTGATCTCCACGGGTCGGCGATGGCGGTGTCCACGCAGACCGGGCAGCGGCGGGCCGATGTCGTCCGCCGCTTCAACCGGGCCCTGCTGGCCGGGTTGGACTACTGCAGACGAAACCCGGAGGCGGCCGGCACGGTGTATGCCGGGCAGCCGGAGACGCAGGGTCAGCAGGCCACCCTCGCCACCGCCGAGCTGACCGCGTTGAAGGGCTACGTCACGCCGGTCACCGACGGGCAGATGGGTCACTTCGACCTCGGCCGGGTAGCCCGCAACATCGCGATCCTGCACGCCGCCGGTGCCCTCGGGCCGGGGCTGACGCCGGACGACATCATCGCCCCCGACCTCGCCGGCTGACCCAAGGCCCAGAACCTGTGACAGACCTTCTAGCGTCATTCACCGGTCGTCTCAGAGCGGCCGTGGCGGGGGCGGTCGCGCCGCTGGCGGGCATGGTCGGACTGGTCGCCGGCTGGTGGGCGGCCGTGGAGTTGCTGGACGTGGCCCCGTACGTGGTACCGGCACCACCAGCGGTCGCCGCCGCCATCCGGGACCAACCCGGCTACCTGCTGCACCACGCGGGCGTCACCCTCGCCACCGCGATGGCCGGCTACGCCCTGGCCATCGCCACCGCCCTGGCACTCGGCATCGTCCTGGCGATGTCCCGCCGCCTCGCCCAGGCGGTGACACCGACCCTGCTGATCCTCAGCACCATCCCGAAACCCGCCCTGGTACCGGTCCTGATCATCGCACTCGGATTCGGCACCGGACCGAAGATCGTCCTGGTCTGGCTGATGTGCTTCCTCCCGATCGCACTCGCGACCACCGCCGGACTCACCACCACCCCAACCGAACTGGTCGAACTGGCCCGATCCCTCACTGCCTCCCGCTGGCGAACCTTCGCCACGATCCGCCTACCCGCAGCCCTGCCACACCTATTCAACGGACTACGAATCGCGTTACCGCTAGCGCTGATCGGCGCCGTCGTGTCCGAGTTGTTCGGCGGGCTCGCCGGACTCGGTGTCGTCATCCAGAACGCCGGCACCCGCGCCGACCTCGCGTTCGCCGCCATCACCCTGCTCGCCGCGATGAGCACCGCCCTGTTCGGGCTACTCACCCTCACCTGCCGCGCGGCAGCCCCGTGGGTCCGCGACACCACCGCCTGACCATCTGCCCCTACACACCCCCCGATGGAGCGCCCCATGTCTACGTCCACGTCCGGTTACCTCTTCCAGGACAGCCCAGCCGCCGACAGCAGTGGCGGCGCGGTGATGCTCGACGCGCTGGCCGGCACCTACGACCCGATCTCCCGACAACGGATCCGCCACGTCGGCGTACGAGCCGACGCCCGCTGCCTGGTCATCGCCGTCGGCGCCAGCAGCATCGCCGCGACCCTCGCCGAAATGGCCCACAAAGGCGAGGTCACCGCCACGGATCTCGACCTCACCCCGTGCCGCCGACACCCCCGCGTCACGCTGCTCCGCCACGACATCGTCACCGACCCACTACCGCCAGGCCCCTTCCACATCATCCACGTCCGTCTGCTCCTAGGCCGTGTGTCATAAGTGCCCGTGGCCCTGCTGTGAGGTGATCGGCTGGGTGTGTCGGTGATCGATATGCGGTGAGGTCTCCGGTAGATGGGTTATCGACCAAGACAACCATCTGCACGGAGACCTCGTGGCCAGCGTAGCGGTGACGAGGCGGCACGACCTGACCGACGCGCAGTGGGCGGTGCTGGAGCCGTTGCTGCCCGGGCGGAAGAAGCCGGGTCGGCCGCCGAAGTGGAGCAAGCGGCAGCTCATTGACGGGATCAGGTGGCGGGTCCGTACGGGTGCGCCGTGGCGGGACGTGCCGGACTGCTATGGGCACTGGCGGACGGTGTACGGGCTGTACCGGCGCTGGCAGCGGGCGGGGGTGTGGGCGGGGATCCTGGCCGGGTTGCAGGGTAGGGCCGACGCGCTCGGGTTGATCTCCTGGGACGTGAGTGTGGACTCCACGATCGTGCGGGCGCATCAGCACGCCGCCGGCGCCCGCCGGGGCAGTCACACGCAGGTCGAGCCGCCGGGCGGCAGCAGCGCCGCCGAGCCGGCGGATCACGCGCTGGGCCGGTCCCGGGGCGGTCTGACGACCAAGCTGCACCTGGCCTGCGAGCAGGGCCGCATGGTGCTGGCGTTCGTCATCACCGGTGGGCAGCGCGGCGACAGCCCGCAGTTCACCACTGTGCTGGACCGCATCCGGGTGCCTCGTCTCGGTGTCGGGCGGCCCCGGTGTCGGCCGCAGCGGGTCCTGGCGGACAAGGCGTACAGCAGCAAGGCCAACCGCGGCTACCTGCGGCGCCGTGGTATCGGCTGTGTCATCCCGGTCAAGGCCGACCAGGCCGCGAACCGTCGTAAGAAGGGCTCGGCGGGTGGCCGGCCACCCGCCTTCGACCCCAGCGCATACCGGCAGCGTCACGCCGTGGAGTGCGGCATCAGCCTGCTCAAACAGCACCGTGCCGTGGCTACCCGCTACGACAAACTCGCAGTGCGCTACGAAGCCACCGCCACCATCAGCATGATCGACAACTGGCTCCGGCGCCTCGAACGGCACTTATGACACACGACCTAGGACATCTCCCGGCGCGCGAGCGGGAGGCAACCCTCGACCGACTCGTTGACGCGCTCGCACCCGAGGGCCTGTTGGTAGTGGAGGAATTCGAGCCGACCTGGCAAACCGCCGTGCTGTCCGCCCCCGACCTCGACGAGGCCGACCACCTCTTCAACGCCTACCACCAGGCGTTCCAAGCCGCTCTCGCCGGGTCCGGTAACGACCCCCGCTGGGGACGCCACGCCCACCACGCACTACGCAGCCGCGGCCTGACCGTCGACACCGAGGGCACCACCAGGACGTGGACCGGTGGCAGCCCCGCCTGTCTGCTGCCGCACGCCACCGCCGCAGTCATCCGTGACCGGCTCATCGCCGCCGGCATGCCTGGCCCCGACATCGACGCCTTCCGACAGCTCCTGCTCGATCCCGACCTGATCGTCAAAAGCAACCTCGCGCTGTCCCACATCGGACGCCGCGCCGGCTGACAACCGCCGCCGGATTCGGGCCGGAAGCCTCGTGCTGATCCTCGCCATCGCCTGCGCCGTCCTGCTGGCAGAACACCACTCCTGGCTCACCAAAGCCGCCAACGTCATCCGCTTCACGATCCCGATCGTCCTGAAACACCTGGGCGACCTGTAAACCCTCCCCGCCCGGCACGCACCGTGCCACGGGAGAAGGCAACCCGGCATCGTGCCGGGCCGTGAAACCACACCATCGAGAAAGGGCTCCATGAACCTCCTCACACGGTCGATCATCGCGGCGGTCACGCTCACCGGCGTTCTCGCTGGCACGGCGGCACCGGCCTCCGCGATCGTCGGCGGGCGTAACGCCACCCAGACCTATCCCGGCGTCACGAGCATCCAGGTCGAATTCCTCGGCCTCGGCACCGGTCTGTGCGGCGGCACCCTGATCCACCCCTCCTGGATCCTGACCGCAGCCCACTGCGTCAGCGATCAGACCGCCGCGTCCAACCCCGTCGCGACGCCCGGCGACACCATCACCGCCCGCGTCGCCAGCAGCAACCGCACCACCGGCGGCCAGGTCATCACCGGCAAGAAGGTCTACCTGCACCCGACATGGGCATGGGGCGCGAACGCACCCACCGGCCCGATCGCGGACCTCGCCCTGGTCGAACTCACCACGCCGGCACGGGCACCGCTGATGCCACTGGCCGTCCGCCAGGCGCCCGAGCAGAGCCAGGTCCGGCTCGTCGGGTGGGGCCTCACCCAGTTCCCACCCGCACCCGGAGCCACGCCCCCGGCCATGCTCCAGGAGCGAGACAGTCGCCATCTCCCGGCCGCCGCCTGCGCGACCGGCATGATCAGCACCGGCGAGGTCTGCTACGACACCAGCGCCTGCTTCGGCGACTCCGGCAGCTCCGCCCTCCACAAACACACCGCCCTGGGCACGCGTGCGCTGTGGACCGCGACCGGCGTCGCCAGCCGCGAAACCACCCCCGACAACCCCTGCGACGCCCCCACCATCTACACCGACCCCACCCACACACCCTTCGCCACCTGGATCTACACCACGATCCTCACCCGCAAGAACCAGCCCCGCCCACCCCTGCGAGCCACGGCCACGAACAACCTCACGACCACAATGAAGATCAAGAGCCTTCAATAGCCTGACGGTAGGGACCTCCGGCCCGCCTGCCCCTGCCACACAGGGGCAGGCGGGTACCGGTAACGCCGCCGCCACGACTCGGCACTCGAATCAGGTCGCATGCATGCATGCGAGCTGCGGAGTCTCACCTCTGGCGGCCTCGCGGCGATATGCCTCGCGGTGGTGCAACCCAGCGTCTCGTCCCGACCCGCGCTCGCGCAGAGCATCGCCGTCGCTATCCACCATGTCCGAAGGAACCCGCTGATGACGCGCCTGATGATCGCGACCAACAACTACGAGGCGGGCGGCTACCGCGACGGCACCTTCACCATGAAGCCCCTGCAACAGACCTTCTCTGTCCTCGATATTGCGCCCGCGATCATCCTGTTCTGTGAAGCCAAGTACTACCGGGGTTGAGGCGGTAGAGGTCGCGGGTGGCCTCGTAGAACAGGCCCGACAGGTAGATCGACAGGCCGATCTCGTTGCGGCCGTACTCGGCCTTCAAGAGGATGCGCGCGGTCGCGCACGGCCACGGGTGCCCGCAGGCCCGGCAACACCACATCGGGCGCAGCGGGGTGTGCGGTTTCTCGTGCAGGGGGTACGCCCGAGGCCGGTCCGGCGGCGGCCCGTCACCCGGTTGCGGCAACTGGTGAATGATTATCGAAAACTCCTCTGCGCGGATGCTGTGCTCCGGGTGGAGCGCCTGACCTGGGTCGGGGCCCGTCCAAGCGGGGGACGAGCGGACGGGCCCCGACAGAAATCCCCACGATCTGCCGCAATCGGGGAACTTTCTACGTGACAGTCTGGTGAGGACACCACTACTTTCGGAAGGGAATCACCCTCCACCAGCCCGGCCGTACGAGCCGGTCGTCACCGAAGTGCAGAGGTGTGCAGATGGATCGGTTGCCCATGTTGGAGCTGTTCGCCGGTGAGTTACGTCGGCTGCGGACCAAGGCAGGCATCTCCCAGGAGGCGCTCGGCCAACAGATCAGCTATTCGGCCTCACTCGTCGCCTCGGTCGAGCAGTGTCGTCGGGCTCCCCGGGAGGAGTTCACCGTGCGCTGCGACGACGTCCTGCACGGCGAGGGGCTGCTGGTCCGGATCCGGGAGGCGATCCTCAAGGAGAGCCTGATGCCGTGGTTCCGCGAGTGGGTCACGATCGAGCAGGAGGCGACCTCCCTGTGCAGCTTCCAGCCGTTGGTGGTGCCGGGGCTGCTCCAGACCGAGGGGTACGCTCGCGCGCTCTACGAGGGCGCGAGCCATCTCGTCGGCGACCAGGTCGAGGCGCCGCTGGCCGCCCGGCTCGCAAGGTGCACCTGCACGTCGTGCCGAAGGGGGTGGGCGCCTATCCGGGGCTCAACGGCGCCTTCGTGATCGCCACCCCGCCGGAGGGTGACGACATCGCCTACCTCGACAACCAGATGCGCGGCACCATCGTGGAGTGCACTGTGGACGTAAACTCCCTTCGGCAGACCTGGGAGGCTGTTCGGGCCGAGGCGTTACCCCAGGGAACCACCCTCACAATGATCTCGGAGGCGGCGGAAGCATGGACCTGACCGGCGCGATCTGGCGCAAGAGCACCCGCAGCAGTGGCAACCAGGGCGACTGTGTCGAGGTGGCCGACAACCTGGCGCAGGTCGTCGGGGTGCGCGACAGCAAGGACCGGCAGGGGCCGGTGCTCACCTTCACGCCCGAGACCTGGCGAGCCTTCGTGCAGTCCACCAAGACACGCTGACCGGGTTCGCCTTGTCGGTCAAGTTACTTGCCGGTAGCGTTCGGGCATGACCATCGACTCGCGGCAGGTGGCCGCCGGCATGCTTCAGGCGGTGCCCTTCGCCCGTACGCTCGGCTTCGAATTCGTCGAGGTGGCCCCGGAGGCGGAAGGCTCGGTCCGGGCCGTGGTGCGCTTGCCCGACTCGCCGGCCACCCACAATCACGTCGGCGGGCCGCACGCCGGGGCCGTGTTCACCCTCGGCGAGACCGCCTCTGGCGCGGTGGTGATGGCCGTGTTCGGCCACCTGCTCGACCGGGCCACGCCGCTGGCGGTGCGCGCCGAGATCGCGTACCGCAAACTCGCCCTGGGGGCGGTGCTGGCCACGGCGCGGCTCGGTCGCCCGCCGGCCGAAGTGATCGCGGAGCTGGAGGCCGGCGGGCGACCGGAGTTCCCGGTACGCGTGGAAATCGCCACCGAGGAGGGCAAGCCGACCTCGGAGATGACCGTCATCTGGACGCTGCGCCCGAACTGACGCAAGGGGCCTGGTCAGGCTGACGAACAGGGTCAGTGGCGCTGCTGCAACGCTTCGGCGTTGCGTACCTCGTTGTTGCGGTCGCCGCTGCCGGTGGCGATCAGGGTCTTGAGGCTGCTGCCCACGTAGCCGCCCCAGGCGTTCGCGCAGACGTCGTAGCACTCGTGGTGCCGGGTCAGGCCCACGTGCGTGAAGCGCAGCCGGGTGCCCTCGCCCTCGGGGGAGATGTCGAAGCGGATCCGGGTGTCGGTCCGCTCCTGCGGGTCGGCGGTGAAGTTGAAGTAGCCCTCCACGCAGAGCCACTCGACCGTCTCGCCGGGCACGAACTCCACGATCTTGAACCGGTGCCGGTGGATGTCCTGGTAGTGGTAGGAGAACTCGGCACCGGCGACGTCGGTCGGCCCGTCGATGTCCGTCGACCACCAGCCGCGTACGTTGTTGACGGCGTCGAACACCTCCATCGGGGTCTGGTCGACCACGTTAGTGGTGGTGAAACTTCGCTCGGTCATGGGGCCTGTCTTTCGATCGGTGTCATTCGAGGTGTGTGCGGAGGGCGGCGAGCGGGCCGTCCCAGTCGCGGGCCAGGGCGGCCAGGAACCGCTGGGCGACCTGCATCGGCGCTGATCGCAGGGAGTACCGGACCCGGCGGCGCTCGCCCGGCTCGGCGCTCACCAGGCCCGCCTCGGCGAGCAGGGCGAGGTGCTTGGCGATCCCCTGCCGGGTGATCGGCAGCCGGGTGGCGAGGTCGGTGGCGGTGGCCGGGCCGCCCTCGGCCAGGGAGGCGAGGATGGCGCGCCGGTTCGGGTCGGCCAGGGCGACGAAGACCGCCTCCGCGACGGCCTCGGACGCGGGGTCAGTCATGGAGATAGGCGACCAGCTCGTCTAGCTCGCTCGCCCAGCCCCGGGTGTTGCCGGCGAACGCCACGTCGTGTTCGTCCGGGCCGAGCTGCGCGAACCCGGTCTCGACCACGGTGAGGCTGGTGCCGTCGCCGTCGGGGTTCAGCGTGAACTCGACGTACGTGCGGCGCGGATCGTCGGCGGGCAGGCCGTGCACGGGCCAGGTGTAGCCGAAGATCGTCTTCGGTTCGAGTCGCTCGATCCGCAACTGCGACCGCTCGCCGCTGTCCCAGGCGACCGTGGCGATGCCGCCGACACGCAGGTCCACCTCGGCGCGCTGGCCGAACCAGGTGCCGAGCCCTTCCGCGCTGGTGATCGCGGCCCACACGTCGTCGACCGGGCGGGCTATCCGCACGGTGCGTTCGATCCGGTCGGGAAATCCCATCGTCGCGACCCTTCTGTAGCAACCAGTAGGTTGCTACAGAAGCTATGGCAACTATCCGGTTGCGTCAACCGGGGCGGTCGACCTCGTCACGATTCGACGGCTTGGGTGCCGTCATCACGGCCGCCCACTTCATCCGGGAACTCACGACGAGCACCTTTTCGTCGGCGCTTCCAAACAATGCTGGACAACGAGACTCCCCGTGATGACTCGCTTCACGATGCTTGCTGCGAGGAACGCATGAGTCCGATTCACCTTCGGCAACTCGAGGCGCGAATCGCTGGAACGAAGGCGGCCAATCGGAGCATTCGGGGCGCCGGCTGCCAGCGGAGGGCACGCCCGGGTCGGTAGAGGTGCGTTTGCCCGTACGCCCTGGTGGATAGATTGGTACGGTGCTCGGCCTGCCTGATCATGTGACCGCATGTCTCTTCGACCTGGACGGTGTGCTGACGCAGACCGCCCGGCTGCACAACGCCGCCTGGACCGAGACCTTCGACGACTTCCTGCGGCGGCACGCGGCCACCACCGGTGAGCCCTTCCGCCCGTTCGACCCGGGTCCGGACTACCACCGCTACGTCGACGGGCGGCCCCGCCTGGACGGCGTACGCACCTTCCTCGCCTCACGCGACATCACGCTGCCGGAGGGTACGCCGGAGGACCCGCCCGGCGCGCAGACCGTGTACGGCCTGGGGAACCGCAAGAACTCGCTGGTGCTGGAACGGATGCGTACCGCCGGTGTGGACGTCTATCCGGGCTCGGTGACCTACCTCAAGGCGGTACGCGACGCGGGGCTGCGTCGGGCGGTGGTCACCGCCAGCGCCAACGGCCGGGACGTGGTGGCCTCCGCTGGGCTGGAGCCACTGCTGGAGGCCCGGGTGGACGGACTGACCGCACAGGCCGAGGGGCTGCGCGGCAAGCCGGCGCCGGACACCTTCCTCGCCGGGGCGAAGCTGCTCGGCGTCGATCCCGCGAACGCGGTGGTGTTCGAGGACGCGCTGGCCGGTGTCGCCGCCGGGAAGGCCGGCGGATTCGGGTACGTGGTGGGGGTGGACCGGGCCGGTCAGGCCGACGAGTTGAGGGCACACGGCGCCGACGTGGTGGTCGACGATCTCGCCGACCTGCTCGCCGCCGGAGGGCACGAATGATCCGGGAGCGGGCGTACCCGGTCGAGCCGTGGCACGTGCGGGAGACCCGGCTCGACATGGATGTGCTCGCCCAGTCCGAGTCGGTCTTCGCCCTCTCCAACGGGCACGTCGGGTTGCGCGGCAACCTGGACGAGGGCGAACCGCACGGGTTGCCCGGCACATACCTCAACTCGTTCTACGAGTTGCGCCCGCTGCCGTACGCGGAGGCGGGTTTCGGCTTTCCGGAGTCCGGTCAGACCATCGTCAACGTCACCAACGGCAAGCTGATCCGGCTGCTCGTCGACGACGAGCCGCTCGACGTGCGCTACGGCGAACTGCTCGCCCACGAGCGGGTACTCGACATGCGCGCCGGCACCCTGCACCGCTCCCTGCACTGGCGCTCCCCGGCCGGGCGTGAGGTGCGAGTCAACACCACCCGGCTGGTCTCCTTCCGGCAGCGCTCGGTCGCCGCCATCCGGTACGAGGTGGAGGTGGCCGACGGCAAGCCGTTGCGGCTGATCGTGCAGTCGGAGCTGGTGGCCAACGAGACGCTGCCGCCGCAGAGCCGCGATCCCCGCGTCGCCGCGGTGCTGGAGTCGCCGTTGGAGGCGGAGGAGGAGCTGACGACCTCCGACGGCGGGCTGCTGATCCACCGGACCAAGGTGTCCGGCCTGCGGGTCGCCGCCGCGATGGAGCACGAGATCGAGTCGCCCGCGCGGACCACGGTGGAGTCCGAGGGGTACGAGGACTGGGTGCGGACGACCGTCGGCTGTGTGCTGGAGCCGGGCCAGACGCTCCGCGTGGTGAAGTACCTGACCTACGGCTGGTCCAGCCGCCGCTCGCTGCCGGCCGTGCGCGACCAGGTCGGCGCCGCCCTCGCCGCCGCGAAGCTGGACGGCTGGCACGGGTTGGTCCGCGAGCAGCGCGAATATCTGAACGAGTTCTGGGACGCCGCCGACGTGGAGGTCGACGGCGACCCGGAGGTGCAGCAGGCGGTCCGGTTCGGGCTGTTCCACGTGCTCCAGGCCGGTGCCCGCGCGGAGCGGCGGCCGATCAGCGCCAAGGGGCTCACCGGCCCCGGGTACGACGGCCACGCGTTCTGGGACACCGAGATGTTCGTGCTGCCGGTGCTGACGTACACCCATCCGGCGGCGGTGCGGGACGCGTTGCACTGGCGGTACTCCACCCTGGAACAGGCACACGAGCGGGCCCGCACACTCAACCTGCAGGGCGCGGCCTTCCCCTGGCGCACCATCGAGGGACCGGAGTCGTCCGGCTACTGGCCTGCGGGCACGGCGGCGTTCCACATCGCCGCCGGCATCGCCGACGCGATGCGGCGGTACGTGCTGGTCAGCGGTGACCGCGAGCTGGAGCGGGAGATCGGACTGACCCTGCTGGTGGAGACCGCGCGGCTGTGGCGTTCGCTCGGGCACCACGACCGCAACGGCCAGTTCCACATCGACGGGGTGACCGGCCCGGACGAGTACACCGCGGTGAAGAACGACAACATCTACACGAACCTGATGGCGCAGCGGAACCTGCAGACCGCCGCCGAGGTGGCGATGCGCTACCGCGACGAGGCGCACCACCTCGGGGTCACCGACGAGGAAGCCGCCGCCTGGCGGGACGCCGCCTCCGCCATGCACATCCCCTACGACGAAGAGCTCGACGTGCATCAGGAGGTGGAGGGCTTCACCCGGCTGGAGGAGTGGGACTTCGCGGGCACCCCGTCGGACAAGTACCCGCTGCTGCTGCACTACCCGTACTTCGACCTGTACCGCAAGCAGGTGGTCAAGCAGGCCGACCTGGTGCTGGCGATGCACTGGCGCGGGGACGCGTTCACGCCCGAGGAGAAGCTGCGCAACTTCCTCTACTACGAGCGGCGTACCGTCCGGGACTCCTCGCTCTCCGCCTGCACCCAGGCGGTGCTGGCGGCCGAGGTCGGCTACTCGGAGCTGGCGCACAGCTATCTGCGCGAGGCCGCGCTGATGGACCTGCACGACCTGAACGAGAACACCCGCGACGGGGTGCACATGGCGTCCCTCGCCGGGGCGTGGATCGCGCTGGTCGCCGGCTTCGGGGGCCTTCGGGACCACGACGGGGTGCCGTCGTTCGCACCGCGACTGTCGAGCCGGTTGGGGCGGTTGGCCTTCTCGCTCCAGTGGTGCGGGATGCGGCTACGGGTCGACGTGCGTCCGCACGAGACGACGTACTCGCTGCACCACGCCGCGCACGACGCGGCGATGGAGGTCCGCCACTACGGCAAGTCGATCCGCGTCACCTGCGACGAGTCGGTCACCGTACCGATCCCACCGGCTGCCGGCGACCTGCCGGCGCCGGAACAGGCTGCCGGCCGGGCACCGCTGCTCCGGCTCCCGGAACAGCCCACCTGAGACGCGCCGTGTCGACCGGCAGGTCGCCGGTCGACGCGGAAAGCTCAGATCGGCTCGCCCTGGGAGGGACGGCCGGTGGCGTCGTGCGGCGTCCTCGCCCGGGGATCGTCGGCGGAACGTGCCTGGGCCGCGTCGTCCGCCCAGTCCCGTCCGTCGGCTACCCGTCGCTCCCGGCCACAAACGCGCGTGGGGCGCGCCGGCCGGGGTATGCGAGGGCGAGCGACGGGAGGCGAGATGGACGTGCGCGGCAGCGAGGTGACCATCCCGGCAGGTGAGGTGGACCTGTCGGCCGATCTGCTGGTGCCGACCGAGGTGGCCGGCGGGGTGCTGTTCGCACACGGCAGCGGCAGTTCCCGCCACAGCCCCCGCAACGTCTCGGTGGCCCACCGCCTCATCGGGGGCGGTCTCGGCACCGTGCTGGTCGACCTGCTCACCCCAGCCGAGGACGAGGTGGACGCGGTCACCGCCGAGCTGCGTTTCGACATCGGACTGTTGGCCGACCGGCTGGTCGCGACCCTGGACTGGCTGGCCGTCGAGCGGCCCTTCGGCGCGGTGCCGATCGGTCTCTTCGGTGCCAGCACGGGTGCCGCCGCCGCCCTGATCGCGGCGGCGCGGAGGAACCCGGGACCTTGGAACAGGTGGCCGACGCGACGGCGGGCTGGTTCCGCGACCACCTGCATCCCCGGCCCGTCCCGGTACGCACGCCGAGCTGAGGCTCAGACCTTGCGGACCGTCCTGCGGGCACGGGCCTGGGCCGTTCGTCCCCGGATGATCCTCGTCCACCGCCGCCTCGATGCGGCGACCTGGCGCTGCTGCTGCACGCTGTCGATGACCCGCCACACGACGGCGGCGATCGGAACCGCGACGAAGGCACCCGCGATGCCGGCGATGAGCGTGCCGGCCGTGACCGCGAGCAGGATCACCACCGGGTGCAGCCGGACCTGTCGCTTCATGACCAGCGGTTCGAGCAGGTTGCCCTCGATCTGCTGCACGGCGATCACCGCAGCCAGGGTGAGCAGAGCGGTGGTGGGGCCGTTGGCGGCCAGCGCCACCAGCACCGCGACCGCGCCGGCCACGGTGGCGCCGATGATCGGTACGAAACCGCCGAAGAACGTGATCAACGCGAGCGGGAAGGCCAGCGGCACCCCGAGCAGCACCAGCGCCAGACCGATGCCGATGGCGTCGATCGCCGCGATCAGCATCGTGCCCCGGCTGTACGAACCGAGCGTACGCCAGCCGACCCGACCCGCCTTGGCGGCGATCTCCCGGTTCGGCCCGCCCGCCCGGCGCAACGTCCAGTGCCACATCGACCGGCCGTCCTTGAGCAGGAAGAAGAGCAGCACCAGGGCGAGCAGGACGGAGCCGAAGACCTCCGCCACCGTCTGCGCGCTGGCGACCGGGTCGACCTCCTGCTGGCTGAGCGCCTGGCGGAGCTGCCCGACGAGGCCGTCGAGTTGCTCGTCGGTGACCGGCAGCGTGGAGGTGACGAAGTCGCGGCTGCGTTCCAGGCCTTCCCGCAGCTCGTCGCCCAGCTCGCTGAACTGGCTCGCGGTCATGTTCCAGACCAGCAGGCCCACGCCGAACAGGACACCGAGCAGGAGCAGGACGGTGAGCAGGGCGGCCAGCGCGGCGGGCAGTCGCAGCCGGCGCAATGCGAGCTGGACCGGGTCGAGCAGCGCGGCCAGGAAGAAGGTGGCGGCCAGCGCGATGGCCAGCGGGGTGACCAGCAGCGTGATCCGCGCCAGCAGGTACAGCCCGGCGGCGATCACCACCAGGCAGGCGCTCCACACCACCGCCGTCCGCACCAGCCAGGGCAGAGCCGCCCAGGTCTGTCTCGGCCCGGCACCCCGCCGCGTCGACTCCTCGGGCGTACGACCGCCACCTCGTGCGACCACGTCGGCCTCCTCTGTCCGGCGAGGTCGGTACCCGGCCGGTGCCCGTCCGACACCGATCCCACGCTAGGTTCCCGCCCGACGCGCCGGAGGAGGTTCGCGCCATCTGCCCGTCAGGGCCGAACCGGTCAGTACGCGGCTACGCCGCCGAACCGGTCAGTACGCGGCGGCCGCCCGCCCGGGAACCACGGTCGGCATCTCCCGGGTCTGCTCGACGCCACCCAGCGCGGTCAACGGCAGCACGGAGTCGCGTTCCTCGACCTGCGGCAGCAGCGCCGAGAGCGCCTCGTCCCGCAGGCTGCGTGCCGCCGAGGCGGCCAACTCGGTGGCCCGCCAGCTCTCCTGCGCCCGCTCGTGGGCAGTCTGCTGAAGCGCGAAGAGGTGGTCGCGTACGGCCCGGCGCAGCGCCAGCTCCTGTTCGACCGGGTGCAGTCGCGGGTCCCAGCCCCGGTGCGCGAAGACGTCGCTGAGCTGTTCCACCGACAGCTCCCGCTGCCAGTACGCCGCCATGGCCGCCCGGTGCAGCCAGCGCTCCCGGTCGGCGTACTCCGAGGGGGTGCGCGGGGTCTGCGGCAGCGGCATCCCGGCGGCTCCGGTCAGCCGGCGGACGTCCGACTCCGCCACCTCGTACGCCTGCCACGCCTGCTCGGCCTCGTCCTGCGCGGTGAGCCACTCCTCGCGGCGTCGCCGGGCCGTGGCGTCGGCCCGGTCGGCGGCCACCGCGACCTCTTCCGCCCAGCGGTCCTGGTCCCGCTGTTCCTCGGTGTGCTCGGCGCGACTTGGCAGTGCGGCCTCGCGGATCCGGGTGCCCGCGTCGAAACGCAGGAGGTGCCGGGGGCGCAGCAGCAGAGCGGCGATGACGAGGATCACCACGCCCAGCAGGCTCAGCCAGATCGCGGCGGCCCGGGGGACGTCGGGCAGGACGTAGGAGAGAGCGGTCTGCATCATCAACACCTCTCGCGGTCGGATGAGGGTCGTCGATCGGGGAAGGTCGGTGGGCTGATCCGGCTGCGCTGCCCGGGGCCGGTGTATCGGGCGGATCGGCGACGGCGGCGTGCCCGTACCCGTGGGCCGTGGTGGCCGTGTGTCCGAGGTCGGGGCCGGGTCGACGGGCGGGCCACGTGGGCCGTGGGGTGTCCTGGGGCAGGCCGACGGTCAGGCGGCCGGTGGGCCTCGACGGGTTGGCTCGCCGTGACCGACGGCGGGGCGCGGCACGGCGCTCTGGTGGACCGTGGTGGTGCCGGCCAGGCCGGACCCGGCGGTGGGCTCGGGGCGGGCCGGCGGCGCGGTCGGGATCGTCGGCTGCGGATGCGACGTGGCCAGCACGCCGGATGCCCGGACCTGCTCGGTGACCGGTGTGACGGTGCCCGGCCAGGCCGGGAGGTCGGCGGCGACGGACCAGGCGCGGTGATCGACGGCGGCTACGCGGGTCGGCTGGTCGCCGGCCGGGCGCAGTGGCAGATCGGCGGCGGCCGCACCGAGGCCGACCGCCAGCACGAGGGCGGCCAGCGCCAGCCGGGTCAGCTCGCGGAGCGTGCGCAGCGTCGCCGGCCACAAGGGACGGGCGAGCGCGACGGACGACACGCGTTCAACCTATCGTTCGCGTCCGGAGAATGCACATGGGTGTGCGCCGCGTCCGGTCGGTGAATCTCGCCACGTCGTCCAGTGTGGACTCCTTCAGCGGCCGGTGTCCCCGTTCTCCGGCTCGTCGGCGAACAGGGCCAGCAGGTCGCCGACCTGGCGGTCGGCCTCCGCAGGGTGGCGGAACCGGCCGGCCGGGTTGAGGGTGTACTCGTTGCGGCGGCCCACCCGGGTGCGGAACAGGTAACCGCCCGCCTCCAGGTCGGCGACGATGGCCTGGGCGGCGCGTTCGGTGACCCCCACCTCGGTGGCGACGTCGCGCAGCCGGGCGGTGGGATCGCGGGCGATGGCGAGCAGCACGTGTGCGTGATTTGTCAGGAAAGTCCAGTTGCGGGTGCTCTCTCGCTCGCCTGAGGTCGCCATGCCCGCCATGGTATGGCCTGTCCAGCCGTGCTCCGGGGCTGCGCGTTCGTTCGCTCACGCCCGGTTGGCAAGCGTTCTGGAATACATGAAATGCAGATCACGCATAGCTTGACGGGCCTTGCGCTGCGTGTGACGGTTGGTCGGCAGCCCGTGGCCAACGTCGGCCGGGATGACCAGGCATTCCACCGAGAGGCGAGGTGACGCCGGATGAGTCGACCCGGAACGATCGGGGCGCAGCCCGGTCTCGAGCGCGAGTACCTGACCGCCGACCTGCCCGGCGCGCGGCAGCGCGCCCTCGCCGAGCTGATGGCCGGCAACCGTCGGTTCGTCACCGACACGCTCCGGCACCCCAACCAGAACGCCAGCCACCGGGCCGCCGTCGCCACCGAGCAGCACCCCTTCGCGGTGATCGTCGGTTGCTCCGACTCCCGGCTCGCTGCGGAGATCATCTTTGACCGGGGGTTGGGTGACCTCTTCGTGGTCCGCACCGCTGGGCACACCATCGGCCCCGAGGTGCTGGGCAGCGTCGAGTACGCGGTGAGCGTGCTGCGTACGCCGCTCGTGGTGGTGCTCGGGCACGACTCGTGCGGTGCCGTCCAGGCGGCCCGGGCCGCAGCGGCCACCGGCACCGCGCCCACCGGGCACCTGCGTGCCGTGGTGGACGCGGTGGTGCCCAGCCTGCGTCGGGCCCAGCAGGCGGGGGTCGACGACCTGGACGCGATCGTCGACATCCACATCGCGCAGACCGTCGAGGCGATGCTGGAGTCGTCCGAGGCGCTCGCCGCCGAGGTGGCTGCGGGCGGGTGCGCGGTGGTGGGCATGTCGTACCGGCTGGCCGCCGGTGAGGTGCGGATCGTCGCGGCGGAGCCCACCGAGATGGCGGGTGTGGTGGCAGCCGCGGCCTGACCCGCGCTCACCGACACGGACGACGAGGGCCGTTCCGCCGGATGGCGGAACGGCCCTCGCAGGTCACCGGCTGGTGCTCAGAGCAGCGACACGTGCACGTGGTCCGTGTGGTTGGACGGGCCGCTGTAGGACCGCCACCTATTCTCGGTCGGGAACCAGATCTGCCGGTTCCAGATCACGTAGTAGATGCCGAGCCGGTCGGCGTTGCGAACCAGGAAGGCCGCCAGGTTGTTGCCGTAGATCCGGGTGTCGTTGTTGTGCCAGGGGCTGAACCCGCTGTTCTGCAACGACCAGTCACAGGCCCGGCCCTTGGGGTGCTCGAACTTGTCACCCGGTCGCCAGCAACCGACGAAGCGGTTGAAGCCGGCCCGCTTGACCTCCTTGTACATGTGCAGCGTGCGGGGCGTGATGCAGCCCGACGTGGTCGGGTCGTTCTGGTTGCACGACTCCGGCTTCCAACTGCCGTCGGACGCGCGGTTCGGCGCCACCCGGGCGACCGGCGAGGTGGCGGCCACCAGGCCACCGGTCAGGCTCTCGCCGCCGACCAGACGCAGCGACTTCTCCGCCTCGGTCTTCTTGCGGGCCATGTCGTTGGTCAGCTTCTGCTGCTCGCGCACCTCGGCGTCGGACGCGATCTTGGCCTGGTCGGCGCGCTCCTTGACCGCGTTGATCTCGCCCAACTTCTTGTCGTTGACCAGGTTCAACTCGTCCAGGGCGGAGGCGCGGTCCATGAACGAGTCCGGAGCGCTGCTCTGCAACAACATCGCTATCGCGCCCACCCGGCCGGTCCGGTACGACTGCGTCGCGATCTTGGCGACCTGCGGTGTGAGCGCGTCGAGGTCGGCCTGTGCGCGGCGTAGCTCGACGTCGAGCTTGAGCTGCCGTTTCTTGGACTTCTCCAGCTGGTTCTTGGCCTTGGAGAAGTCGCGGTTGGCGGACTCGATCAAGTCGTTGAGCATCGGCGGGTCGTCGTCGTGCTCGGCGGGGCGGGGTGGTGTCGGTGTGGCCATGGCCGGCAGGGGCCCGGCGAACACGGCGAACGCGGCGAACACGGCCACCACAGGTGTCATCCAGCGGCGTAGGGGTGCCGTCACTTCTTTCCCTTCCATCGACCGCCGACCGGGTTAGCTGACGGGTTCGGAACGGAAGTGGCCCCTACCGCTGACGCGGATTCACCCCACCTACCTGGGTCCCCGGCTCGCCTCGCGGCGATTGGGCGGTGGCACCGCAGGCGCCGCTGCGCGCCTTCGTCGGTGACCGGCAGTGAGGTTACCCGACAGTCCATGTCGGTCTCTACGCCTCGAACCCGACTAGATGCGTCATTTCGTAATCGCGATGGGTGACCAACGACACGGGCACGAACCGTGTCGGCAGGGGCGGTCACGCTGCGGGGTGTCACCATGTGGTGTCCGTGCTCCTGTCCGGGTCGGGCCACCGCGATCCGGTGGCGGGGGATGTGTCACGCGCACGCGCGGTGCTGAGCGCGTGCAGGGCCTCGGACCGGTCCGTCCCGGGCCGGGGAGTCGGTGGGGTGGGTCCGTCGCCGTCCGGCCCGTCGTCGTGACCGCCGGGCCCGCCGGGCCCCGGCGTGTCCCGCCACCCGGCGGTGACCACCAGCGCGGCCAGTGCGGTCGTCAGCGGTACGGCGGCGACCAGCCCCAACGTGGCCACCACGCTGCGGACGATCTCCTGGGTGAGGAACTCGCTGGTCACGATCTGGCCGAGCGCGCGGGTGTCGGCGGTGAGCAGGAGCAACAGCGGCAGGGATGCGCCCGCGTACGCCAGTACGATGGTGTTGACCACCGAGGCGATGTGCGCCCGGCCGACCCGGGTCGCCGAGCGGTACAACTCCCGGCGGGTGAAGCTCGGGTTGGCGTGACGTAGCTCGGTCACGGCGGCGGACTGGGTCACCGTGACGTCGTCGAGCACACCGAGCGAGCCGATGATGATGCCGGCGAGCAGCAGGCCGTGCAGGTCGACGTCGCTGCGGAACATGGACAGCGTGGTGGCGTCCTCGCTGCCGAAACCGGTCAGGTGGGTGGCCCGGGTGGCGGCCAGCCCGAGCAGGCCGGTGAGCACCAGGCTGCCGAGCGTGCCGAGGACGGCCACCGAGGTCTCTGCGGAGATGCCGTGCGTCAGGTACAGCACCACGAACATGATCAGTGCCGCGCCGACGATGGCCACCACCAGCGGCGGCTGGCCGGCGCTGATGCCGGGCAGCACGAAGGTGATCAGGATGGCGAAGCTGGCCGCCAGACCGCCCAACGCGGCCAGGCCGCGAAGCCGTCCGAAGGCGACGATGGCGGCGGCGAACATCACCGCGAGCCAGATCAGCGGTTTGCCCCGCTGGTGCTCGGCGATGTTGTAGGCGCTGATCGAGGGGTCCTCGGGATCGATCAGGGAGACCAGGATGATCTCGTTGCCGACGCTGACCCGGGGTGCCCCCGGCCCGTCCGGCAGCGGCGTCTGCACGTCCTGGCCGGCGTCCGGGCCGCTGTCGACCCGTACGGTCACCGTGCCGCACTGCCGCCCGGCGGTGGTCGGGGTGCCCTCGGGCACGACCGGGTTCGGTGGGCAGGGCTCGTTCACCACCCGGGTGACCGTGCCGTGGTATCGCGGAGTGTCGTTGGCGGCCTCGGGACGGGGTGGGTCCGAGGGCCAGAGCACGAGGGCGGCGACCAGCGTGGCGAGGAAGAGGGGGACCACCAGAACGATGAGGATCCGCCGCACCCGGGGTGGGGTGGGCGGAGCGGAACGGGTGTGGTCGGCGCCCATTCATTGTCTCCCAACGATTCCAAGGCGAACTACGTACCGACGGGCGGGTTGGTTCAGCGCCGCCGGACGGCCGCTGCGGCGGGCCCCAGAATTGGCCCGAGCGTGGCAGGATGGCCGCGTACCGTGAGGGCGGGGCCGGCTCTGGCCAGCCGTCGCAGAAGCGCTGCGACGGCGGTGCGCGCCCGACGGCGGGCGGGGGCCGGGAGGCATCCGTGTCGGCTGGCCATCGTGGCGAATGGTAGCCAGATCAGTATCGGAACGCAGGTCGCGAGCGTGTGTCGGGAGCCGGACGCCGGAAAAGGCACCCGGTCGGGCGTGCTGGGTGGGGCGGGTCAGCCGCGTTTCATCAGGCGACCGACGGCGGCCATCATCTCGGAGGCCATCTCGTCGGCGCGGCCCTCGGCGGCACCCTCGTGCATGCAGTGCCGGGCGTGCCCGTCGAGTAGGCCGAGGGCGACCTTGTCCAGCGCGGCCTGGATCGCGGAGATCTGGGTGAGCACGTCGATGCAGTAGCGATCCTCGTCGACCATCTTCTCGACGCCGCGCACCTGCCCCTCGACCCGGCGCAGCCGGGCGAGCAGTTGGTCCTTGCTGGCGGTGTAGCCGCGGATCGGCGCGGGTGTGCTCATGAACACGAGGATAACGTACCCCTGGGGGGTATGGTACGGTCGCGGTTGTCAATACCCCCTGAGGGTATTTGGCGCGTGCCCGCCCGGGTGGACGGGCCTGGAGAGGAGAGTTGCCATGGTCACCACGACGTACCAGGTGCAGGGCATGACCTGCGGCCACTGCGTCAGCGCGGTCAGCGCCGAGGTCGGCGCGATCCCGGGTGTCGACGACATCCAGGTCGACCTGGCCACCGGCCAGATCACCGTCACCAGCCAGCGGCCCCTTGACCCGGCCGCCGTCCGGGCGGCGGTCGACGAGGCCGGCTACGAGCTGGTCGCCGCCTGAGGCGACCGGAGACCGAGGTGTCCCGATGAACACGGCGACGAAGCTGAGCGGCTTCGCGGTCGGCCTCGCGGCGGTGTTCGGCGCGGCGTACGGCGTCGGCCAGGTGACCGGCCCGGCGGCTCCGATCACCGCCACCGGCCACGACGGCGCGGCGAGCCACGGCGACGGCCCGGACCTCGCCGGGCACGACGAGAGCGCCGGACACGGCGAGAGCGCGGCCGGGCACCTGCCCGGCGGACTGCTCGTCTCCGAGCGCGGCTACACCCTCGTGCCGGTCGGCGCGCCGACCGGTGAGTTCGCCTTCCGGATCACCGGCCCGGACAGCCGGCCGGTGACCGGGTACGACGTGGTGCACGACAAGCCGATGCACCTGATCGTCGCCCGGCGTGACCTCTCCGGCTTCCGCCACGTGCACCCCGAGCTGGCCCCGGACGGCACCTGGCGGGTCGCCACGCCACTGACCTCGCCCGGTGTCTGGCGGGCGTTCGCGGACTTCACCCCGACCGGTGGCGAGCCACTGACGCTCGGTGTCGACGTGACCGTCCCCGGTGCCCTGACCGAGCAGCCGTTGCCAGCCCCGGCACGCAGAGCCACGGTCGACGGCTACACGGTCACCCTGGACGGCAACCCGCAGCCGGGCCACCCGTCCACGCTGACGCTGACCGTCGAGCGCGACGGCGGCGTACCCGTCACCGACCTGGAGCCGTACCTCGGGGCGTACGGGCATCTGGTCGCGCTGCGGCAGGGCGACCTGGCGTACCTGCACGTGCACCCGGAGGGGGTACCGGGCGACGGACGCACGCAGCCCGGGCCCCGGGTGAGCTTCGCGACCGAGTTCCCGTCCGTCGGCGCCTACCGGCTCTATCTCGACTTCCGCCACGACGGGGTGGTCCGCACCGCCGAGTTCACGGTGCACGTCGGGAACCCGGTCGGCCCCACCACCGCCCCCGAAGACGGGCACGGTACGCCCGGACACGGGCACGACTGAGGGGACCAGCCATGACCACGAGCCGTCCCCTACCCACGGCAGCGAACCTGATCGAGTTGTCCATCGGCGGCATGACCTGCGCCTCCTGCGCCGCCCGCATCGAGAAGAAGCTGAACCGCCTGGACGGCGTGCAGGCCACCGTGAACTACGCCACCGAGAAGGCCACCGTCTCCTACGCGGACCCGGTCACCTCGCAGGAGCTGATCGCCACGGTCGAGAAGACCGGCTACACGGCGGCGGTGCCGCCGCCCCGGCAGGACACGCCGGAGGCCGTCGCGCCGGTGGACGAGCTGCGTCCGCTGCGTACCCGGCTGTGGGTGTCGGTGGTGCTGACCGTGCCGGTGATCGCGCTGGCCATGGTGCCGGCGTGGCAGTTCACGTACTGGCAGTGGCTGTCGCTGACGCTGGCCGCCCCGGTGGTGGTCTACGGCGGGCTGCCGTTCCACCGGGCCGCCCTGGTCAACCTGCGGCACGGCGCGGCGACCATGGACACCCTGGTCTCGGTGGGCACGCTCGCCGCGCTCGGTTGGTCGGTCTGGGCGCTGTTCCTGGGCACCGCCGGCACGCCCGGCATGACCCACCCGTTCAGCTTCGCCATCAGCCGGACCGACGGCACCGGCAACATCTATCTGGAGGCGGCGGCCGGGGTCACCGCGTTCATCCTCGCGGGCCGGTACTTCGAGGCCCGCGCGAAGCGCACCGCGGGCGCGGCGCTGCGGGCGTTGCTGGAGTTGGGCGCCAAGGACGTCGCCGTGCTGCGCAACGGCGTGGAGACCCGGATTCCGGTCGACCGGCTCGCGGTGGGGGACCGGTTCGTGGTGCGGCCCGGCGAGAAGATCGCCACCGACGGCACGGTGCACGAGGGCTCCTCGGCGGTCGACGCCAGCATGGTCACCGGTGAGTCGGTGCCGGTCGAGGTGGGCGTGGGCGACGCGGTGGTCGGTGGCTGCGTCAACGCCGGCGGACGGCTGGTGGTCACCGCCACCCGGGTCGGTGCCGACACCCAACTGGCCCAGATGGCCCGGCTGGTCGAGCAGGCGCAGACCGGCAAGGCCGCCGCGCAGCGGCTCGCCGACCGCATCTCCGGGATCTTCGTCCCGATCGTGATCGCCCTGGCCGCCGGCACGCTGGGCTGGTGGCTGGGCTCCGGCGCCGGGCCGACCGCGGCCTTCACCGCTGCGGTGGCGGTGCTGATCATCGCCTGCCCGTGCGCCCTCGGCCTGGCCACGCCGACCGCGCTGCTGGTCGGCACCGGGCGGGGTGCCCAGTTCGGCGTCCTGATCAAGGGGCCGGAGGCGCTGGAGTCCACCCGGCGGGTGAAGACCGTCGTGCTGGACAAGACCGGCACCGTCACCACCGGCCGGATGACGCTGCTCGACGTCCACCCGGGCGAGGGCGAGCAGCGCGCCGAGGTGCTGCGGTTGGCCGCCGCGCTGGAGTCCGGCTCCGAGCACCCGGTCGCCCGGGCGGTCGTCGCCGGTGCCGCCGAGATGGGCGAGCTGCCGCCGGTCACCGGCTTCGCCAACGCCGAGGGGCTGGGCGTGACCGGCACGGTGGACGGCCACGAGGTGCTGCTCGGTCGGGCCCGGCTGCTGCGCGAGCGGGGGCTCGTCGTACCCGAGGACCTGGTGCGGGCGGCGACCGCCGCGGAGGCGGCCGGACGTACCGCGGTGCTGGTCGGCTGGTCGGGGCGGGCGCGGGGCATGCTCGCGGTGGCCGACCAGGTCAAGCCGACCAGCCGGGAGGCGGTCCGGCGGCTGCGCGCCCTCGGTCTGACCCCGGTGCTGCTCACCGGCGACAACGCCACCGTCGCCCGGGCGGTCGCCGCCGAGGTCGGCATCGACGAGGTGATCGCCGAGGTGCTGCCGACCGAGAAGGTCGAGGTGGTCGCGCGGTTGCAGGCCGAGGGCCGGGCGGTGGCGATGGTCGGCGACGGGGTCAACGACGCCGCCGCGCTCGCCCAGGCCGACCTGGGGCTGGCCATGGGCACCGGTACGGATGTGGCGATCGAGGCGTCCGACCTGACCCTGGTCCGCGACGACCTGCTGGCCGCGGTGGACGCCATCCGGCTCGCCCGCAGCACCCTCGGCACGATCAAGGGGAACCTGTTCTGGGCCTTTGCCTACAACGTGGCAGCCCTGCCGCTGGCCGCTGCCGGACTGCTGAACCCGATGATCGCCGGTGCGGCGATGGCCTTCTCCTCGGTGTTCGTGGTCGCCAACAGTCTCCGGCTAGGCCGCTTCCGTCCGATTTCCTCGAAACGAGACGGTTCCGGTGTGGTTCGGCTGGGTACCTGATCTGCGTAGCAAGAGCACGAGCCGATACCCCGGGAGGCTGACATGGGCTTCGAGGACAAGGTCAACAACACCACCGAGAACACCACCGGCAAGGTGAAGGAAGGCGTCGGCCGGGCCACCGACAACGAGCGGTTGGAGGCCGAGGGTCGCGGCGACCAGGCGCGCGCCAACCTCAAGCAGGCGGGCGAGAAGATCAAGGACGTCTTCCGGAGCTGACCGGAACGAACCTGCGACACCGCCGGGCCGCATCGTCGGCCCGGCGGTGTCGCGTGCGCCGACGAATTCCGCCCGGCGCCGGGAACCAACCCGGGCGTCCGAGCGACCAATACGGCGATGACTGCCGTGACCGACGACATCAGCGGGTACGCGTTCGCCGCGGGGCGGGGCGACCAGGCCGCCGCCGCCGCGTTCGTGCGCGCCACGCAGCACGACGTACGGCGGTTCCTGGCCCACCTGCCCGGGGTGCGGGAGGTCGACGACCTGGTCCAGGAGACGTACCTGCGGGCCTGGCGGGCGCTGCCCTCGTTCGCCGGCCGTTCCAGCGCCCGGACCTGGCTGCTCTCCATCGCCCGCCGGGTCGCCGTCGACCAGGTGCGGGCGGCCGTGGCCCGGCCCCGCACCGCCAACCTCGCCGACTGGCAGGCCGCCGCCGAGGCGACCCCGGGCGGCGTCGAGGCCGCCGTGGACGAGCAGGTGGTGCTGCGTGGGCTCCTGGACGGGCTCGTCCACGAGCGGCGGGAGGCGTTCGTCGCCACCCAACTGCTGGGGCTCTCCTACGCCGAGGCGGCCCAGGTGTGCGACGTACCGGTCGGCACGATCCGGTCCCGGGTGGCCCGCGCCCGCGAGGACCTCGTCGCGGCGATGGCGCCGGCGACCCCGCACCGACATCGGGGCCGGGACGGCACCGCCGGCTGACGCGGTGCCGTCCCGGCCCCGACTGGGACCGCGCCGTCAGGCAGCGCGGCGGTGGTCGTGACCGTGCCGGGCCTGGGCCGAGTGCGGCGGCAGCAGCCGCAGCGGCGCGGGCTCGTCGACCTCGTCGAGCCGCAGCCGCCAGCGGGAGCGCTCGGGTCGCTGCCGGTCGCTCGGGTCACCGAGGCGACGCAGGCTGCGGGCCAGCAACACGGTGATCAGGTAACCGACCACCAGGAACCCGTGGCTGATCAGCCGTTCCACGGCGACCTGCGAGGTGACCAGGTCGTTGACCGAGAGCAGGACCAGGGTGGCCACGAAGGCGCTGAGCATCGGCAGCAGCCCGGACGGAGCGGTCCGGCGCAGCGCGACGAAGAGGAATCCGGCGCCGACCGCCACGTTCCAGGCGGCGGACTCGTGCCACAGGTGCTGGCCGGTGGCGTGCCCGTGCTCGGCCGCCCCGGCCCGGCCGATCTGCGCCAGGCCGAGCACCAGTTGCACCGCGCCGAGCAGGCCCAGCGCCACGCGCAGCCCGGTGATCGTACGGGCACGTCCGGCCAGCGACGTGAACAGGTCGACACGCGGCGTGACGGCGGCGAGCCGGACGCGCCAGCCCCGGCGCGGCGGCGGTGCGGCGGCGAGGATCGTGGCGGTCAGGTCCGGCAGCGCGGTCACCACCTGGGTACGCGCCCGCCGGGTCACCGTCGCCGCGGTGTCCAGCCACCGGCGGCAACCGGCGCACCTGCTCAGGTGCAGGTCGACCCCGTGCAGCTCATCTGCCGTCGCCTCGCCGTCCAACTGCGCCGAGAGAATCTCCCGCCACTGCTCACACCCCATGTATTCGTAGTCGCTCCCGGACCCGGCATGGTTCCCGCCGGAACGGAAAGCGCCGAGGTCAGCCGGCCTGGCCGCTGCGGTCAGGAGCCGCCGCGGGCGGCCCAGGCGTGCAGGGCCTCCCGGTCACCGGCCTCGTCGAGGTTCAACGCCGCCTCGATCAAGGCCAGGTGCGTGAACGCCTGCGGGTAGTTGCCCAGCGCCGTCCCGTCGGCGTCGAGCTGTTCGGCGTACAGGCCGAGCGGACCCGCGTAGCTGAGGAGCTGGTCGAACGCCTTGCGGGCCTCGTCCCGTCGACCGGCCAGCACCAGCGCCGAGACCAGCTCGAACGAGCAGAGCAGGAACGCGCCCTCCTCGCCGGGCAGTCCGTCGTCGGCCCGGTAGCGGCGCAGCAGGGCGGGGCCGACCTCCAGCTCCTGCCGGAGCCGGTCGATGGTGGACTGCATCCGGGGGTCGTCGCCGGGCAGGAAGCCGACCAGCGGGATGCGCAGCAGGGAGGCGTCCAGCTCGGTGGAGCCGTACGCCATCACGAAGCTGCCGACCTCCGGGTCGAAACCGCGTTCGAGCACCTCGGCGTGCACCGCGTCGCGGGCCGCCCGCCAGCGGTCGACATCCGCCGTCCGGTCGTCGAGCAGCTCGGCCAGCCGAATGCCCCGGTCCAGGCAGACCCAGGTCATCACCTTCGCGTTGACGTAGTGCTGGCGCGGTCCACGGACCTCCCAGATGCCGTGGTCCGGCTCGTTCCACCGGTCGGCCATCACCTCGACGTGCTTGCGCAGCAGCGCCCACTGGTCCTCGGTCAGCCCACCGGTCAACTCGTGGTACGCCAGCGCGGCGTCCAGGATGTGCCCGTACGTGTCGAACTGCACCTGTTCGACGGCCTCGTTGCCGACCCGGACCGGCCGCGATCCGGCGTACCCCTCCAGGTGCGACAGCTCGCGCTCCTCGTCGATGTGACCGTGGATGCCGATCAGCGGGGTGAGCAGGTCGCCGGTGCAGACGGAGAGCAGGAAGTGCAGGTAGCGGCGGCCCTCCTCGGCGTGCCCGAGACGGAACAACGCGAGCAGCAGCAGCGCGGCGTCCCGGTGCCAGGCGTACCGGTAGTCCCAGTTGCGTACCCCGCCGATGTGCTCCGGCAAGCTGGTGGTCGGCGCGGCGATCAACGCACCGGTCTCGTCGAAGGAGAGCCCGCGCAGCACCAACGCGCTGTGCCGGACCGCACCCGCGCCGAAACCGGCATAGTCGCTGCGGGTGGACCACTCCTGCCAGGTCCGGCAGGTACGCGCCAGCATCTCGTCCGGATCGACGTCCCGGGTGGCATCCTCGTCGTAGCCGACCAGCACTGCCGCCTGCTGACCGGCGGAGAGCTCCGCCTCGATCCGCAGCACCCCGTCGCCGTGCTCGGCCGGCAGGTCGGTGTCCACCCAGAGGGGGGTGCCGGCGGCCCGCCACCGCCCGTCGACCCGTTCCCACGCGGTGTCCCGGGCGCCGTGGTCGGGGCGGGGCCGGATCCGCACGGCCAGCCGGACCGTGCCCTCCTCCACCGTCACCCGGCGCACCAGCACCTTGTCCGCGCGCAGCGGCTGGACGGCGTCCCCCGGCGCCACCGCGAGGAAGTCCTTGACGACCGCCACCCCGTCGGGCGTCGACCACCGGCTCTCCAGCACCAGCGTGTCGGGCAGGTACCGCCGGATCGGGCCGTCGCAGCCGGCCACGGAAAGGTCGAGCGCGCCGCCGACCTTCCGGTCGAGCAGGCGGGCGAATACGGCGTCACCGGCGAAATGCGGCACGCAGAACCACTCGACCGCGCCGTCGGCGGCGACCAGCGCGGCGGTGTGGGTGTCGGAGAGGAACGCGTACGAGTCGATCGGGGGAAAGGTCATCGCAGCTCCGGAGGGACGTGGGTGGGGTGCCGTCTGCGGTTACGACTACCCGGGGCGGAGGCGGGGTAAGCGTGCTGCCCGCAGGGAGAGAGGTAGCGGATGTCACGCCCGTTCGTGAACTGGTCCGGCAGCCTGTCCTTCACCCCCGGTGATCACGCGGCGCCCGCCGACGAGGACGAACTGCGCGACCTGGTGCTGCGGGCCCGTGAGTCGGGCACGCACCTGCGGCCGGTCGGCTCGGGTCACTCGTCGAGCCCGCTGGTGCGTACCGACGGGACCCTGGTCAGCCTGGACCGGATGGCCGGGGTGATCGGTCAGGACGGCGATCAGGTCACCGTGTGGGGCGGCAGCCGGTTGAAGGCGCTCGGCGAGAGCCTCTACGACGCCGGGCTGGCGATGGAGAACCTCGGCGACGTCGACTACCAGTCGATCGCGGGCGCCACCGCCACCGGTACGCACGGCACCGGCGTCCGGTTCGGCAACCTCTCGACCCAGGTCGCCGGAGTACGGCTGGTCACCGGCACCGGCGAGGCGCTGGAGATCTCGCCGACCAGCAACGTCGACCTGCTGCCCGCCGCTCGACTCTCGCTCGGCGCGTTGGGCGTGGTCACTCAGATCACCCTCGACGCCCAGCCCCGGTACGAGCTGCGCCGACGGGCCTGGTGCGCGCCGGTCGACTGGACCCTGGACCACCTGGCCGAGTTGCAGCACACCAACCGCAACATGGACTTCTACTGGTACCCGCGCAGCGACCTGACCCAGATCCGCACCATGAACCGCGCCGACGACCTGCCCGAGGGGCAGATGTGGGGGGCCCGCCGGGCGCTGGAGTCAACGCCGTGGAGCGAACCCCGGGAACTGGAGATCGGCCCGACCCACCGGACCATTCCGCAGAACCGGGACCTGCGCTTCGAGGAGATCGAGTACATGCTTCCGGCAGAGGCGTTCGCGGCCTGCTTCGCCGAGGTCCGGAAGCGGATCCTGAACCGGCACCGGCGCATCGTGGGCTGGCGGGTGTTGGTGCGGACGATCGCCGCCGACGACATCTGGCTCAGCAACGCCTACGACCGGCCCACCACCACCATCGCCTGCCTGCAGAACGTCTCGTTGCCGTACGAGGAGTACTTCCGCGACATGGAGGCGATCTTCCGCCAGTACGGCGGTCGACCGCACTGGGGCAAGAAGCACTGGTTGACCGCCCGTGAGCTGCGTCCGCTCTTCCCACACTGGGACGACTTCCGGCAGGCGCGGCGTCGACTCGACCCGGGCGGGGTGTTTCTCACCCCCGCTCTGGCCCGACTGCTGGAGGAGGCGTGATGGGACAGCTCGGCGGGCGCGTCTGGGTGGTGCCGGGCGGGCACATCCCGCTCGACAGCAACGGACCGGAACCGGAGTTCACCAGCTACGACAAGATCTGCGTGCTCAACACCACCGATGCCGAGGCCAGGCTCACGCTCACCTTCTACTACGAGGACGCCGAACCGGTCGGGCCGTACCACTTCGCCGTCGGTCCCCGGCGGATCCGCCACATACGGGTCAACGACCTGATCGATCCTGAGGCCGTCCGCCTGGACCGCCCGTACGGCTGCGTCCTGCACTCCCCGGTGCCGGTGGTGGTGCAGTTCCTGCGGCAGGACACCCGGCTTTCGGGCACCGTCACGCTCACCGGCACCATGGCCCACCCGGCCGGTTAGGTTGCCCGGCCACGCATCGGGTACCCGTGCTCATGCGGATCTCGGTGGACAGCCTGCGCGGCCACGCGTCGACCGCGGGGCAGAGCAGCTTCCGGCGGGTGCGGCAGTACCTTCTGCTGGCGTTCCAGGGTGGGCTGGCCGCAACACTGGCCTTCGTGATCGCCGGCCAGGTGCTCGGCAACCCGGAACCCACCTTTGCCCCGGCCGCCGCGGTCGGTGTGATCGCCGCGTCGATCGGCCGCCGCGCCATTCGTGCCGCCGAACTGATCCTCGGCGTGCTGCTCGGCATCTTCGTCGGCGACCTGCTGGTCGACACGGTCGGCACCGGTCCCTGGCAGACCTTCGTGATCGTGTTCGGGGCGCTGCTGGCGGCGGTGGCCGTACGGGGGACCGGTGGCCTGGTGACCCAGGCCGGCGGTACGGCGGTGCTGATCGCCACGCTGGCCCCGAACTCACCGGACGTCCTCCTGCCCCGGACGGTCAACGCGCTGGTCGGTGGCGCGACCGGACTGGTCGTGGTGCTGCTGCTCGCCCCGATGAACCCGATCCGCAGCCTGCGCCGGGTGGCAGGGCCGGCGCTGGACACCTTCGCCAGGCAGATGACCACCGCCGCCGAGAGGCTGGCTCGGGGCGACGGTCGCGGAGTGGAGAGGCTGCTCAACGATATGCGTCACTCGGAGACGCAGTTGCGGCAGGTCCACGAGGTGGTGACCGCCGCCGCCGAGGTGGTCCGGTTCTCACCGCTGTACTGGCGGCGACGGCGGGCGCTGAGCGCGTACCGGGCCGGAGCCGGTCATCTGGACCGGGCGTTCCGCAACAGCCGGACCCTGGTCCGCCGCATCCACACGACGCTGCGCGACCAGGAGCCGGTACCGGCGGACCTGCCCGCCGCCATCGAGCACTTCGGCCAGGCCGTACGCCTGCTGCACCAGGAGTTCCTGGCCAGGCAGGAGCCGCAGCGCGCCCGGGAGCGGGTGCTGCGGGCGGTCCGGGAGGCCGGTGTGGCGTGCCGACAGGAGATGGGCTTCTCCGGCACCATCGTGGTGTCGCAGTTGCGGACCGTCGCCAACGACCTGCTGCGGGCCACCGGAGTACCCGGCGACGAAGCCCGTCGCCTGGTCCGGCACGCCGCCGCCGGGATGTAAGGAAGGGTCCCGTACTAACGCCTGGTGTATAGCAGGGGACCCTTCCTTACATCTGGGCCGGCGGTAGGGTGCGGGCCGTGACCGTGCTGCGTTCCGTACTGCTGTTCGTGCTCGCCGCCGTCGCCGAGATCGGCGGGGCCTGGCTGGTGTGGCAGGGCTGGCGGGAGCATCGCGGACTGTGGTTCGTGGCCGCCGGGGTGCTCGCCCTCGGGGCGTACGGCTTCGTCGCCACCTTCCAGCCGGACCCGAACTTCGGGCGCATCCTGGCCGCGTACGGCGGGGTGTTCGTCGCCGGTTCGCTGGCCTGGGGAATGATCTTCGACGGGTTCCGGCCGGACCGCTGGGACGTCACCGGCGCGGCGGTCTGCCTGCTCGGCGTGGCCGTGATCATGTACGCCCCGCGCAGCGCCTGACGTACCGACCGGTGAGGGGGACTTCGAGGCGGCCCACCAGGGCGTGAAGGTGATCGATTCCGGCCGGATGCCGCATCGCCGACTCCCGGGCGGGTCGGCACGCCGACAGGGCTGGACCAGCGACACGTCGACAGTGGCCATAGGTAGCGTTACGAACGCCTTCGGTGACGAAGTCGGTAGCTTGTCCGGTGTGCGTGTCGCCGGGTGCTGCGCCATCCACCCGCCCGAGGGGTGCGCCATGGCCGTCACCCCGACGTCGTGTCCGCGCCGAGTGACCCGCCTGACCCTCAATGTCGGGTGTGGTCACTTTTGTCACCAAAGGCACCGCAAGGCTCCTGTGAGGTTGGCGAGGTGGATGAGTCCGGAGGGGTGCATGTCGTTCGCGCGATGGGGACGACCGAGGGTCGCAACGGCGATGTCGGTCGCGCTGACCGCAGGAGTGCTGGTCGCGCTGCCCGGCACGGCTGCGGCGGATGGCACCGTGCTGTTCGACCAACCCTTCCGCAACAACACCGCCAACGGCGTCGGCGCGGTGGCGGTGCCGGGTGTGCCCTCGGGCACCAGCAGCAACAGCGCCTGCCTGAGCGCGTCCGGCAACACCGCCACCGGCCCGCTGCTGAGCTGCCCGACCAGCACCGACCAGCCGGGCAGCGGCAAGCTCCGGCTGACACCCGCGTCGTTGACCCGGCAGGGCGGCGTGTTCGGTGCGGTGAGCGTGCCGACGTCACAGGGACTACACGTCACCTTCAACGCCTACCAGTATGGCGGCACCAGCACCGGGGCGGACGGCCTGGCCTTCGTGCTCGCCGCCGTCGACCCCGCAGACCCGCGCTCGCCGTCGATCATCGGCCAGCCGGGCGGATCGCTCGGCTACTCGGCCGCCTTCAGCGGCGGCTCGGTCGGCCTCTCCAACGGTTACCTGGGCATCGGCTTCGACGTCTACGGCAACTACAGCAACAGCATCTACCAGGGCACCGGCTGCACGAACCCGGCGTACATCTCCACCACCGGCGGGCGGGTGCCGGGCCAGGTCGTGATCCGCGGACCGGGCCGCAACGGCGTCGGCTACTGCGCGATCAACAGCACCGCCACCAGCACCTCGTCGGCGGCCATCGCGCTGCGGGCGAGCACCCGTACTGCCTCCGTGGTGCCGGTCGAGGTGGTCGCCAACACCACCGGGTCGGAGTACACCACCAGCACCGGGATCACCGTGCCGGCAGGCCGGTACGCGGTCCGGCTCACCCCGGTCGGCGGTACGGCCCGAACCCTGTCCGGCGCGCTACCGCCTGTGGCACGCCCTCCGGGCAGAGCATCACCTGCACGAACTCCAACGTGCCGTTCCCCGGCGGCAGTAACCTGACGCCGATCACCGTGGTCGCCACCGTGACCGGGACCTCCGTGACACCGGCGCTGATCCAGACCGGCACGGTGGCCACCGCGTCGTCCATCGACGCGAGTCCCGGCTACACCACGGCGGCCACCCCGCTGACCGCGCCGACCGGCCTCACGGTCACTCCGGCGATCAGCAGGGTGGCCGGGGCCGGCATCGGACCCGGGCCGGAGCCCGGCCCGGTGACCGGCAGCGGCTGCCGGCTCGGGTGTGCTGTCGGTTGCCAGGTCGGGTGCGGTGTCGGCTGCCCTGTCGGGTGCGGTGTCGGCTGCGGGCCGGGCGTCGGACTGCCGGTCGGCGACGGCAGCATGGGTTAAAAGTTCGGTTAGCCGGATGTCGGGTTGGCCAGGGTGGTCGGCCGGGGCCGAAGCCGAAGGTGACGGTGAGCCGGGTCGGTCACTGCCCGGCGGTGCGGCGACGGCGCAGCAGAAACCCCGCCGCACCGGCCGCCAGCACGATCAGCACCCCGGCACCGACCAGCAGCCCCACCGGGGTCGAGTCGTCGTCGGCGCCGCTCGCGGCGGGGCTGGCGGAGACGGTCGGCTCGGCCGACGGCGCCGCCTCGGTCGGCTCCGGGCTGGGCGTGGGGCTAAGCGTGGGGGTGGGCTCGGCGGTGGCGGTCGGGTCGGCCACGGTGAACTGGTACGACCCCTGCACCGGGTGCCCGTCGGCGGAGACGATCCGGTACGCCACCGTGTAGGTGCCGTTGACCAGCGGCGTGTCGATGGTGATCGTGCCCTTGGTGCCGTCCACCTCGGCCTCGCTGGTGGCCACCTTCGCCTTGTCCGCGTCGCTGAGCGTGATCGTGGTGTAGTCGGGGTTCAGCCGCTGCAGGAACTGGAGGGTGACCTTGGTCGGCGCCTTGGTGAGCTCGGCGTCCTGGGCCGGGGTCGCCTTGGTCAGCACGTTGTGCGCGTACGCGGGGGACGCGGGCGTGGCCAGCAGCGCCGTGGCGGCCAGCAGCGAGGCGGCCAGTGCGGCGGTGACCCGGTGGCGGAGGCGGGTGGACATGCGGTGATTCTCCTCGTCAGTCGAGCAGTTGCTGGCCGATCCAGCCGCCCTCCGGGCACCCCGGCGGGACGGCGAAGACGGCGGAACCGATCGGGGTGACCCACTCGTTGAGCAGGTCCCGCTCGGCGAGCCGCCGCTGGATGGGCAGGAACTTCCGGTCGATGTCGGCCTGGTAGGAGGCGAAGATAAGTCCGCTGTCGGCGGTGCCGTCGGCGGCCGGTGTCCCATCGTAGTTGTAGGGGCGGCGAAGGATCCGGAACCGGTCGTCGGTGACGTGTGCCCGGGTGACGTGCGAGAAATTCGGCATCACGGTCAACCCGTCCGGGCCGAGGGCCGCGAAGTCGGGCTCGTCGTGCTCGTGCACCCCGGTCAGCGGGGCACCGCTGCCCAGTCGCCGGCCGACCGCCAGTTCCCGGTCGACGCGGCCGAGTAGGTCCCAGGTCTCCAGGTCCATGCTGATCCGCCGCACCACGAGCGTGGTGCCGTGCCGAAGCCAGTCCGGCCAGTCCGGCACCCAGACCGCAGTCGCCACCGGTGTGCCCCGGCTTCGGGTTGGCGGTGCCGTCGAGCTGGCCGAACAGGTTGCGTTGGGTGTGGCCCGGCTCGGCACCAGCGGCCCGCCGGAAGCCCTGCTGGACCCAACGGACGGTGGCGAACGGGCGGCTGTCCTTGACCAGCACCCGCTGGGCGTGCGCGACCGTGATCGGGTCGTCGGCGCACACCTGCACGAGCAGGTCCCCGCCGGACCACCGTGGTTGCAGCCGGTCGATCCGGAACGCGGGCAGGTCGGCGAGCGAGGGCGGGCGGCGGTCGTCGAGGCTGGCGCCGGTGAACAGGCCGGGGCCGAAGCCGAAGGTGACGGTGAGCCGGGCGGGCAGCAGACCCAGTTCCGGCTCGGTGTCGGCCAGCGCCGGTCGGCCCTGGGTGAGCCGGGCGGCGTCGTCGGAGAGCAGCCGCAGCATCCGGCGCAGGGCAGCCCGGTCGGTGCCGGGGCGCAGGGTGAAGGCGACGAAGGCCGCGTGGGCCTGCGGTTCGGTCGCGATCCCGGACTGGTGTACGCCGTGGAACGGCTCGACCGCCGCGCATCTCGCCGTCCCGCATGGCCATCTCGTGCACCTCCATCGGGGACACCTCGGTGCTGGCGCCGGTCAGCGTGACGTCGGTGTCGCCGTCGTTGACCAGCGTGGCGAACGCCGCGGTCATGCCGTCGTCGGCGGCCTTCACCCACGGATCACGTACGCCCAGCACTCCGGCGGCCTCGCTCGGCGCGGCGGCGGCCGGGGTGGCCGACGCCGGAAGTTCCGCCGAGCGGGGTAACTCCGGTCACCGTCGGCCGCAGGAGTCTTCCCGGCGCGGATACGGCCGCAGCTACGTGTAGGGCATCGCGGATGCGGCCGAGATGAGGGCTTCCGAGTCGTACCTGCGGCCCGCTACGATCCGCCCGTGACCATGTTCCGGATGGGTGAGGCGGCCGAGCTGCTCGGGGTCAGCGTCGACACCATGCGTCGCTGGGTGGACGCCGGTCGGCTCACCGCCGGCCGTGACGAGCACGGCCACCGGGTGATCGACGGCGTCGAGCTGGCCGCGTTCGTCCGCGCCCAGGCCGCCGATCCCGGCGGGCGGGCCGACGAGTCCTCGGCGCGGAACCGGTTGCGCGGCATCGTCACCGCCGTGGTCAAGGACGCGGTGATGGCCCAGGTCGACATCCAGGCCGGCCCGTTCCGGCTGGTCTCGCTGATGAGCCGGGAAGCGGTCGACCACCTCGGCCTGGAGGTGGGGTCCGTGGCGGTGGCAGTGATCAAGTCGACCACCGTCGTGGTGGAGAGACCCACCGTGCCGGCCGGCACCAGAGGAAGGGCCCACTCGTGAAGGCAGTACGACTCCTGGCCGCGGTCACCGCACTCGCGCTGCTCGGCGGATGCGCCGACGACGCCGCCGCCCCACCGGCCGGCGGGAACGGGATCGGCGGTGAGCTGACCGTCTTCGCCGCCGCGTCACTGACCGAGTCGTTCACCCGGATCGGGCGGGACTTCGAGGCGGCCCACCAGGGCGTGCAGGTGACCTTCAGCTTCGCCGGCAGTTCCGCGCTGGCCACCCAGATCAACCAGGGCGCACCCGCCGATGTGTTCGCCTCCGCCGCCCCGGCCCCGATGGCCACCGTCACCGAGGCGGGCAACGCCGACGGTGAGCCGGCCACCTTCGTCCGCAACCAGCTCGTCATCGCCGTACCGCAGGGCAACCCCGACCGGGTGACCGGGCTGAGTGACCTGACCAGGCCCGGCGCGAAGGTCGCCCTCTGCGCCGAGCAGGTGCCCTGCGGGGCGGCGGCGCGTACGGTGCTGGACGCGGCCGGCGTGGCGCTCACCCCGGTCACCCTGGAGCAGGACGTGAAGGCGGCGTTGTCCAAGGTGCGCCTGGGCGAGGTGGATGCCGCGCTGGTCTACCGCACCGACGTACGGGCCGCTGACGCGGAGGTCGACGGCGTGGAGTTCCCCGAATCGGCGGGGGCGATCAACGACTACCCGATCGTGCTGCTCAAGGACGCCACCAACAAGCCCACCGCCCGGGCCTTCCTGGAGTACGTCCGTTCCGACACCGGGCAGGCCGTGCTGACCGAAGCCGGATTCCAGGCGCCGTAGCCGGTGACCCGCACCGTGCGCACCCGTACCCGGCGTACCGGGCGGATTCCGATCGGGCTGCTGGTGCCTGCGGCGCTCGGACTGGTCTTCCTGGTGTTGCCCCTGGTCGGGCTGCTGGTCCGGACGCCGTGGAGCACCCTGCCGCAGCGACTCACCGAACCGGGCGTGCTCACCGCGCTGCGGCTGTCGGTGCAGACCGCCTCGCTGGCCACCCTGCTCTGTCTCGTCCTCGGCATCCCGCTGGCCTGGTTGCTGGCACGGGTGTCGTTCCCCGGCCGCCGGGTGGTCCGCGCACTGATCACCGTGCCGCTGGTGCTGCCCCCGGTGGTGGGCGGCGTGGCGTTGCTGCTGGTCTTCGGCCGGCGCGGGCTGGTCGGCTCCTGGCTCGACAGCACGTTCGGCATCACCCTGCCGTTCACCACCACGGCGGTGGTGCTCGCCGAGGCGTTCGTCGCCATGCCCTTCCTGATCATCGCCGTGGAGGGGGCGCTGCGCGGCGCCGACACCCGCTACGAGGAGGCCGCCGCCACCCTCGGCGCCGGCCGGTGGACCACCTTCACCCACGTCACCCTGCCGCTCGTCGCACCCGGCATCGCGGCCGGGGCGGTGCTCTGCTGGGCTCGTGCCCTCGGCGAGTTCGGCGCCACCATCACCTTCGCCGGCAACTATCCCGGTCGGACCCAGACCATGCCGCTGGCCGTCTACCTCGCCCTGGAGACCGATCTGGAGGCCGCGATCGTGCTCAGCCTCATCCTGCTCACCGTCTCCGTGGTGATCCTGGCCTGCCTCCGCGACCGGTGGATCAGCTCGTCATGACCACACCGCCACCGACACCTGCCGCCGGGTCGCCGCTGCTCGATGCCCACCTGGTGGTGACGCGGGGTGACTTCCGGCTGGACCTGCCGCTGACCATCGGCCCCGGCGAGGTGGTCGCGCTGCTCGGGCCCAACGGGGCCGGCAAGACCACCGCGCTGCGTACCCTCGCCGGGCTGCTCCCGCTCTCGGCCGGGCAGCTCACCCTGGACGGCCGCGACCTCGACCACCCCGAGCGGCGGATCTGGACCCCGCCCGAGCGCCGGTCCGTCGGCGTGGTCTTCCAGGACTACCTACTCTTTCCGCACCTCACCGCGCTGGACAACATCGCCTTCGGCCCCCGACGGCAGGGCCTGAACCGGCAGCGGGCCCGGCAGCGGGCCGCCGACTGGCTGGCCCGGATGGGACTGGCCGAGTACGCCCGGCACAAGCCCCGGCAGCTCTCCGGCGGGCAGGCCCAGCGGGTCGCCCTCGCCCGCGCTCTGGCTGTCGAACCGGCGCTGCTGCTGCTCGACGAGCCACTCGCCGCGCTCGACGCCGGCACCCGGCTCGACACCCGGGCCCAGTTGCAGCGGCACCTCGCCGCGCACACCGGAGCCACCCTGCTGGTCACCCACGACCCGCTCGACGCCCTGGTGCTCGCCGACCGGCTGGTCATCATCGAACACGGCTGCGTCGTGCAGGAGGGCAGCGCCGCCACCATCACCGCGCAGCCCCGCACCGACTACGTGGCCCGCCTGGTCGGCCTCAACCTCTACCGCGGGCACGCCAGCGGGCATCACGTCCGGCTCGGTGACGGGTTCCGGCTGACCGCCGGGGACCCGCACGACGGCGACGTGTTCGTGGCGTTCCCGCCGTCCGCGGTGGCGCTGCACCCCCGCCAACCCGACGGCAGCCCGCGCAACACCTGGCCGGCCACCATCACCGGGGTCCAGCGGCACGGCGACAACCTGCGCATCCAGCTCACCGGCCCGATCGAGGTCGCCGCCGACGTCACCCCGTCCGCCGCCGCCCAACTCGCGCTCACTCCGGGGCAACCGGTCTGGGCCGCGGTCAAGGCCGCCGAGACCCGCGCCTACCCCGCCGCACCCGTCTGATCCTGCGGCCGGAGCCGGACCCGGCGCAGCAGTTGAGCGCGACCACGATGGTGGAGGCCGACATCAACACCGAGCGCACCCAGCACCCGTGCCCCGTCGTGCTGCACCCGCAGCAGGTGCAGCACCGCCGCACCCCGATCGGACCAGCATAGGCCGCAAACTTTCGATCTGCGGCACCTTCCGCTTTCGATTTGCGGGAAGATCCATGGTCGATTTGCGGGCAGTTGGTATGTGATGTGTGTCTTTTGCGTGCCGGCTCGGTCAGGTCGGGGAGCAGACGTCGTTGCGCCACGCCCAGGCCGCGATCTCGACCCGGTTGCGGGCGGCCAGTTTGCGTTGCACGTTCGCCAGATGCGTCTTGACCGTCGACAGCGTCACGTAGAGCCGTCCGGCGATCTCGTCGTTGAGCGGAGAAGATCGTGACGACGACAGTGCAGGCCGTGGGCTTGCGAGTGAGAACGGGCCGGTACGTGGCCGTCAACGGCGTCGATCTGGATCTGGGTGGGTGATCGAACGATTAGCGCGGCGACCCTCCGAATTCTGCGGTCGCGGTGTGTTCTGCCCGGAATTCCTACCCTCTCTTGTGCCGATGTCGGCGCGGCCATTTAGGGAATGGGTATCCCTCCGGAGCGCGTTCGCCGAGTGCTCGAATTATGGTTCGGCCGGGTGGTCGCCGGTGGGCGGTCGAAGGTGCCGCTGGGGACGGCGGATGTCCTGCGTGTCGCCACTGCGGGCCTTCGGTGGCCAGCCCTGCCGTGATGGCGTCGTACCGCGGGCGGCCACGGCCGGGCGGCGGCCGGGGCACCGGCTGCCGATGATCCGAGTCAGGTACAGCGAGCTGCTGAACATCATGCCGCCGCCGATGGTGACGGCGAAGACCGACCCGGCCAGCGCCCGCTGCGGCCCCGTCGGAGGCAGTAGGCGACGGATCAGGGCACGTGCTGATGCGGTCGTCGTCGGGCCGGCGGTCACGCCGGCGGGAACAGGCTGTCGGAGTAGTTGCGGTCAGGCCACTGCCGGCGTACCCATGCCCAGCGCTGCCCGCCGGTCAAGGCCGGGTCTGCGACGGCCAGCCGATTGGCGAACCACTGCCTCGTCTCGGTCACCCGCCGGTCGAACTCCTCCACCGAGTCACTGACCAGCAGGACTGCGCCGAGCATGTCGGCCGAGGCGGAGAACTTGCTGCTCAGGGTGGCGCCGGGCGGCACCCACAGCTGCACGAAGGCGACGTCGGGCAAGGCCATCAGGGCGTCGGTGTCCGGGTAGTCGACGATGGTTCCGGGTGGACCGTACAGGCCAGCGCAGCCGACGGTACCCGGGTGAACCTTCACATCGAGCCGCGGCCTGCGGCCGAGGGCGCAGAGCAGGGCGGCCTCGCCCAGGTCGACGTTGAACTTGGCGAGCACCTGTTCCTGGGTGAGGGCGCCTCCACGACGGGCCGCACACTCGCTGAAGACGATGCGCCCGGTCTCCTTCTCGCGGAACAGCTCCATGTGGAAGACGCTGTCGCGCAGGCCCAGCGCGGCGATCGCGTCGCGGACGACCGGCTCCGTTGCGGCGTAGGCGTCGGCGTCAGTGGTCGGGTCGAGCCGGCGCAGCGACAGCGGCTCCTGCCCGTCGACCGCCGCCAGGCAAGGCTCGGTGTAGGCGCCCAGGCCGAAGAAGAGAATCTCGCCGTCGTGGACGACGCCCTCGGCCATCCACTCGTCGCCCTCGACAAACTCCTCCAGCAAGAAGGTCCGGGCGGTCTCCTTCTTCTCGCGGCACTCACGGCTGAGCTTCTCCAGCTCGGCGCGGTCGCGGACGACGCTGGTCGAGGTGGTGCCGCCGCCGGCGATCGGCTTGAGCACCGCGCGTTCGAAAGCGAATTCGACGGTGCTGACGTCGTATAGGTCGTGGACGACCTCGGTGCGGGCGACCGGGACACCTGCCGCCGCCAACCTGCTCTTCTGCAGCGACTTGTCCCGGAAGTGCAGGGCGGTCTCTGGGGCGATGCCGCGGGTGCCCATGGTGCGGGCGAGTACGGCGGCGGTGACCACCGAGAACTCCCAGGTCGTCTGGACGGCGTCGAACGAGCGACCGCCCATGCCGGCGCGGTGCAGCCCGCCGACGAGGTCCTCGACATTGGTCACGTCGTCGACCCGGATTATCGTCCCGCCGGGGGGCATGTGAATGCGTCCCGAATCGTAGGCGCCGGAGTTGCAGAGGAGGACGGTCTCGACGTCGTGCGCCTCGCAGGCCCGCAACACGTATGGGTCGGCGCCGATCATGAGAACCGATGGCCTGGTCATATGCCCTCCCGAGAAAGGCTGTGCCTGCCGCGGTCGGCGAGCCGGCGTAGCCCGCGGAAGTCGTCGGGTCCGACGGTGGTGGCTGCTTTGACTCCGATCCCGAGCACCTGGCCGGCTCTGCTCTCCAGCACTGCGTCGACTTCGTACCTGCTCTGGTCGCGGTAGTGGGCCAGGTCGAGGAACTCCTCGGACCAGGTGAGCTGCCGGGACAGCTCGGACAGGCCCATGAACATGTCGCCGACCAGATGCGCCGCGACGACCTCCGTCGTACGTGGCAGGTAGGCGGCACCCCGCCGGTCCACACCCTTACGCCAGCCTCCGGCGACCGCAGGCATCCACCCGGCAGCGCCGGTACGGGCGTTCCGGTGCCGCAGTCGTGTCCTGGCCGCGCAGTTCCAGCAGACGTGCCAGCCGGGCGTTCTCCGCGCGTAACCGCTCCGCCCGGAGGTCGACCCCATTCGCGCTGTCAGCTCGACAGCGCACACAGACCGCCCGAGGGGGCCGTCGCAGCGATGTGCGGTCGGTGTGTGATCCACTGGTGGCGGTGCCAGCGCTGATCACCCCGGGAGCTTCCTGCGGTACGCTGACAGCCGCCGCCGAATGGCGTTGATCGTCCGGCCCGCGTAGCTCAGGGAGTAGAGCACCGGTTTCCTAACACCGGTCGCTGCCCGTTTATGCAGGCCGATGACCGGGTCCTCACCGAGGGTTGCCTTGATGGCCAGCAGTAGTTCCGGAGCGAGTCGGACCTCGTCGATGACCGGTCAACTCAACCAGCGCACGTTCGATCTGCGACGAGGCGCTCTTTCGATTTGCGGCTACCCGGGCCTGCGGCGTTCGACCTGCGGCATCCAGTGAGTTGGTCGACTCCTGCCAGCCGTTACCCGGCTCCGCTCACGCGCAGGTCGGCGATCAGCAGGTCGAGCAGCCGCTCCTCCATCACCGCGCGGCTGGTCCGCCGCATCGACTCGCCCAGCGACTCGTCCCACGGCGTCCGGGTGGGCGTACCGATCAGTGCCGTGCCGGTGCCCGCCCTCGGCAGGTAGTCAGCCGCCGTCATCCGCCACGGAACCGCGCCCGGATACCGCTGGAGAGCCGCCGCGGTCAGTCGTACGCCGGCCCAGTCGAAGTCGTTGCGCCACCAGATCACCGCTCCCTGTGCCGCGCTCAGCAACGTGTGAACGGCGACCGACGGCACCCCTTCGGTGCAGATCAGCGGTGGGGCCTGGGCCCCCAGCGCGGTGGTGGCCGCGCGCAGCACAGCGGGGTTCTCGCAGACGTACAACTCGTCGCAGTTCAGTGTGAGCGGTGCCAGGCGCAGTTGGTGCAGGGTGACCCGCATTGGCACACCTGCCTGCGCGGCTTCCGTCAGCCACCGCCCGACCAGCCCGCCGGTGGCCGGTGCGTTGAGTACCAGCACCTGGCTGGCGAGGTCGTCCGGGACCAGACCGACCGATTCCCACAACGCCCGTTCCTGCTCGCCGTCGACCGGGAGCGCCGTCTGCTGCCAGGCGGCGACGGCACGGAGAACGAGCCCGCGCAGCGGCCCGTCAGTGAGGGCCTTCGTGTCGTCCAGCACCCGATCGGCGAAGACCGGTATCGGTTCGTCGGCCACGGGCAGCGCGTCCAGGACGCGGACCACATCCTCGAACGGCAGTCCGGCGCGGACGATGCGGGTCAGGGTGCCGTCGCGGCGCAGCCCGTCGAGCCACTCGGCGTACCAGGCGGTGCCGGCGTGTCGGCCCTCGTGGGCCGCAGCGAGGACGGCATCGCGGGCCACCGCCTCGCGTTTGAGGTCGGACGGTCGGTTGCGCAGTGGGGCCGTCGCGGTGAGCACTTCGATCAGGCCGACTCCGTGCGCCGCGTGAAGGTGCTCGTCCACCGCGCCGAGTCGGACGCTGAGGCGTGCCGCTGCGGCCGAGCGGTGGGTGCCGGTGATGCCGATGATCACGAGACGTTCGTCGTCGGTGGGGATGGAAAGCGTCACAGTGGTGTCGAGCCGGCCACCGCTGCGTTCCAGGCTGCGCCGGGCGGCCGCCAGCAATCGCCGCCAGCCGGGCTGCTCGACGAGACCCGCCGGACCGCCCGGCCGATCCCGCCCGGCCGGCATGAGCGACGGATGTGCGGCGGACCGGTCCGACGGCCGTTCGCCGCGCCCGTCGGTCATTCGTCGGTGAGGTCGAGCAGCACGCCGGCCCGCTTAGGTTCGTCGCGAACACCGGGGGCGCGGCGGGTCTCCGGGGAGCCGAGGGCACGGGCCAGGGTTCCGTCGAAGTCGGCGATGTTGGTTGTGCCGTCCCAGACCAGCAGCACCGTCGACACGGCGTGTTCCACGGCGGAGTGCGACAGGTCGTAGTGGGCGGCGCCGCTGACCGCCGGGTGGGTGGCCCAGAGGTCGTAGCCGGTCATGAACAGGTCCAGGTCGAACTGTTTCGCCAAGGCCATCAGCTCACCCCGTCCGGTGTCGTCCACGCCGGCGAATGCCTCGTCGAGGCCGAGCAGCCGGGGTGCATCGGGTCGCGCCGAGCCGAACAGCGCGTTGGCGGCGGCGAACAGTGGCAGGTGCAGGGAGACCGACTGTTCGCCGCCGGAGAGCTGGCTGTGTCGGGCCCGGGTCAGCGCCTCCGTGCCGCCGCCGGGCCGGTGCAGGGTAAACGCGAACGTCCGCCACTGCCGGTAGTCGAGGACGTCGCCGAGTAGTTCCCGGTAGGGCCGTTCGGGCGCGGTGGCCCGCGCCGTCTTGATCCGGGCGGCGAAGTGCCGGCGCATGGTGGTGAGCTGGGCCGGCCCGAGCCGGGCCGGGTCGCGTTCGAGGAGCTTGCAGACGTCGCGTTGCTCGGCGTCGAGGTCGTCGGCGAGCCGCCAGCCGACGCCTACGGTGAGCCCGGAGGACATCCGTCGGGCCCGCATCTGGCTGTCCATAGCCGCCACCAGGTCACGGGCCTCGATGGTCCGGTGGTGGATCTGCCGGGCGAGTTGCCCGAGCAGGGCGTCCTCCAGCACCCGCTGCTCGGAGTCGGTCAGCAGTTGCTCCTGGTCGCGGCGCTCGCGGGCGATCCGGTCGGCGAAGTGCGCGACCGGGCTCAAGCCCTGCTCGTCGGCGACCCGGACCACGATCACCCCGTCGTCGGTGTCCCACTCGGGCCGGTGATCGAGGCCGGCGGCGGGAAGTTGCGCCTGCAACTCGGTCAGCGCGGTGGTGAGGCGGGTGGCGCTCTGCTTCAGCGACGTCTCGGTGGGGCTCAGCTCCCGCGTGGCGGCGAGGATCGCCTCGTGCAGGGCGGCCACCTGCGGATGCAGCTCGTCCTCCGAGGTCTGCGCCGGCCAACGCAGGTCGGTCGGACAGCGCAGCATGCCGAGCAGGTCCGGCTGGGCGTACGGGCGCAGCCGCTGGGCGTCGTGCTGCGCCTCGGTGACGGCGGCAACCAGGGCCTGCTCGCCCAACTCCACCCGGGTGAGCACGGCGATCCGCCGCTCCCGGGCAGTGGCGAGTGCGGTGCGGGCCTGCTCGACGGCCTGTTCCGCCTCGATGATCGCGTCGGCGGTCCGGGCCACGTCGGCCAGCACCCGTTCCGCGTCGACGCCCACGCTGTCGCGCAACGTCCGGTACGCCTCCGCCTTCTCCTGGTGCCGCACGAGGGCGGTGCGTGCCGTGTCCGCCGCGGCGGTGAACCGGTCGACTGCCTCGTCGTGGCGCTGCCGGGCCTGGTCCTCCTGCTCGGTGGCACGCGCGGCGGCGGTCCGCGCGCCCTCCAGGCGTACCCCTCGCTTCTCGAAGCGGCTCACCGCTTCGGCGGTGTCGTCGAGCCGGTCGACCGGCAGCGACCGCTCTGCCGTGCTCCGGCGCAGCGCGGCCGCAGCAGCGGCCGCCTCGGCCAGGGCCTGGTCGAGGCGGGTGGCGGCGGCCGCGCTGGCCTCCTGCCGGGCGCGCAGCGTCGCGGCGGCCCGATCCAGCTCACGCAGCGCGGTGTGGACCGGCGCGGGTGCCGGCAGGTGCGCGGCGGCCGCGTCCACCGCCGCCAGCAGCGCCTCGACGGACGCCCGGTCGCGGTCCACCGCGTCGAGGTCGGCGTCGATGACGACCAGCAGCCGGTCGCACTCGGCGACCCGGGCGGCACGGCGGGTGGCCCGGGCGGTCGCGCCGATGTACTCGCAGGAGGTCTTGGCGAACCGTCCGGCGGCGATGCCCTGGACGTACCGGCCGTCCACGCCGATCACCGGCGCGGCGTCGGGCGTGGTCACGTCGGCCAGCGCCACCGAGGTGAGCACCTCGATGATCCGTGCGGCCGGCACGTCGTCCTGTTTCTCGGGTGCCAGCACGTCGGCGAGGGTGGCTTCGGTGGGCCGCCGGTGCGGCGGCAGCGGCAGCAGGTAGCCGTCGAGGTCGTCGCCGGCCAGCGCGGCCGTCGCGGTCCCAGGGTCGGGATGCAGCCAGGCGTCCAGCAGCCCGGCCGCGTGTAGCGCCGCCTCGACGGCCGCCGCGTTCGCGCCGGTCACACCGTCGGCAAAACGGACCAGCCGCCACAGCGGCGCCCCGGGTCGGCCGGCGCGTGGCGCGGGCCGGGTCACCGGGACGGGTGGCGCGTCGTCGTGCTCGGCGGCGATCCGGTCCCGTTCGGTGGCCACCTCGGCCCGCCGGTCGGCCAGCGCCGCGCGCTGCGCCGCCAGCGCCGCGAGCCGGTCCCGCCGCTCGGCCACCGTGGTAGCCGTGGCCTCGGCGTACGCCTCGCGCAGGGTCCGCGCGCCCGGCTCGCCGGTGGCGTCCACGACGGCGGCCAGTACCTCGGTCAGGTCCGGGCGGGCGATGTCGGCCAGCAGCCCGGCGTTGCCCTGCGCCCACTGCTGTAGCTGGGCGCGCAGCCGGGCGCGGGCCTGCGCGACGGCGTCCTCGGCGTGCCGCTCGGCCTGCTCGGCGTCGACGGCGGCGGCCGAGGCGCCGGCCGCGTCGGCGGCGGCCCGGGCGTGGTCCCGGTCGGCCTGGTCGTGCCGCGCCACCTGCGCGCGGACGGCGCGCACGTCGTCGTGCCGGGCGGCAGCCCGCGCGGTGATCCGGGCCGCCAGGTCGTCCGGGGCGGTGTCGTCGGCGCTCCAGGTGATCCCGGCCGCCTCGGCGTCGAGCAGGAGATCGGCGGCGAGCCGATCGGCCGCCGTCCGCGTGTCCCGGGCCGCGACCGTCGCCCGTTCCCATTCGGTACGCCGCCGCGCCATCGCGCTCTCCTCGGCGACGACGGCCTCGTCGGCACGCCCGGCCGCCTCGGCCAGGTCGTGCACGTGTCGTTGCAGGTCGGCGAGCTGCTCGTGGGACTGGTATGCCGCTGAGGCCTTCAGACTGTCCAGGTGGGCGCGGAGCCGTCCGGGCTCGCCCTCGACAGCCCGAAGCCGCTCACCCGCCTCGGTCGCTGACTCGGCCGCGGCGTCGGCAGCGTGACGGGCGTCGTCGAGTGCGGTCGACCGGGTGGCGACCGCGTCGCGGCGGGCGGTCAGGGCATCGGCGGCCGCCCGCGCGTGAGTGCGCAGATAGGTCGAGTAGACCGTCAGGAACGCGGCGGTGGCGCCGTCCGCCGCCACCAGCCCTTCGAGGGTACGGGCGACCGCCTCCATGTCGTCGAACGAGCGGGCGGCCTCCACCAGCAGGTGGTCCTCGACCGGGCGCAGCCCCCGTTGCAACGTGCGGGACAACTCCACCGGGTTGAGGTCCTTGGCCAATTGCGGCTTGCGCAGGGTCAGCACCAGGTCCAGCAGCTGCTCGTAGCGGGCCGGGCCGAGGCCGAACAGCCGGTCGTCGACGAGCTGCCGGTAGTCCGCCGCCGAGTCCCGAACCGCCTCGGCGCCCAGCCGGTCGATCAGGTCGCGGCGGTTCAGCGGCCGGTCGTCGGCGTCCAGCAGGGAGAAGTCCACCCCGACCCGGCCGTCGACCACGAAGTGCCAGCGGGTGACCCGGTCGACGTGCCGGTGTGCCCGCAACCCGATGCCGACGGTCACGTACTGCTCGCCGTCGCCGAACTCCATCCACACGTACGCGTGGGTGACCTCCTGCCCCCGGTAGAGCAGGTTCGACTTCATCGTCCGGTCCTCGCTGGCGAACGGGTTGAGCCGGCGCGGTTCGATCCGCCCGTCGAGGACGAACGGGAACAGCACCTCCAGCGCCTTGGTCTTGCCGGAGCCGTTGGGCCCGCGCAGCACCAGCCACCCGTCGACGAAGATGAACTCCTCGTCCCGGTAGTCCCACAGGTTGATGATCCCGGCCCGGGTCGGGGCGAACCGGCCGACGGCACGTTGCTCGATCACGATCGACTTTCCTCAGAACAGGGTTTCGGTGGTGGCGCGGGGCTTCACCGTGGCGACGGTGTGGCGGTAGCGACCGACCAGCGGCCGGACGAGCACCCCGCCCGGCACGGCGGTGACCGCGCCGAATCGTTCCAGCAGCGCGACGGCCTCGGCGCGCAGCCGGTCCGGGTCGGCGTGCCACTGGGCCCCGAACGCCGTACCGTACCGCTGCAGGATCTCCCCGACGGCGGAACGCAGGAAGCTGTCGGTGATGAACGGCAACCGGCCGGTGCCGTCGGCCTCGTCGGGGCCGCTTTCGCCTTCGACAGTCCAGTCCTTGTCCGGGTCGGCGTCGTCGAGGCGTACCAGGGTGGCCGTGGGCAGGCTGGCATCGATGTGGCCTACGAGCGCCTGCTGCTGGGCGTGCCCGTCGGGCGGGGCGAGCCGCTTGACCCGGCGGCCGTCGGGATCGGCCACCCGGTCGGCCATCTCCGCCGCCAGCAGCACCGCGGCCTGTGCCACCGAGCCGGTGCCCGGGAACCGCTCTGCGGTGAACCCGGCGGTGTCCACCAGCAGCACGCCCTCGGCCCGCCGTTCCACCCGCAGCCCGGTCAGCCGGGCCAGGTCGGCGGCGAGCGCGGAGCCGCGCAGATGATTGGCGACCGCCGGTTCGACGTCGGCGTGGTAGACGACCGGCGACTCCACCACCGCCCGCCGGGCTGCCTGGGCCGCCTGCCGGCGCTCGGCGTTGCCGCTGCTGCTCATCGCCCGGTCCAGCAGCGCCGACACCGAGTCGACGTGCTGCACCACCCGGGTCGGCCGGAACAGCGCGAACACCACGTCCCGCGCCACGTCGTAGAGCGCCTCTCCGGCGCCCGGGTCACTGGCCCAGGCGGCGCTGGAGCCATCGGCCAGTCGCAGCACGCCCCGCTCCTCCAGCCAGCCGACCGCGTCCACGAACGACCGCCGGTCCGAGCCGTGATCCGGATCCAACCCCAGTCCGGTGATCCGGTTCGCATCTGCGGCCACCGAGTCCGCCAACTCGCTGAGGGTGATCTGGATCCCGGCACGGCCCAGCACCGCCAGGCACAACGACAGGTACGCGTAGCGCTGCCGGTCGAACGGCCGCCCGGTGCGCGACACCGCCGGCTGGGTGCCGTCGAGCCGGTCCTTCGCCCGTACCAGCCGGGCTGTGGCACCGTGCAGCTCCAACCGGTACCCGAACGCCTCGGCGAGATCCCGGCGCAGGGCGGCGGAGAACCGGCGCACCCGGGGCAGCGCCCGCTCGTCCGGCCACGTCGCCGTGATCAGCGGGTGGCGCAGGACCAGCCGCACCGCCCGCTGGTAGTCGGCCAACTCCAGCTCTGGGACGTCGACGGCGAACCGGTGGACCGCCGGCCGGGGAGCGTTGGATTCCGCCGTCACGCCGGCACCAACTCGGGACGGCGGACTGCGGTGTGCTGCGCGGCGGTGACCGTCAGGGCGTACCCGTCCAGATGCAGCCGGCCCTCGGCGGTGCGCACCGTGGTGAACCCGCCCGGCGTCGGGGTGAGGGTGAGCCGCACGCCGTGCGCGGCGGCCGCCAGCGGCACCCCGGCTCGGCCGCCCACCCGAGCGGCCAGCGCGATGTCGAGCAGGCGCAGCAGGACCTGGGTCTGCGGCCCGTCCAACCGGTGATCGTCCACACCCTCGGAGGCCAGCGCCGTCGCCGCGTCGGCCCACCGGCGTTCCCGGGCGAGTTGGTCGCCGCGTAGCCGGTGCCGGCGCTCGTCGACCCGGTCCAGCCGGGCCGGCCGTCCCCGGCCCTGCCCCGGTGCCCGGCCGGTGGTCACCAGGGTGCGGGACAGCTCCACCGCCGGCGCCTCCCACCACGACAGCCGGCTGGCGATCGCCTCCGGGTCCGGGTGCGCCACCCCGACGTGGCGCGGAGCGCCGAGGCCGAACACGATGTCGAACAGGGCGTGCGCGGCCTCCTGGGTGCCGGTGCGGGTGAACCACGCGGCCAGGTGCCGTAACTGCGACTCCCGGCTCACCCCGCCACGTCGCGCCTCGGTGACCCGGCGCAGCAGGGCCAGGACGTCACCGATCGCGGCGATGGTGGCGTCCGACAAACGGTCCGCCTCGCTGCGCTGCTCCGGGCCCGGGGGCGCCAACCATGACCGCAGCCCCGCCCAGCGCCGCCGCCAGTCCTCGATCCGCTGCACCGGGGTGTGGAACAGCCGCTCGTCGGCCTCGGCGGCGGCCTCGATCAGCCGGTCCAGCCCGGTCGCCTCGACCTCGTGCACCGCCGCGCGTAGCCGGGGTGTGTACCGCTGCAACTCGTCGTGGAAGTCCCGCAGGTGCGCCAGCAGCGCGTCCTTGTGGGCCAGGAACACCTCCGGCCGCACGTCGTTGGTCCGGCCCAGGTCACCCAGCATGTGGTAAAAGCGCGCCGCCCGCTCGGCGATGTCGGCCAACGCCCGGTCCAGCCGGTTGAACTTGCGGTAGACCTCCTCGGCGTCCCCGGCCTCGTTGGCCACCGCGAGCGCGGTGAGGTCGGCGAGGAGGTCGGCGAAGACCAGCCGGGACAGCGTCGAGTCGTCCATGCTCGCCGACAGCACCGCCTCCACCGCCCGGTGCGCCCGGTATCCGGCCTCGGTGAACTGATACACCGAGTGCCGGTTGCGGTACTCCGCCAGCGTCGTGGCCCGGGAACCGTCCTGCCCCCGGTCGAGTACCCCCCACTCCACCAGAGCGTCGAGCAGTCGCGGCAACTCCAGCCCGGCCGGGGCCGGGCAGTCGGCGTGCGTCTCGTGTAGCGCCGCCAGCGCGGCAGCCACGTCGGAGGTGTGCAGCACCACGTGATAGCTGGACCGCGCCGAGTCGAACGCCCGCAGCAGCCACAGGTAGGCGAACCGGTTCTCCGCCGTGACGTACCCGAACAGCCGCATCCGGTCGTCCAGCCCGAAATCGTCCAAACCGAACGTGGGCTTGGATGGCTGCGCGGTCATCGTTCTCCTCCACAGGACGCGAACAGCCATCTACCCTACCCAGCCGGCCCCGGAAGGTGGCGAGACGCGCGAGGCGTCAGGGTCTCCGAGGCGACCGTGGAACCTGCGTCCAGGGCTGCTGCGCCTGGTCAGGCACTGCGGCCCGCAGCCCTGGCCGGCGCGACCGGTAGTCCCAAGATCGGACAGGCTGGCCACGTGCGGGACCGACGAAGTCGTGTCGCCCACCGAACCCATGCCGACCATTCTCGTGTACCAGACTTCGAACTCCCGGCACCGGTCCGGTAGCCTCCGCCGATGGCATCGAAGGACAACGCCACGCAGGAGGCGATGACCGAGGAGCATCTGGTGGTGCCGTTCACCACCGTCTTCGGCGTCCGCCATTACCGGCAGAGTATCGACCTGCTCGACCTGCCGCTGCCCACCCCCGCGTCGGGCGGCGCCGGGTGGATCGACGCCTACCGGCACTGGGCCGGAAGGTAGGCCGGCAGTGAGCGAGTACCAGTACTACGAGTTCACCGCCGTCGACCGGCCTCTCAGCGACCGGGAGCGGGCCGCGCTGCGGTCGCTGTCCACCCGGGCCGACATCACCGCGACCAGCTTCGTGAACACCTACGAGTGGGGCGACTTCAAGGGCGACCCGCGCACGCTGATGGAGCGGTACTTCGACGCGCACCTGTACCTGGCGAACTGGGGCACCCGCCAGCTCATGCTGCGGCTGCCGAAACACGTGCTCGACCCCGCCACCGTCGCCCGGTACTGCCAGGGCGACAGCGCGTCCGTCTGGACCGTCGGCAAGCACGTCATCATCGACCTCCACGACGAGGACGAGGACGGCACCGACGAGTGGGACCTCGACGGCCACGGCCTGCTCACCTCCATCATCCCGGTCCGGGCCGGCCTCGCCGCTGGCGACCTGCGCCTGCTCTACCTGGCCTGGCTGCGCTGCGTACAGTCTGCCGAGATCGCCGACGACGAGCCCGAACCGCCCGTCCCGGCCGGCCTGGGCACCCTCGACGCGCCCCTCACCGCCGTCGCCGAGTTCCTGCGCGTCGACCCTGACCTGATCGCAGCCGCGGCGGCCGGGTCGCCTCCGGTCGCCCCCGGTGAACCGACCGCCGCGCAACTCCGCACCTGGGTCGTCGGGCTGCCAGCCCGGGACAAGGACGCCATCCTGGCCGACCTGATCACCGACAGTGACAGTCACCTGCGCAGCCGACTGCTACGTCGCTACCGCGACGCACACCGCACCGATATGCCCACCCCGGCTGCCGCCCGCACCGCCGGGGAACTACTCGCCACCGCCGGGAAGCTACGCGCCGAACGGGAACGCCTCGACGCCGAGCGGCGCGAACGCGACCGGGCTCGCCGGGAACGGTCCGCAGCAGCCGCCCGGCAACGGCACCTCGACACCCTCGCGGTCGACCAACCCGCCGCCTGGCAGCGGGTCGCCGAACTCATCGCCACGAAGAAACCCCGCGAGTACGACACCGCTGTTCAACTCCTCGTCGATCTGCGCGACCTCGGCGAACGCGACGGGGACAGCTCATCGTTCCGAAACCGGTTGGCCGAGCTGCGGGCGGTGCACGCCCGCAAGCCCAGCCTGCTCGAACGCCTCAACCTCGCAGGCCTGAATGCCTGAACAGATCCGGGCGACTGCCGCGTCCGCCCAGACCAACCTGCACGCCGTGCTGCACCTCGTGACCACCGGTCGGCTCCGGTGTCGCCAGACGACCCGGCGGCCCGCGGCCACTACCGTCGCCGCCATCGCCGCCTTCCCGCACGACCAGTCCCCCCGAGCGGCAGATGTGCGCATCGCGCAGGTGGATGCCGCGCGTCCGCTCCGTTCCGCCACGCACTGCGACGAGCGTCATGTGGCGGGTGAAGCGCCGCGCGCCACAGCGCTTCCGCGGAGGCTGGCAGGGTGACCGTCTCAGGTGATCGCGTCCTGCCAAGGATCGATAACCTCGATCCCTGTGTCGGTGAAGTCCTTGGCGTTACGGGTGGCGAGGGCGGCAGTTCGGGTACGACAGATGGCGGCAATCTGGGCGTCGAAGCCGTCGATCGGGTGGCGCAGCCTTTCCCTGCCAGCGACTACGTCGGCGTAGGCGCCGGCTGCAGCCAGGTCGAAGGGCAGTACCTGGCGGGGGAAGGCGGCGAAGATCTCATTGGCGGCTTGGTGCAGTGATTCCCGGCGCTGGCCCTCCGGCAGCCGAGCGATGCCGTAGCGGATCTCGGCGACGGTGACGGCTGTGGTGTACAACCCGGCGTTCGAACTCTGCTGGAGCCACGCGACCACCGCTGGCGCGGGCTCGGCCCGCATGAGTTCGGAGACGACGTTGGTGTCGAGAACGATCATCACTCGGGCAGGCTCGCCGCCCGGGGTGGCGTGGAACGGGCCGGTAGATCCAGTTCGACGCCGCCGAGTCGGGCGAATCGATCGGTGAGTGCGCTGAACAGATCGGTTGCCGGCACATCCTCGGCGACGGCCGCGGTGAGGATGTGCCGGACCTCGGCTTCCATGGATCGGCCGTGCTGTGCAGCGCGGAGACGCAGCTTTTCCCGCACCGTGTCGTCGAGATCTCTGATGCTGAGGGCCGCCATCGCTTCTCCCGCCACCGAGCCAATGAGAGCAATGCTAGCACCTGTAGTGGGTGGGTCACCGCAGCTTCGCCAGGACATACATTCGGTGTGCGGCTGACAGCGTCAAGATCGGCACCAGAGTTGCGGGCCCCGGGACGGGACCCTTGGTCAGCGGGCCCCCAGCCCGGTAGATGATCTTGGCTGATGTGTGCGATGTGTGCTCCGCAGCCGGTGACCGTAGGTGAACGGCGTCGCGCGACCGTGACCGCCGGTGCCGGCCGGCCCGGCCGGCCCGGCGACGTGCGGTCGGCGTGTGATCCGCTGGTGGCGGTGCCAGCGCTGATCACCCCGGGAGCTTCCTGCGGTACGCTGACAGCCGCCGCCGAGCGGTATCGATCGTCCGGCCCTCGTAGCTCAGGGGATAGAGCATCGGTTTCCTAATGCCGGTCGCTGCCCGTTTATGCAGGCCGATGACCGGCGGTTTTCCGCATGCTCCCCACGTTGGCCTGTCGCTTAGCCTCGATCCACCGATGAAGGTCGAACCGGCGGGACCCCGGGTATAGAAAGTGCCCCCTGAACTGGAAGGATAGGAGTGTTGACGCTTCTATCGGTCGGTTCGAGAGGGCACTTCGCAGGTGAGATTACGCTATGACGCGCCGGTGGTGCGCGCGACGTTCGACGATCCAAATCTGGTGTCGTGTGCCGGCCTTGTTCCGGTGATGCGTCTGGCCGAGCAGGCCGGTCTGCACGATGCGGTCGCCGACCGGGTGAGTCTGCCGACGGACAAGGGCGCGAATCCGGCCGGGAAGGTCGCCACGATCGTGGCCGGGATGCTCGCGGGCGCGGACAGCATCGATGACCTTGACGTGGCCCGGCACGGCGGGATGCGGTCACTGTTCACCAGCGTGTACGCGCCCTCGACGCTCGGTTCGTTCCTGCGCACGTTCACCCACGGGCATGTGCGGCAGTTACAGGCCGCCGCCCGCGACACTCTGGTCGGCCTCGCCGCCCGGACACCGCTACTGGCCGGCGCGGACACGCTGTGCTTTGTGGACATCGACTCGATGCTGCGCCGTGTCTACGGCAAACAGAAGCAGGGCATCGGGTTCGGTCACGCCAAGGTCGGCGGCTACAACGTCTGGTTGCGCGGCTACAACCCCCTCGTGGCGACGTTGTCCACCCCGCTGACGGCGCCGGTCGTCGCTACCACGAGGCTGCGTTCGGGTAACACCGGCTCCAGCAAGGGCGCTGCCAGCATGATCGCCGAGACGATCACCACCGCCCGTGCCTGCGGCGCGACCGGCGAGATCGTGGTGCGGGCCGACTCCGCGTTCTACGCCAAGGCGGTCATCAGCACCTGCCGGCGCCACCAGGTGCGGTTCTCGGTCACCACCCGCATCGACACCAAGATCCGCGCCGCCTGCGACAGCATCGGCGATGACCAGTGGATCAACATCCGTTACCCGCAGGCCGTCTGGGACGACGACGAGCAGCGGTGGATCTCCGACGCGCAGATCGCCGAGACCACCTACACCGCCTTCGCCGGCACCCGGCACGCCGTCACCGCCCGGCTGATCGTGCGCCGCATCCGCCGCGACGACCCTACCCAGGCCCCGGGCCAGGAAGAACTCCTACCGAACTACCGATATCACGCGGTGTTCACCGACAGCCCGTTCACCCTCGTGCAGGCCGAAGCCCAGCACCGGCAGCACGCGGTCATCGAGCAGATCAACGCCGACCTGATCGCCGGCCCTCTCACGCACCTGCCGTCCGGCCGGTTCAACGCCAACGCCGCCTGGCTGACCTGCGCCGGCATCGCCCACAACCTCACCCGGGCCGCCGGTCACCTCGCCGCCGGCGCCTGGACGACCGCCCGGACCACCACGATCCGGACCCGGATCGTCACCGTCGCCGCTCGCCTCGCGCACCGGGCCCGCACCATCCACCTGCACCTACCCGAGCACTGGCCCTGGCAACCCGCGTTCGAGAATCTGTTCACCGCCATCCGTACCGCACCCGACTGACCGCCGCATACCGACCGGAACCAGGCGGCCCGACCACAAGCCACGAACCCCACCCCACTCCAGCACAACCTGCCCAGAGCAAGCCGACCACGTAATCGGCAATTCCGCCGTACCCCAAAACCACCCGATATCAGAGCTATTCAAACGCGACCATCACGAACCGCGTCGGTGGATCGAGGCTTAGCGGCGCTGCTGTGATCTATTGCTGAAGCGGCGTTTGTCCTGGTCATTCTTGATTGGATCAAGAGTGAAGGGTGCCTTTCGAACGTCAACGGAGTGCCGCAGGATCAGCGGACCGAGCAGTGGTAAGTCGAGCGGATCTCTACTCGCCGAGCAGTTCGCGACGCCATTCGGCGAATCGGTTATGGAGATTGTCCAGCGCGTGGCCGGTGACGCCGTATTGGGCGAAGTCGTCGGGATCGAGCTGGGTGGCTTGTCCGAGAGCGTCGGCGAAGATGCGCGGATCGAAGCCACGGTCGGCGCGCTGCGCGAGAGCGAGAAGGGCGTCGCGGGTGTAGCGGCCGGACCGGAGCGTGGCGTCGATGTCGATGAAGTCCCGGGCGAACGCTCGTCCGTAGAGGGCGCTCATCTTGTTCGCGACCGCGTCGTCGGGGTGCAGGACCGGTCCGATCGCCATGAGGATCGGTTCGTTGGCGCGCCAGTCCACGCCGAGTTCGACCTTGGAAACCCGGACACCGTCGGTGACGGCCAGCCGGGCGTAGGTGTCGTACTGCCGCTCGGTCTCGACGGTCAGGCCGTCGTCTCGATAGGCGTGCACGACGGCAACGACCGCGGCGGTGAACTCGTCGCGGCGGTCCCAGGCGGTGAACAGGTCGACGTCCTCGCTTGGTCGCTCGACGAGCCCGGCGGCCTGGACCGCGTAGCCGCCGGCCAGCGCGAAGCCGTATCGATCGGCTGCCGCGAGTCCGGTACGGGCGAGGCGTTCGTGGAAGGGGTCCACCGCTATGCCGCGTTGCTGCGGGTGGCGGCGAGTTCGGGAAAGGCTTCTTCCCAGCGCTGGCGGAGCTGGGGTGGCAGCCAGAGGGTGGGCCAGAGCCGCCGGAGGAGGTCGGCGTCGAGCCAGGTGTTGAGATCCTCGACCGTGGCGGCTTCGGTGAGCACCACCTTGTACATGCTGGCGAGGCGTGCGGCCCGATTCAGGTCGTACTCGGGGTGCCCGGACCAGTCGAGATGACGCGGAAGCGTCACCGTGCCATCGGTCGGGCCGTGCAGTTCGGCGAGGGTTTCGGCGATCACGTAGGGCTTCCGGTCGCCGTAGGGCTGGTAGTCCGCTGGCGGCTGGGGCGATGTCCGGCGCCGGCTGATGTTGGTCGCCCGTCGGACTTCCGGTCGTAGCGCCTGGCGTATCGTCTCCCGGCTGTACCCGGTGACCCGCTGCAGATCCACCGGCCGCCAGCCGGCCGCGTGAAACGCCCGTAGTCGCTCGTCCCGCTCGGTCAACGCGGCCGCGCGCGTCGCTTCGTACCGGGAGACCACCGCATGCAGCTCATCCTCGGAGAACCGGCCCATGCCCGTAGCCTACTACGCTAGGCCAAGCGCGCTTGGCCTCTTGTTGTATCCCCGTAGCCGGCGGGACCAGCCAGATCGGATGCACTCATGTTCTGGTGAACCCGAGGGCTCGGTATCCGGGCATGCGGCGTGGGAGTGAGGCGGCGAGGATGGGGGCGGCCGGGTCGTGGTAGTCGTGGACCTCGGCGAGGTCCTTGCCGGGGGCGGCGCGGATGACGCGGCCGGCGCATTGGACGAGCAGGCCGTCGTAGGAGATCGGGCCGGCGAGGAAGAGGGTGTCGAGGGCGGGGGCGTCGAAGCCTTCACCGATGAACGGTGTGGTGCCGATGACGAGCAGGCCGTCGCCGATCTTGGCGCCGTCGAGCCGGTCGACGATGGTCCGCCGGTCGCGGGTGCTCATCGCGCCTTGGAGCACGAGTGGCTGGTGTCCGCGTGCGGCGAGCAGAGCGGTGAGGGCCTCGACCTGGGCGACCCGTCGGGTCAGGACGAGACAGTTGCGCCCGCGCGTCAGGGCTGCGGCGACATCATCGGCGATCTGGGTGTTGCGTGGCTCGTCGAGGGCCAGCCTTCGGTGTACCTCGGCGAGCGCGCCGGGCGCGTCCAGGTCGACGTCGCCGGGCTGGAAGGTGGTCTCGTGGAGGAACAGCGCTCGTCGGGGGCCGGCGTCAGCGTGCATCGCTGCCGCGAGGGTGCCCTGTTCCTCGTCGGTCAGGGTGTGGCGGACGGGTCCGAGTTGCCAGGTGACGAGTTGGCCGAGGCCGTCGCGTCGGGTGGGGGTGGCGGTGAGGCCGAGCCAGAACTGCGCGGCGATCCGTTTGACCGAGTGCTCATATGCGGCGGCGCCGAGGTGGTGGCATTCGTCGACGATGACGTGCCCGTACCCGTTGGCCAGGGTGGCGACGTCGTCGCGCCGCGCGAGGGAGGGCAGCAGTGCGATGTCCACCGTGCCGGTGAGCTTGCGTCGGCCGCCGCCGAGTTGACCGGGCTTGATGCCGAGGAACTGTTGGATGCGGGTGCGCCACTGGTCGGCGAGGGCCTTGCGGTCGACGAGGACGAGGGTGGAGGTGTTGCGTTCGGCGATCACGGCGCAGGCCATGACGGTCTTGCCGGAGCCGGGTGGGGCGACCAGGATCCCGTCGTCGTGGGCGAGAAGTGCGCCGACCGCGGTGGCCTGTCTGCTGGTGAGTTCGGCGGTGAACGCGATGTCGATCTCGGTGCCGGAGTTTCGTGCGTCCGTGACTGCCAGCCGCGATCCGGCGCGTTCGACGATGGTGGCGATGGTGTGCCGCAGTCCCCGCGGGAGTACCAGGCGGTCATCGAGGGTGAGGTCGTAGCCCTGGATGAAGCGTGGGGTGTCCCAGGTGGACTTACGTAGTCGCTGCAGCTCGTAAAACTTCGGGTTGGCCATGGCGGCGGCGTGCTTGAACGTCGCCAGCGCGGCGGGGGTCAGCTGTCCCGCGTCGATGCTCAGCCCGGCGCCTGCCTCCGCCCAGACGACCGGAGGGAGCGGAGGATGGACCTGCGTCGCGGCGGACCGGCTCATCGTGGCGACATCGGCACCGGTGACGGCTTGCTTGGCCTGCCTGGCGATGTGTTCGGCGTCGCCGGGGCTGAGTCGATCCAGCGTCGACAGGAACGCCCACTGGTCGGCGTACGGCTCGAGCGTGCCGAGGTCGAGAAACGTGGTCAGCCCATCCTTGCGGCGGCGGCCCTGCAGGGGTGCGGCGATGAGGTTGCCGAAGCCACCCTCGGGCAGCACGTCCTGGTTGGGGAACAGCCGGTCGTACGAGCGGAGGTCCATCGACCCGCGTAGCACCATCGCCTCACGCAGAAGGACGGTGCCGACGGCGCGTGCGGTGACGGCGGCAACAGCGCCGGTGAAGAAGACCCATACGTGGGCGCCGCGGCCTGACTGGGAGATCTCCAACGCGGCGGGCACCGCGCTGGCTCGTGCCGCCTTCACGTACGCGAGGCCGTCGAGCATCGCCGTCGGCCCGTCGAAATCGGTCACCAGGAAGTGGCAGGTGTTGCCGGGCATCAGCGGGTACAGGCCCATGAACACGTCGCCGACCAGATGCGCCGCGACGACCTCCGTCGTCCGCGGCAGGTAGGCGGCACCCCGCCGGTCCATCCCCTTACGCCAGCCACCGGCGACCGCGGGCATCCAACCGGCAGCGCCGGTACGGGCGTTGTCCCACCGCACGACGTACACGTCGGCCCGGGCCCGGAACCGGTCGGCGAACAACGCCAGCTTGTCCCGAGTCGGCGACGCCATGGTGACCAGCCCCGGCGGCTCCACCGGCGCGGACAACTGCTCCGGCGCCACAGACGTGTCCTGGCCGCGCAGCTCCAGCAGACGTCCCAGCCGGGCGTTCTCCGCCCGTAACCGCTCCACCTCCCGCCGAAGATCGACGAACTCGGCCACCGAACCCATGCCGACCATCCTCGCGCACCAGGCTCCGAACTCCCCGACACCGGTCCGCTAGCCTCCGCCGATGGCATCGAAGGGCAGCGCCGCGCTGGAGGCGATGATCGAGGAAGCTACTGTCGACACGGACGATTACGACGATGAGCGCGCCGGCCTGTTCAACATGATCGGGGAGCATCTGGCGGTGCCGTTCACCACCACCGTCCTCGGCGTCGAGGTCACCGTGCGCAAGATCGAACTAGCCGCGGACAGCATCGTCGCGGTCTGCGCCCGAGGCCACCACCGGCAGAAGATTGATCTACTCGACCTGCCGCTACCCGCCCCCGCGCCGGACGGTGCCGCGTTTATCGACGCCTACCGGCACTGGGCCGGAAGGTAGGCCACGATGAGCGAGTACCAGTACTACGAATTCATCGCCGTCGACCGACCCCTCACCGGCCGGGAGCAGGCCGAGCTTCGGTCGCTGTCCACCCGCGCCGACATCACCGCCACCAGCTTCGTCAACACCTACGAGTGGGGCAACTTCAAGGGCGACCCGCGCAAGCTGATGGAACGATACTTCGACGCACACCTGTACCTGACCAACTGGGGCACCCGCCAGCTCATGCTCCGGCTACCCAAACACGTGCTCGACCCCGCCATCGTCGCCCGGTACTGCCAGGGTGACAGCGCGTCCGCGTGGACCGCCGGCAAGCAGGTCATCATCGACCTTCACGACGAGGACGAGGACGGCACCGACGAGTGGGACCTCGACGGCCACGGTCTGCTCGCCTCCATCATCCCGGTCCGGGCCGGCCTCGCTGCCGACGATCTGCGCCTGCTCTACCTGGCCTGGCTCCGCTGCGTTCAGTCCGAGGAGATCACCGCCAACGAGCCCGAACCGCCCGTCCCGGCCGGGCTGGGCACCCTCGACGCGCCCCTGACCGCCGTCGCCGAGTTCCTACGCATCGACCCCGATGTGATTGCCGCCGCGGCGGCCGGATCGGCGCCGCCCGCCTCCGGTGAACCGACCGCCGCGCAACTCCGCACCTGGGTCGTCGGGCTGCCCGCCCGGGACAAGGACGCCATCCTGACCGACCTGATCACCGGCGGCGACAGCCACCTACGCAGCCGACTGCTGCGCCGCTACCGCGACGCACACCGCACTGATACGCCCGCCCCGGCAGTCGCCCGCACGGCCGGGGAACTGCTCGCCACCGCCGCGGAGTTGTGCGCCCAGCGGGAACGACGGGACGCCGAGCAGCGCGAACGCGACCGGGCTCGCCGGAAACGGTCCGCCGCAGCAGCCCGGCAACGGCACCTCGACACCCTCGCGGTCGACCAACCCGCCGCCTGGCAGCGGGTCGACGAACTCATCGCCACGAAGAGACCCCGCGAGTACGACACCGCCGTTCAACTCCTCGTCGACCTGCGCGACCTCGCTGAACGCGACGGGGACAGCTCATCGTTCCGACACCGACTGGCCGAGCTACGGGCGGCGCACGCCCGCAAGCCCAGCCTGCTCGAACGCCTCAACCTCGCAGGCCTCGACACCTGACGCACGGCTCGCCGCCCGGTGACCGGTGCCGCGATTGCGGGAAGGACCTGAGGGGCTGCGGCGTATCGGAGCCGCCCAGAAAGCCGATGCCGACCGCAGCAGACTCCAGGGTTCCGCCGGGACCCGCAACCGGATATCGAACTGTGTCGTTTGGCGGGGTCGACCCGGAGGGTCGGGTGACTGTCTGGGTGTGTGCTGTCGATGTCATGGCCAGCTTGGAGTAGGACGCCCCGGCCCTCGCTGATGACCGCTGTATCAGCACTGGATGGAGACTTGCGACCGATCGCCCTTTCCGAAGTTGTGGCTACTGAACCGCGGCGGGTCCACGCCCCTTGACCAGCACGAGCGAAAGGGTGATGCCCGGTGGGCAGCTTGTGGGCCGGCGTGGACGTCGGCAAGACCCACCACCACGTCTGCGTCGTCGACGACGACGGCACCGTGGTGATGTCCGAGAAGATCCCCAACGACCAGCAGGCCATCTCCGGCATCGCCGGCCGGCTCGGCAAGCGCCGTAAGCCGATCCGCTGGGCCGTCGACCTGCGTGGCGGACCCGCCGCACTGCTGCTGGCGGTCCTGTTCGACCGGGGCGCGGACGTGCGCTACGTCAGCGGCACGGTCACCTCGCGGATGGCGGAGGCGTTCCACGGCGAACGCAAGACCGACGCCCACGACGCCTACGTCATCGCCCAGACCCTGCGCATGCGCACCGATCTGCCGACCCTCACCCTCGCGGACGGGGTGCAGCAGCAGTTGAAGCTGCTCGTCTCCCGCCGCTTGGACCTGGTTGCCGACCGGGTCCGCATCACCGCCCGCATCCAGGACCTGCTCACCATGATCAGCCCCGCCCTGGAGAAGGCACTCAACCTGAGTAGCAAAGGTGCGCTGCGGCTCCTCGCGCAGTGGCAGACCCCCGCCGGACTGCGCCGAGCTGGTGAAGCCCGCATCCTGGCCTACCTGCGCCAGCACGGTGTCCGGGCCGCCAAGGCACTGGCCGCCAAGGTTCTCACCGCCGCGCGGACGCAGACTGTCGCCGTCGCGGGGGAGGCCACTGCGGCCGGGATCGTGGCGCAGATGGCGACCGATCTGGAAGCGGTCAACGATCGCATCGCCGCGATCGAGGAAACCATCGCGGGCGTCGTCGCCGAGCACGAGCTGGGAGAGATCGTCACCAGCCTGCCCGGCATCGGCACCACCCTCGCCGCCGAGTTCCTCGCCCACGCCTGCACCCTCACCACCTACCCCAGCGCCGCCGCACTCGCCGCGCACGCCGGGCTCGCGCCGATCTCTCGCGACTCCGGCCGCAGGCAGGGTCACCAGGTTCGGCCTCACCGCTACCACCGCGGGCTGCGTCGGGTGTTCAGCATGTCCAGCTTCACCGCGCTGACCCACTGCCCATGATCACGCGCCTACTACGACAAGAAGAGGGCCGAAGGAAAGACCCACCGCCAAGCCACCGCCGCCCTGTCCAGATAACGCCTCAACGTCCTCTGGGCCTGCATCCGTGACAAGACCCCCTACCAGCCCAAACAACCAAGATCAGCAGAGGTGGCGCTGTGCGAACTCGCGTAGAGACTCCAACCAAGCCAAAGCGGCCGGTGTCCACGTCGTCGCGGTTACCGAGGATCCCGGACGTTTCCGGCTCCTCCGCACCCGGCTCGGCCGGCGAGATGGCATCCACCTCGGCATCGGCCTGCATCCCCTCCGCGTCACCACCCACTACCGCCGTGACCTGGACCGGCTGAGCCGCCTACTGCCGGATGCCGACTGGGTCGGCGAAGTAGGGCTCGACTTTTCCAAGGCAGGCGCCGCTACAAAGGCCCTGCAGATGGAAGCGTTCGAGGCGTTGCTCGCGATCGACGCGGTCCTCCGTAAACCGATCACCGTGCACAGCCGCGGCGCTGAACGCGACACGGTCACCCGGCTGCTCCAAACGAATGTGGTGGCCGTCCTGCACTGGTACACCGGATCCATCGCCGTCGCCGAGCAAGCCGTCACCGGCGGACTCTGGTTCTCGGTGAATCCTGCCATGATCCGGTCATCCCGGGCCGGTGGTCTGCTCCGGACAATCCCTCCGCGCCATGTCGTACTCGAAACCGACGGACCATACGCCCGCTGCGCCGGGAGACCGGCACACCCAGCAGACCTACCAGCCGTCGCCGAACACCTTGCCGGTGTCTGGGGCCTTCCCCGCGGAGCTGCCCTCGCGCAGATCGCTTCCAATCAACAACGGCTCGCCGCGATGCTCCGACCCGAGTCGCCTTGAAGTCGATTCCGAGCACCTACAAACGTCCGCTCCGCCCTGGGCAGCCGGCCAAGACGATAGGCTGAGTAGCGTGACCCCACGCAGCGCCTGACTGCAGCTCTCCGACCGGGTTGCTCCGCCTTCCGGGATGTTCAACGTTGCGCCAAGGCATCAGAATGGGCTGCGTGGCAGTTTTGCCCGGCACGGCAGATCCGACCGGCCCCGATGGCAGCCCTCCCGTCCATCCGGTCCCCGGTGCCTCAGCCACGCCAGGTGGCCTCTCTGGTGCTATTGACCAGTAGCGCAAAGGTGCCGTGATCGTTGTCCGTGTATGGGTGTTGTGGTACGTGATGCGCGGCGGCTTTCCCCGGCGGCGCAGGAGGATCTGCGTCGTCGGGCGGTCGCGGCGGTCAAGGCCGGGCACACCCAGGCAGCGGTGGCCACAGTGTTCGGTGTCTCGCCGAAGACGGTGTGGCGTTGGATCAATGCCTTTGACCGTCAGGGAAACCGGGCCCTCAAGGCCGGTAAGCGGGGGCGGCGTCCCGGCGAGCAGAAGGCTCTCGACCCGCGTCAGCAGGCCCGCGTACGGCGGGCGGTGCTGCACAAGAACCCCGACCAGGTCGCGTTGCCCGGCCTGGTGTGGACCCGCCCGCAGGTACGTCGGCTGATCCGCGACTGGTTCGGTATCGACCTGTCGCTGGTCACGGTCGGTAAGTACCTGCGCTCGTGGGGGCTGTCGCCGCAGAAGCCGATCCGTCGGGCATACGAGCAGAACCCCGAGGCGGTCGCCCGGTGGCTGGACGTGAAGTATCCGGCCATCGAAGCCCAAGCGCGCAAGGAGAAGGCCATCATCTTGTGGCTGGACCAGACCGGACTGCGCTCGGATGCCGCGGTCGGCGCCACCTGGGCGCCGGTCGGGCAGACCCCGGTGGTGGCCAAGACCGGTAGACGCTTCGGCGTCAACGTGATGGCCGCGATCAGCAACAAGGGCGAGTTGTACTTCACCTGCTACCACGGGTCGTTCACCGGCCCGATGTTCCTGGCCTGGCTCGACCGACTCGTCCGCCAACTGGGTCGCAAGATCCACCTGATCGTGGACGGGCGCCCCGTGCATCGCAGAGTCACCGTCCGCGACTGGCTCGCCGAACGTGTTGACCGCGTTGAGATGCACTTCCTGCCCGGCTACGCCCCCGAACTGAACCCCGTGGAACTACTCAACGCCGACGTCAAACACCATGTCGCACAAGCCAATCCGGCCACCCCCGCCGAACTGTCCGCAGCAGCCGCCTCGCATCTACGCCGCCGCCAGAACCAACCCGAGACCGTAAAAGCCCTGTTCCGCAAACCAGAAGTCCGCTACGCAGCCGGCTGAGAACGGCAACTTTGCCTTACGGGTCAATAACTACGTCAAGTACTCCCGCAACGCTCCAACGACGGACGGCGGGTCGGACGGCCGGTGGATCGCCGCAGACGAGTCCGGCTGGGATGGCGAGGCCCTTTTTCAGCCCACCGAGCCGTACATGACCATCGGTTCGGTCGCCATCGACGACGGCGCCGCCGACACGGTGCTGACCCTGCTGCGCCGCGACGCCGGGATCGAGCAGGCCGCTGAGCTCAAGTTCGGCCACTTCGCCCGGGGCCGTAATCAGCGACGACTTGAGGTGCTCGCCGGAGCGCTGCGACCCGGCGGCATGCTTGCCGGCAGGGCGAGCATCTTCATGATCGACAAGCGGTTCTTCGTCGCAGCCAAGATCATTGACTTGCTGCTTGAGGAGTATGCGCACGAGAACGGGGTGGACCTGCACGCGGACGATCAGGCTCGGCGGTATGCACAGAAGCTGATCGAAGAGGGCCCGCGGGCGCTTGGGGCGCCCATGTTCGACGAAGTGATTAGAGTATTCGTCCGTTTCGCCGGCATCCGCAACCGTGGACAGGCGTTGGTCGAGGTAGCCGAGTTGTTCCAGGGTAACTGGATAGGTGTCGTTGATCTTTCAGAGGTGTTTGGCCGGGGTGGGTCGTTGACCGTTCGTGCCCGCCGATCCTTCGCAGCCGTCGTATGAGCAGCTGCTTGCGCTGAACGCGGACCTGTTCGCCCGGTTGGATCAGGCGCTCGGGCGGATCGCGGAGCTGGAGGCTGACCTCAGTACGGCGAAGTGCCGGATCGCTGATCTGGAAGCCCAGCTGAAGCAGTCGTCGAAGAACTCCTCGAAACCGCCGTCGACGGACGGGCTGGCCAAGCCGGCACCCAAATCTTTGCGCGGTAGGTCCGGGCGGGGGCCGGGGCGCCCGGCCGGGCAGCCCGGCACCACTCTGGAGCAGGTCGCCGACCCCGACGTCATCGTGCGGCACACCCCCGAGGTGTGCGCGGGCTGCGACAACGATCTGGCCGGCGCGGCCGAAGTGTCCGTGACCCGGCGGCAGGTGTTCGACATTCCGGAACCGACGGTCGTGGTGACCGAGCATCAGATCGTCACCCTCGCCTGCCCGTGTGGACATCGCACCACCGGCATCGGGCCCGCCGAGGCCACCGCGCCTGCCGTGTACGGGCCGCGGATCGCCGCGATCGGGGTCTACCTGTTGCACGGGCAGTTCCTGTCGATCGGCCGTACCGCCGACGCGCTGCGGGACCTGTTCGGCCTGCCGGTCGCGGCGGCCACGGTCACCGCCTGGGTCAAACGCACCGCCCTCGGCATCATCGAGCAGGTGCTGCCGGTGATCCGCGACCGGATCCGGCAGGCGCCGGTCGTGCACTTCGACGAGACCGGGATGCGCGTCGAAGGCCGTCTGGCCTGGCTGCACTCCGCGTCCACCGGCACCGACGTGCTCCTCACGGCGCACCGCAGACGCGGCGCCGCCGCCATTGACGACGCCGGTGTCCTGCCCGGCTTCACCGGTGTCGCCGTGCACGACGCGTGGGCGCCATACGACACCTACACCAGCGCCAACCACGCCCTGTGCAACGCCCACGTGCTGCGTGAACTGGTCTACGTCACCGACACCGCCACCGGCCCCACCGCCGACCTCGCCACCCAAGCCATCAACGCGCTGCGCCGGCTCAACCGCCTGGCCGACGACGCCCACACCGGGCAGGACACAGCGAACCCGGACGCCCTACGCGAGCAGCAGCACCTGCTGCGCTCCGCCGTCGTGCTCGGCGCGCAGGCCACCGCCGGCCGCGACGGCAAACTCCAGCGCAAACACCACGCCCTGTTCGTCCGGCTCCGCGACCGCCGCGACGACTACCTACGATTCGTCACCGACCCGGCCGTCCCCTTCGACAACAACGCCGCCGAACAGACCATCCGTATGCCGAAACTACGGATCAAGGTCTCCGGAAGCATGCGCACCATGACCGGCGCCGAACACTTCGCCGCCATCCGCAGCTACACCGCCACCGCCATCCGCCAAGGCAACAACATGCTCGACGCCCTGATCCAAGCCGTCACCGGAAACCCCTGGATCCCCGCCACCACCTGAGCAAATCGGCGTACACGCATACCCGATGTTCCAGCACCTATCCAGTTACGGTGTCATTAACACTGTTATGTAACGTCACTCACTTCGGTCGCCGTCAACCGGTTGTGCCCTATGGTCTGCGTGGTGAGCTGCGACGGTCTTGATGCTCTTGTAGTCGGTGCTGGCGTGTCCGGGCTGACGACTGCGGTCTGTCTTGTCGAGGCCGGTATACGGGTCGAGGTGTGGGCGGCGGACCCGCCCGAGCGGACCACCTCGTACGCGGCCGGGGCGATGTGGGGTCCGTACCTCGTGGAACCGGTCGACCGGGTGCGTGCGTGGAGCGCTGAGACCCTTGATGCCCTGCGGGATCTCGCCGTCGACCCGTCGACGGGGGTGCGACTCGTCGCCGGTGTCGAGGCCTCTCGCGAGTGGGTCGATCCGCCGGAGTGGGGCGACCACCTCGACGGGTTCCGGATTTGTGGGGCGGGCGAGCTTCTGGACGGCTTCGTCTCCGGGTGGCGATACATCGCGCCGCTGGTCGACATGCCGGTCTATCTCGGCTACCTGCGGCGGCGATTCGAGGCGGCCGGCGGCGTGGTCGAGATTCGGCGGATCGACGCGTTCGACCAGGCCGCTGGTGTCGCTCCTGTTGTCGTCAACTGCGCAGGCCTGGGCGCTCGGCACCTCGTACCCGATCCCGAGCTGGTTCCGATACGCGGGCAGCTCGTCGTGGTGGAGAACCCCGGCATCACCGAGTTCTTCTTCGAGGACACGGGGCTCTCACCGGACCTGACGCACTTCTACCCCCACGGCGAGACAGTCGTCATCGGCGGGACCGCGCTGCCCGGCGAGTGGAGCAGAGAACCCGATCCGGACACCGCTGCGGCGATCATCTCCCGCTGCGCCGAGATCGAGCCACGTCTTCGGGACGCCCGGGTCATCGCCCACCGGGTCGGTCTGCGCCCCACACGGCCCTTCGTCCGGGTCGAGCAGGAACGACTCGACGGCATCCGTGTGATCCACAACTACGGCCACGGCGGGGCAGGACTCACGCTGTCCTGGGGCTGCGCTTCGGAGGCGGCGGCACGAGCCCCTCCCTGTCACGCTGATGTGAGACAGCCCGTCTACCAGGGGATACTCTTCCTGGACGGCCCTGAGGAGAGCACATCAGCATGACGTCGAGGCCCCATGAGAGTCTGGATCCGGACGCCCGGCCCCAGCGGCGGACATTCACCGCGGAGTTCAAGGCGAGGATTCTGGACGAGTACGAGTCGGCGCCGGATGCGGCGGCTCGCGGGGCGATTCTGCGCCGGGAACGGCTGTACGGTTCACACCTTCTCGACTGGCGCAAGGCGCGGGATGCCGGAGCCGCGGCCGGCCTGACGGACCGGCGGCAATCGGCTGCGCGGGCGGCGAAGAAGGCCGAGAACGCTGAACTTTCCCGTCTTCAGCGGGAGAACGCCCGCCTGCAGGCCGAGTTGAACAAGACCCAGACCGCGTTGTCGATCATGGGAAAAGCTCACGCGCTCTTGGAACTGCTCTCCGAGAGCGCGGATGCCGTGGCGATGCCGAACTCGTCCTCGCCGAGGCGCAGGCGGCGCTGACGCCGTTGTGGGGCATCGCGCCCGCGTGCCGGCTGACCGGCCTGTCGAGGGCGACGCTGTATCGCCGTAGTGCCCCGCCGCTGGTCTCCCGGCCACGGGCGCCGCGTAAGCCGCCGCCGTCCGCGCTGACCGAGCCTGAACGCCGGCAGGTCCTGGACCTGCTCAACAGCCCGCCATACGTGGATCTGGCCCCGGCGCAGGTGTGGGCCCGCGAACTCGACGAGGGCCGCTGGTGGTGCTCGGAGTCCACGATGTACCGGATTCTGCGGGCCGCCGGGCAGACCGGCGAACGCCGCAGCCAGGCCACCCATCCGGCCCGGACCAAACCCGAACTGGTCGCCGACGCCGCGAATCAGGTGTGGTCGTGGGACATCACGAAGCTGCGCGGCCCGGTCAAGGGCGTCTGGTTCCACCTTTACACGGTGATCGACATCTGGTCCCGCTACGTCGTCGGGCACATGGTCGCCGCCCACGAGGACGGCCAACTCGCCGAAGCGCTGATCGCCGACGCCGCCGCCCGCGAACGCGTGAACCCCGATCAGCTGACCGTGCACGCCGACCGCGGCGCCGCGATGACCAGCAAGACCGTCACCCAGCTGCTGACCGATCTCAAAATCGGCCGCAGCCACAGCCGGCCCAAGACCTCCAACGACAACCCGTACATCGAGGCCAGCTTCAAGACACTCAAGTACGACCCCACGTTCCCAGAGCGGTTCGGATCGATCCAGCACGCCCGACAGCACTGCGAAGCGTTCTACAGCTACTACAACCACGAACACCGGCACTCCGGGATCGGCCTGCACACCCCGGCATCGGTCCACCACGGCACCGCCGGACAGATCCGTGAACAGCGGCAACGCACCCTCGACGCCGCCTGGGCCGCACATCCCGAACGGTTCGGACGCCGCCGTCCCCAACCACCCCGGCTACCGGACCGGGCATGGATCAACAAACCCGACAACAGCCACCCGGAACAGGCCGTGACCTCGGCCGGAGCCCCTCTTCCACCAGCACAAAGCTAAACAAAATCAAGAAATTGTCTCAGTTGACTTGACAGGTTCCGGAGCCGGGCCGTGAGTCTCCCGGCGCAGACGTGACCCCCGTGACCATGGGTGCTCCCGAGTTGCTCGGATGCTCCCATGCGGGACGGACTCACGGCACGATTACTGGATTCGCACCTCTGCCGACCACTCATTGCGACGTCACCCAATCTAGGCACGGCGCGGACCAGGGCCCCGGCAAAGTCCTTAGGTGATGCCGAGCAGTGTCAGCGGGCGGGTGCTGTCGCGGGCGTGATGTCGGTTGGCGGCGGCGATGTTGGTGATCCCGGTCAGGCGTAGGGCGCTGATCGCGGCGTTGCGGAGGGCGGCCATGATTTCGGGGCCGGTGCCGGTGCGGATCTGGCTGCGGTCTTCGTCGTAGGTGACGTCGCGTACCCAGTGGACCTTGTTCTCGATCGACCAGTGCCCGCGGATCCAGCCGGCCAGCTGTGCCGGTTTCGCTTGGTGGGGTCGGAGGTCGGTGATGGCGTAGACGGTTTCGGTAGTGAAGCGTTTCGGCTGGTCCAGGCGGCGTCTGCGGCGGCGGATCTGGATGGCCTGGGTGGCGTGCGGGAAGTCGATGCCGGTGGAGATCGTCAGGATCTTGCAGCTGCGGATCTCGCGGCGACCGTGTCCGCGGTCGGTGTCGCGTGCGGCGTCCGGGACTGCCCGCCAGGGCAGTGCGGTGAGCTGGGCGTGTAGGTGGGGCTGGTTGCCTTTGACGGTGAGGATCCAGTGCGCGCCGCGTTGCGCGAGGTAGGTGACGTGTTCACGCTGGCAGTGCAGGGCATCGGCGGTGATCACCGTATCGCGTAGGTCGCTGATCTGGTCGAGCAGCGGCGCGAACCGGGTGATCTCGTTGGTCTTGCCGTCCACGTCGATGCTGGCCAGGACCACACCAGCGGCCTGGTCGCAGGCGGTCATCACGTGCCGGGCCGGAGTGTCGGTGGTACGGGAGCCGCGCAGGGCCTTGCCGTCGACGGCGATCGCCCGGCCGGCCGTCGAGGTGGTGGCGGTGGCCCGACCGGCGAGCCAGACACCAATCGCCGCAGTCAGTAGCTGCGGGTCCATGGCCTGCAACAACCGACGGATCATCGCTTCCGACGGGCGCCGATCCGGGGTCATGCCCAAGGCGAGAGCCGTTGCCGCCGGCACGTCGGCGACCCATTCGGCGATCGCCGTGTACGAGCGGTAGCCGGCGACCACGGCACACACCGCTGCGGTGACCACGACGGTCAGCTGGTGCCGGACACCTCGCCGGGCTCGTGGATCAGGCAGACCAGCGAGCGCTTCGGGCAGCCCACCAGCGGTTTCGGCAACGGTCAGAGCCGGTGCGCAGGACAGGGACGAGATCAGCGATGATGGCAGTGCGGGCATGACTCACTTCGGCGATCAGCATGGCGTAGGAACCTTGATGATCTTCTGAGCCGGTCATGCCCGTCTTGCTGCCACCACCAACGGCGCTTCTACTCCAAGCCTCACAAGTCAGACACCGTCACGACTTTGCCGGGGCCCTGCGGCGCGGACGAGCACGAACGCGGCCGGACGACGGACTCGGAATCTGGACAGCGGATGTATGAGTGCCCTTTGCCATGCTCAGGGCATTTTTAATCCGCGGAATTTCCTACCCACCGCATTCGGTTCATCACTCACCCATGCGCCGTCTTCGTGGCGCCGCCGTGCCGAGTCAATCGCGGGCGGAGGGCGACGCGTACCGCGCCATGGGTCATCGAGCGCTCTGTCGCCTTCCCCGCCCACAGGTACGCCTCGCCGGGCTGGAGGTTGGCAAGCTGTTCCGGTCGGAGAGCCATGAGGGCGGCATTGGCCTTCTGGATGTGCTTCAGCCAGGCGGGCGAGGTCATCTTATGCATGATGACGATGTCGGAGAGCTCGATGAGCGACACGGGCACCGACGGCGGGTCCTGGCTGGCCACGAGGATGCTCATCCCTTTGTGTCGCATCTCGCGGACGGACTCGACAAGTACATCGACCAAGTCGGGACTGTCGATGTACTTGTGGGCCTCGTCGAAGACGACCAGCTTGTTGAAGTGACCGCCCTCATCGGTAGCCTGAGCGAAGAGTTGCATAAGCACGACGAAGAGGCCGAGGCTCTCGTCCTTCTCGATGAACTCGTCGCGCAGGTCGACGATGATCAGCCGTCCGGGGCGTACGTAGTCAGAGATGCGCACGGAGTCATCTATGTAGAACGAGGCAAGGTCGAGCCGCTGCTGGGCGAGATCCTTCATATTGTCTGTCATGGCCGACGCAGCGACGGCGTTTCGAATCGTGCCGAGGCTCAGGTCGGCGCGGTGTGCCCGGAAGATCTGAGTGAGCTGGCGGAGGTACATCGACTGGTTACCGACGGCGCCGAGCAGGAACTTCCAGTGGTTGATGTGCAGTTCGTCCGACCCGAAGAGCAGCGGCTGGACATCTATGCCTGGGAACTCGCGGCGGCGCGTGTCGAGCTGGTCGGTGGGGGCGAGCAGCAGGACGTCTTTCAGTGCAGCCGGTTCGGCACCGTAGCGCTCTCGCAGCCGGGTGAGCTGGCGGTCGTGATCATTGGCGGCGATCATCGAGGTGAATTCGGGGGCGTAATCCTGGGTGCTGCTGTAGTGGAAGACGATGGTCGCGAGGGGGCGCGGCAGGTGGTTGATCCCCGGAGCAGCGAGCGTGGCGCCTTCGATGATGGAGCCGAGGGTGTAGCTCTTCCCGCCTCCCTGGACCCCGAACAGGCTGAGCGTGTGCGTCTCGTTGAGGTCGAGTGCGGTCTTACGGCCCCCAGCCACCTCGCCCAGCAGCGCCCACTGGGGTGTATCGCCGGTGACACCGACGAGGATGTCTGGCCTCGGCACCGCTCGATCAGCCTCAGCGGGCACGACGGCGACGTCAGCGCCGGATGCGCCTACCTCGCCTGCACCTGCGGCCTCGGGCTGAGGCTCCAGCGCCGGCTCGGGAAGCGCCCCCGACTGGACCTCCTCAGCATCGGATGCAGGTGGTTCCACAGCAAAAGTGCCATTATGCACTGACGACTCGGCAGCGTGCGCAGCACCCGACAACAGAGCCGGCGACTCAGGTTCCTCTTCTACGAGCGGCTCCAGGGTCGGTGCCCGGAACGCTGCATCGGCACGACGAGTGCGGCTCAGCGCCGGGACGGTGATGGAGTAGGGCTCGGTCGCGTCGCCCGGCCGGTCTGGCTCAGTCGGCACGGTCCCGAGCAGCTCGTCGATCTCGTCTCGCCCGATGTGGTGAAACTCGACCCCGCCGATTTTCTCCGGATCTATACCATCACCAGAAAGGTCGAAGACGAGCCCCGCGCGCTCGAACCGCAGGGTAAACCCGTCATCGAGCGTTTCCAGCAGCCGCCTCGCATGGCTCCCGACCGAGCGATTGACCATCCGGTAACGCTCGGCCCGCTCTAGATAGAAGCGCAGGAGGGCGGCCAGTTCCAGATTCTTCACCGTTCTGTCCACGCGATCGGGATCGGTGAGGTCGGGGTCGAACTGCTCCTTGAGCACCTTTTCCGACGTAGCGATCTGCTCGCTGATCTGCGTCTGCAACCGCTCGTACGCGGCCACGTCGGGGATGGTCGAGTACGCTTTGACCTCGATCAGCCGGCAGGTGATCGTCCGGCTGAGAGCGTCGAAGCTGAACAAAGCCAGGTCTGTGCGCCGCAACGACCGCTCTGCAGGCGCAGGGCGGCGACGCGTCTCGGCGTACAGCTCGTGGTGGGCGTCGAGTGGCAGGACGATCTGGTCGCCGAGCACGCGCTGTCCCTCTAGATAAATGCGCGCCAGCGCGAGCCCGAGCACTTCAGCACGTTGGTTGCGAGCAGCAGAAGCCAGCTTGAATGCCAGGCTCCCCGACAGCAACCGGATCTGTTCGAAAAACGTCTGCAGGTGCCGGTCGTCGACCTCGATGCCGTGGTCACCGACGACCGGAGCGAGCAGGCGCCGCAGCTCGTCGACCTTACGCGAGCTGATCAGAACCTGACGACCGAGTCCAGTTCGGGTGGAAACATAGTCGATGACGTAGTCGTTCGACCCGCGATCGTCGGCCCGGTCGAAGTACTCAAGGCCGAGGGTCCGGTCGATGACAATGACCCAGTCGCTGATGTCGTGTGCCTGGTGCAGCAGCGAGCGCTGCACGGCATCGAGCGTGAGGGTCGTCGTGGGTACGCGGTCGAACGCCTTAGTCGCGACGGCCGCGGCCGAGAGCGCTAGGTCACGTGGAAGCCTGACCAAGAGCTCCCCGGAATCTCCGGTCACGCGAAGGGCCGACGCGAACAGCGGTGTCTTGCGCCAGGTAACCCCGGCCCCCTCGTCATCGACGTCGAACAAGGTGGTCGCCTGCTGCACGAAGCCGTGCGCCGGTGCCTGCCTGACCTGCTGCAGCCGGGCGGTGTCGTGCTCTTCCCCGGCGAAGGCGTCGATGAGGATGGTTAGGTGTGCCTCGAACTCCTCCGGGCGCTCCTCGAACTCAACCAGTGAGCGCACCGAGTAGGCGAGCTTTGGCGCGCCGCGTGCCTGGCGTGCCGAAAACGCTTCGGCTTCGTCGCTGTTGAACCGGCTGTCCGAACGCGTGAGCTCGGCCAGAGTGCCACCGATTCCCGGCATCTCGGTCTGATCGGTACATAGGCGGAGGTCGTAGTTGAGTTGCTTGGTGTCGGGTCGCCGTTGGAGTTCGAGCAGGACTTCGACGATCAGGCCGGCGTCGCCCGGGTTGACGATGTTGAGCACGAGCGTTCGGACGTAGGGGTGCTGACGCACATAGCGCTCGATCCGGTCGGCCAGGATCAGGCTGGTCGAGTTAACACCGGACCCGCGCGCGGCGGCTGGTACACCGAGCGCGCCGGCGATCTTGTCGACGAGCCCGTGAGAGTCGTCGGCGCCGCTGGGGAGGTACGCCGCCCAGAATGGCGTCAGGTTGCCAACCGCGGCCAGCAGTCGCCCGTCTTGACGCGGCACTGCGAACGGGAAGCCGAGCGAGTCCAGGCGCCCGAAGAACGACGCCTGAGCGTTCGGCGCGGTGTCCCGCGGCTGACCGTCCAGGTCGGCCCGCCACTGAGCACCGAGTGCGGCCCACTCCGAGAGCCACAGCAGACGCAGCGGATGCGTCGGCCCCAGTAGAAGGAGCCGGTGCAGCGTCCCCAGGCCGTCGATGTAGGTGGTCGCCAACGCATCGAGTTGCTGTAATCCCGCCAGTGCGCGGAGCGCCATCGCCTTCTCTGCGGAGTCGGCCCGCTGTACGTAGGTCGCCTGGGCGTTCAACGTCCTATGGAAGGCGGCGGCGTACTCGGTGATCCGGGTGCGCATTCCAATGAGGTTGGCCGTCTCGACGACCTCGCCTGGGTGGTCGTCGTCGACGACGCCGAGCACGTCGGCGAAGAGCCGGTCGCGGGCCGAGAGCACCGCCCCGAACGCGTGCTCGGCCTCCGGCCCGAGTCCGGAGGCCCAGTCGGTCTCGTCGCGCCTCGGCACGGCAGGGGTGCCGTCCTGGCTGATGGGCAATTGCCACAGCCCGACCTCGGCTGGTGCGAGCAGCGTCTTGCGCTCGATGTCGGTCAATCGCTCGGAGAGGCGGACCTCGATGTTGCCGCCGCCTGGGATGTACACGCTGGCAGATACGTGGAGGCCGCCCTTGGCTGGTGTCGACCAGGCGCTCTGCCCAGGCTTCAGGTCACGCGCCGATTTTCCCTCAATACATCGGGCGAAGGCGATGCGCTCCACGGCGTGCAGCACGCTCTCGTATCGAGTCGCCTTGGTTTCTGGCGGCTCCTCGTCCTCGTCTGCACGGACCACGAAGAACGCCTCGCTGCGGCCGGTTCCCGGCTTCACTACGACCGGACGGTCGGTGTCGGCGACTGGAGTGACCGTCAGGACATGCCAGCCCTCGTCGAGGTCGGCCTTGTGCAGGTTTCGTACGGTCGCCTTGTAGTCGCTCTTTGGCTTTGCCCCGGCAGCGACCGAAACCGCGCGACCGGTGGGGCCGCCGTCCTCGGACTCGATCTCGGCTCTGAGCTTGAGCAGTCCGTCGGCTGGGGTCAGCGGGGGGTCGACCTTGAACTGGACGGCCAGCGTCTTCGTGCCGTTGGAGCCAGCGACCAGATAAGCCTGGCCGGCGAGGGACCTGAGCGCGGGGTACTTTTCTAGGTGCTCGGCGTTGTCGCCGACCCGGGGCAGATCGAGGGTGTGCACGTCGACGCTGATGGCGACCTCGCGACTGCGGGGCGCCGGCCACTTGTCGAAGGTGAGCTCGCGGTTCTCCCGGTCAGTGATGATTCGTCGGGTCCACGCGTTGCGGTCCTCCAGCCCGATCCGCCCGGCGAATCCGGCGAGTCTCGCGGTGAAAGCGGAGTCGGGCAGCCCGAGGCCGAGCACACGTTGGCGTTCGTCGAGCTCGGTGCGGCTGAGCTCGTCGACCTGCATCCGGTTGTGACCGATACGACTTGCCACATCGGCGTCCGAGTTGAACAAGCCGAGGTCGGGCACCAGCCCGAACCGGTATAGAGCGGCACCGGCCGCGTCAGGCTCGTAGTCATTGGCCGCGATGGTCAACAGGTAGTGCACCCAGGCGCGGTCGTTGTCGCGGCCGTCGTTCTTCTGCGCGAGGGTCTCCCGAAGCCAGTTGATGCCGTCGCGCAGGGCGGCCGGCACCTTCGCTAGGAGCTCCTTGCGCAGCATTCGATAGGCGTCGCCAAGGGCAACCTCCTCGAATGTCGCAACGCCGAACGAGTCCTCGGCGCTTGCCCGCAAGCCCGGTGGGACGAAGACCAGCAGGGGGCCGGTGGTCTCCATGACCGGTCGGTTTCGCAGCTCGACCAGCTTGGTGCTGCTCACCAACGACCCGGTGGTGTCCTCGCGGGCCTGCTCGTCGGCGGCCAGCAGACACACTACGGTGCCGGGCAGGGTCGCGGTCCGGAGTCGTTGGACCAGCCGGAGCGCCAGGTCGGTCTCGAGCTCGGTGACTCGCATGCAGTGGCCCGCCTGCCGGGCGGTAAGCAGATTCAGCAGGCGCGGAACCAAGACGTCTTCCAGCGCATTGCGCACGTCGGCAGGCGTGGGCTCGACGAGTCCGACCGTGGTCGTGGTCATCGCGCGCTCCTTTCCGCGTCGAGGTGCTCGACACGGATTGTGAAGCGCGGCGTGATGGTCTGGGTGAGGTACGCATCGGACAAGTCGCGGTAGTAGCCAATCTCCCGGAGCCGGTCGACGAACGCTGCGGAGTTCTCCCGCAAAGCAGCCTGGTCCGGTACGTCGGCACCGGCGAACCCGTCCTCGCTCGGCAGTTGATCGATGTGCAGCCCGTACCGGGCTCGGAACAGGTCCAATACCTCGTCGACGCGCATCGGCCAGGTCCGCATTCGCCCAGTCTCATCCTGCTGCACGAGCGCCACCTGCAAGAGCACCTCCAGCAGCCGCGAGTCGAGCACGAGCCGGCGTGCGCCGGCCTTCCCCCGTGGCTGGGTGACCATCTGACCGGGCCGATTCTTCATTAGGAGTGAGTCAATGCATTCGACTAGATACTTCCGCTGGAACGCGCCGCGGTAGTGCATGATCAGTTCCTGGTAGGTCTCGAAGCGACTGAGGCCGAGATCCACGATCGTCTGCAACTCCGGCGCGAGCGGCTCCTCCTCATCATCGAGGATGCGGCGTACCCGCATGTCGAAGAACATCTCGCGGTCTCTCTTGTGCTTGTCCGTCAACAGCGCGATCGCCTCGGCCGCCGGCAACTCGTTCCGCCCGCTCGCCTTGAGTAGCTTGCCGTGTTTGGCCAGGTCTGCGGCGAAGTCGCCCAGCTTCTGGACGGCGAACGTGCCCCGGACGAACTGAGGCAGCCTGCCGTACCAGATCGCGGCACTCCTGGCCGCATATGGGGCGGGGCCGCCATTGTCGACCCCGAGCACATCGACGAAGAGATTGACCGCATAGGGGCAGGGCTCCGCGGGCCGGTGCCCGCGAGTACAGGATGGATCCACGGCACCGGTGCGCACGGCGGCGGGAACCAGCTTGATCATCCGCAGGTGGTAGAGCGCGAGATGGAAGGAGAGCAGGATTTTTAGGTGCTCGACGAGCACCGTGCGCGGCATGAAGTCGCGGTGCAGCAGCAGCCGGAGCACGTCGTCGGCCATCAGCTCAGCGGGCTGCTTGCACAGTGGCACCAGTGGCTTGCGGGTGGAGCCGTCGGGCCGGTCCTGGGCCTTCTCCTCAGTCATCGACACCATGCTCAAGAGTGCCTGTGACTCCACGTCGATGTCGGGTCCGGGGATCACCCTCCCGTCGGCCTCGATGTCGGAGAAGAAAAAGTCCTTGAGCTTCTGGACCGCCAGTGGCTTGATCGCCAGCAGCTCGTAGAGCTGCTCGTCCGCGCCGTAGGGGCGAGAGCGGCGGCTATTGCGCAACCGGTAGGCGAAGCCGTGCAACGGTCGGGGCCCGGCGACTGCCTCGGTGACCCTGCCACGGTTGACGAGATCGAGCAGGTGCGTGCCGACCCAGCGCTGGCTGATGTCTTCGTTGTCGGCGAATCCATCGAACGGTGCGTCGGGATCGAGCAGCAGCGAGAGATAGTCCTCCACTGTAAGGTCGACCGCCCGGCTCATCCGGCTCGGCACCCCGTCATGCCAGAGTCGGGCAAGGAAGGCGGTGAGGACCCGGTCCATGGTGAGGGTCTTGTAGTCGATCCGGCTGATCGAGTCGCACCGAAAGGCTCGGTCCTTGCTGTCTAGCGCCATTCCGTTTCCTCGGTCTCCGGTATGTCCGCGGTCTGCGTGGTCAGGTGCAGGACTCCGTCCCCGGTGCGGCTGACGGTGTGCATCAGCGCACCGTCGACTGTGAGCAGGACCTCCTGATACGGCACGGCCGCGAGCTGGTTCTTGAAGATGGTCACGGCCAGCGCGTATCCCTGGTCGTCGTCGACGCTGGCCTGGTAGCCGCGCCGAAATCGCTCGATCAGTTCGAAAAGGTCTAGCCCGATGCGCAGCTCCGCCGGTGCAGCTCCTGCCCGGCTCCGATCGGTGTAGGTCAGCCTCAACGCGCTCGGTCTGGTCTCCAGATAACGGTGCGTGTCGGAGCCGACCCGCCCCACGGTGAACCCGCTCTTAGGAAAGCGGCGCAGGCTGCGCACTGTGCCACCGACGACGTCACGGACCCGGATCACCAGCCCACCGTCCGCAATCTCAGGCGAGGTCACTCCCTCGCTGCGGTTCAGCGCCCGCAGGACATCCTCGACCTGGGGCTGAGCCCGGTCGAGGTAGGCCAGGAAGCTCCGGGCTGAGGCATACGGCAGCATCTTCGTCGCTGAGCCAGGGTCGCGCATCTCGAAGTACATCAAACGCCGGGCCGCGGCCACATAGTCGGTCGTTGCCTGCGTGCTGGTGGGGTCCGCGATGATCTCGTCGTGGACCGCTTTGAGCAGGACACGGTCGGGATTGCGCCGGTCCCCGGGGGTAATTAGGTAATGCTCCAGCAACCCTTCGGCCGCCAACCGCCGGTCCAGCACCGGCTGTGGCACCGCGGCGACGTCGACCTCGCGCAGCTGCACGAGCAGCCGGTCCCGCTCGACATCAGGCGCGCCGCCGCGGTAGGAGTTGAAGTAGTGAGCTTCCAGGATCGCAGCACGGTCCCTCGCTTTGTAGAGGCCGTGTATCTCGGCGCAGTCACGTCCTGAGGTGATTGTGTAGGCGAGTGCGGAGCGCATGTCTCGCAGGGTGATGTGCAGCCGCCCTCGCAGCTGGGCGATCTCGTAGATGCGGCGTAGCCGGTCACGCACCTGCGCGCCGATCACGGGGTTGGCGATGGTGGCCGCATTCCGCCGGGCATAGCAGGAGTCGATGAGGACGCAGCCTGTGCAGGCCTCCCATAAGCGCGGGGCAGTGATCTCGACCAGCATCCGCTCCAGAACGGAGTCGTTGTCGCGGTAACCGTCGAGAGTGTCCGCGGGCCGCACGGTAACGTCACGGAGGTTGAGATTGACCACGGCGACTGCTCCCGGGCTCTTCTCTCCACGCAGCCCCTCTTCGACCGCTACCTTGAGCGCCGCAAACCGGCGGCTGCGGTGGGAAAGGAAGTCGACCAGGCGGCCCTCATTGACCGCGATCAGCCGCGTCTCGCCAGCTAAGGTGCCGATCTCGTCGGCACCTTCGAAGGGCGCGAAGAACTCGGTGAGCACCTCGTCGCTGGCGATGTCCTCTTCGTCCTGGCTGCCGTCGTAGTTGGTGCGGAAACGCCTGCCGCCCAGTTCAAACTCGGCGCTGTTGGGCCGCTCCGCAATGAAGGTCGCACCCTTAGCCCGAGCGTCGGCCGTGAGCCGCTCCAGGAAGGCAGTCTTGCCGTCTCCGGCGTTTCCGGTGACGATAACAAGCGAATGCGCTCCGTCCAGCACTGCCGGAGCGAGTGCCATGTCGAGAGCAGTCGGTACGTAGACCCGGTAGTCGTGCGCATCCATCCCGCGAGTGCCGCGATTGCTGCGTCGGCTCTGACTGTAGAGAGTCTGCAGGTGGGCAACGAACGGGTTCTCGCCCGACGTTCCAGGCTCCAACCCGTCGCGCGTGGTTGCCGGCGGCACCTCGCTGGTGTTGCTCACCTGAACTGGGATGATCCTCGTGACTGGCGTCGGCGCCTTGTCGGCCACCCGCAGCGCTGTAAGGAACTCCTCCGCGCTCGTGAACCGCTCCCCACGCCCGGGAGCAATCGCCCTCAATATGATCTCGACAAGCTTTGCCGGCACCTCCTCCGGCAACGTAAACCGGGTGCGCGGGTCCTCGGCCGGCACCGCCGGGGGCGGAGTGCTCGCGTCCCACGGGTACGCCCCGGTCAGCGCCTCGTACAGGGTCACGCCAAGCGCATACAGGTCCCGGTCGACGAACCCGGCGCCGGTAGCGGGTACCTGGTCGATGTCGGGTGGAGTGTACTTGGGCGTGTTGGAGGTGTGGGCCTGGGTGGACTCGGGGGTCTTGGCGATGCCGAAGTCGAGGATCCGGACACCGTCCTCGGTCCACAGCAGGTTGCTCGGCTTGATATCGCAGTGCCACACGTCCAGTGAGTGAATGTGCGCCAGCCCCGATGCCACATCTAGACCGATCCTCAGCACATCCGCCACGGTCAGAGGGCCGCTGCGGATGACCTCACCGAGATCCTTGCCCTCGACGTACTCGAAGACCAGGTAGGGGTGGGAGTACGGCGGCGGCAGCTGATCGACGTCGACCATCTTGAGCACGTTGGGGTGAGTGGAGCCGCGCAGGCGGTCCATGACCATGCCCTCACGGCGGGCCTGCTCCTGCGGGTTCGCCGGGTCGTTCAAGATCAGTTTGACCACTCGGTCGACGTTCCGCATCGAGTCATAGACGCGGTAGGCGACGCCGGAAGCCCCCGGCTTGCCCAGCTGAGACTTCACCAGGTACTTCGTGCCCAAAAGGTAGTCGCGCTCCAGACGTCGCCAGAAGCCCGGGTTGCGCCGAGGGTCTGCGCTGACGTCGGCCGCGTTCGACGGCGGGCTCTGCGAGTTCCCGCCTCCGCCACCGCCGATGCGGCGCTGCGGACGACGCACTTCCCCGATCGCCAGCAGCAGGCGACGCAAAGCCTCCTTGGCGTTGGGCCGCTCGCTCGGATCCGTGGCGCAGAGCAGGGTCAACCAGTGCCGCAGCTGCGGCGGCACGTCGGCCTGTACCAGATCCTGTTCGGGGAGCACGCCGCGCGCCCGGACCTGGGTCGTCATCGAACCGAACGGCCGGTGTCCAGTGAACAGCTCGAATCCGATCACGCCAACGGCGTAGATGTCCGACTTCGCGCTCATCTTCGTCGGGCTATCGATCGTCTCGGGAGCCAGGTACGCGGCGTCGGCGTTGGCGTGCGCGTCGAGCGCGACCGTATACGCTCGCACTTGGGCCGTCTTGGCGTAGTCGAAGCCAGTGATCATGGCCCGGCCGTCGTTCGTGAGCAGGATCGTAGCCGGGCTCAGAGCACGGTGCACGAGGTGTCGGCTCTGGATCAATGCCAGCCCGTCGAGCACCTGCCGCAGGATGAGCAGCTTTCGGTCGAGGGTCAGTGGCTCGGCGGCGCCGAGCCCCAGATGTACCCGGAGCGCGGAGCCCTGCACGTCGTCGTAGACCGTCACATAGCCGCGGTCCTCGGCGTCGGGGAAAAAGTCGCGCACGCCGACGATGGCCGGATGAGCGGGCAGCTTGCCGAGGGCCTCGTAGGCAACACCGATCTGCTTTTGCTGCTTGTCCCGCTCCTTCGCCTCGGTGTAAAGATCCGCCTGGCGCACGACCAGACGGACGGTGCCGGAGCCTTGGACGGTGTTGGCGTTCTTGGCACGGTACTCAGCGACGACGTCGACGCCGGGGGCGTGCTGAGTCTCGCTGAGAACCTCCAGCACCTGCCAGTTGCCGAAGAGCAGCGGCCCCGAAGGCACGCTAGCCACACCCTGGATCGCTTCGACGATTTTGTCGTGGTGGCGGCTGATGTCGGCGTCGACGGCGTAGGCGCCGGTCGGCACCCGGGAGACGTCCGAGAGTAGCGCCATCAGGTGCTGCAGGTTGACCGTCGACTCCGCGTCACGCTGCGGGAAGTTGTGGTCGACTAGCCGCGCGTCCTTCACCGGCAGCACGACGACGGCGTCCACGAACACCCGGGTCAGCGCGCCGTAGTGCTTCTCCAGAAGTGCCTTGACCCGCTTGGCGTTCTCACGCAGTTTCGGCAGCGGACTGTGGAACGGCACGCGCCCAGAAGGCATCCACTTGCTGCCGTGGACGTCGATGCGGCCGAAGGTGCCCTTGACGTCGATGGCGTACACCATGTGGTCTGTCACCACAGCAAGGTCGACCTCGAAGAGATTGCCCCGCGCGTCGGATACCTCGAAGTTGTGCAGGACCGTCCAGTCGTCGGGCCCGTGGTCGCGCAGGTAGGCGATGACTCGCCGCTCGGCATCGTTCGCGGGCTCACCGATCCGAACGATCCTTGCCATCAGGCTTCGGCCTCCTCAATAGCCTGCGTCAACAAGGCCAGCGCTTCATCTTCTAGCACATCCGCGCGGTCACGGTCGCGATATGCCTGACGGACCGTTTCGGCGATGCGCGCCCGATCTGAGGCGGGAGCGAGAGGCACCGGAAGCGCGCGAAGCAGTTGCGTGTGGTACTCCTGCTGTTTCCCGCCGACACTGATCGAGCGGAAAATTCGGAACAATACGTTCGTACGGAACAAGGCGAACAGGTATGCCCCAGGCACCTCTGCGATGCCGCTCACTACCCGTACGAAGTCTTGGCTGTAGGCGTTCGCGAGGGCGGACCCGGTTACGAGCACCGATCGCGAGTACACCTCGTTCTCACCGAACGTCCCGTGGGCTGCCACGAGGATCGTCTCGTCATCCTGCAGGATGTCGGCCGGAGCCGCTGCAGCGCTGATCCACCGCCCCTCGGGTCGAGTCCAGAATGCCTGGCGTTGACCCACCAGGCGAACTCCGTGCTCCCGCCCAGCATCGACCCGCTTGAATCGCGCGCCAGTTCGGAGCATTCCGCCCTCGCAGACCTCACCGAGCGTCGTTCCAGGTACGGACTGCAGCTGGTCGAGCAACCGCTGGGCTCGGGGGCGATAGTTGATGGCACGAAGTGTCGCGGGTGATACACCGTTAACCACGAACCCCAGGTCAGGTTCCTGAGCATGCCAGCGGTAGTCGATGAGGTCGGGCAGGCCGACGCTGCGAAAGAAGTCTTCGGTGGCGGCATGTAGGCCGGCCTGGAAGGCGGCGCGTAGGTCGGCGGCTTCCGCGACGAGGTCGTGGATGCGTTGCTCCAGGTCGGCGTCGAAGCGGGGTACCGGGAGGTCAACGAGGTGGTGCGGCTCGATGTGTTGGATGATCGCGCCGTACGCCGAGGACACGATCATCGGGATCCCGAAGCCGCTGCGCAGGAAGGTATACAGATAGCCCGACGGGATCTTGTCTGGATCTGCCTGCACCTTCATCACATGCTGCGACGACCAGAATCCGGCCATGTCGGGCCGAACGTACGCCATGCGGCCGATGGTGCCTGAGCAGGAGATCAGTGACATCCCAGGCTCGACCTCAAGGTAGGGGAGCGCCGTGGCGATGTCCCTACTCAAGCGAGGCAGGTAGCTGAAGTCGGCCTCGAGCATGTCGGTGCTGCCGAGGAACGGGACGCTATGCCCCGGGTCGTTCAGGTAGATCCGGCTGAACTTCGGGCCGTTGAAGATGCCCCCGCTGTGCCCAGCAGTGACGCAGTCGAGACGTACCGTATTCGGGAGCGCCTCCAGCCTCTTACGGGCCTCCAGCGCACCGGAGAGGTACGGGGCCGGGTCCAAACGACAACCCTGCTCGAAGAACCAGTCGACCTTGACCGGGTTGTCGAGACTGGTGACCTTCACTCTCCCGCCCCCTTGCCGGCGCGTGGGTCGAAGCCGGGGATGGGATGGTGCTTGCGGAACTCCCGGTACTTCTCCGCGATCAGCGGCAGGTCGTTGTCGATGACCGGGCGGCTGCGCTTCACCACGCGGGTGCGGGGGACGCTGGAGATGGTGATGTACTCGGTCTCCTCGAAGGTCTCCATGATGAGGTCGCCGTTGGGGGCGCGCTTGTAGAGCTCGTTGCCGCGGCGGTCGACGCCGACCTTCTCCGCGACCGCCATGAAGACCGGGTAGGAGATCGCGTTGCCGAGCTCTTCGGCGGTTTTCTCTTTGTCGGTCTTGCGCTTGAGGAAGAGCAGCGTCGTGAGGATGTTGACGTTGGCGTCGACGATGAACGTCTCCACCGGCAGTTCGATGCTGGCCAACACCCAGCACTCCCGCAGGATGAAGCGGCGGATGCCCTCGTCGGCCGGGCCTGGGTTGGAGAGGATGCCGTTGGGTAAAACGATGCCGAGCCGGCCGCCGGGCTTGATCCACTCAATGGCGCGCTGCACAAAGAGCTGCTCGGGGGCCAGCGCGCCCCGGAGGTTTGCGCTCTCGCGCAGCTCGCCGGTCTCCTTGTCGCGCGACCACGACTTTGCCACACCTTCGCGGAAGTCGCCGAGCACCGACTCGTCGCTGACCGGGATGTCGGCGCCGAACGGCGGGTTGGTCAGTAGCACGTCGACCACGCCCGGGGCGTTGCCCTTCGCCAGCGGGATCCGTTTGCTCGCCTCGGCGACACCGGAGAGATGGCCCTTCGGGAAGGCGAGAGAGTCCATGTGGAAGACGTTGCCGGGGGTATCGGCCAGGGTCATGATGTTCATCGACGTCGCCCTGACGAGAAACGGGTCGAAGTCGGCGCCGAAGAGGTGCTGGTCGGCATACTTGCGCAATCGATCGCGATAGCGCTCGCTCTGCTCCGGAGAATCAGGCAACCCACGCGTGCCATCCTCGTCCTGCATCTTGTGATGAAGGTGGGTCAGGGTGGCGTGCAGAAACCCGCCAGTGCCGCAGGTCGGGTCGAGGACGGTCTCGTCCTCTTGTGGGTCGAGAACTTCGATCATCAGCTTCACCGCGCCGCGCGGGGTGAAGTATTGCCCGCGGTCGCCACGCAGGTTGGTGCCGACCAGCTCCTGGTAGGCCAGTCCCTTGGCGTCGATGTCGGTGCGGCCTAGGTCATAGGGAGCCAACTCGCTAACGATGAAGGCTAACGCCCGCTCCGACAGGGTTATCTGGTCGTGGTCGGTGAACAGTCCCGAGGCGGCGTACTGCTTCTTGACGTCCTCGAAGAGGTCGAGGATCCGAGCCTGGATCGCGGCGCGACCCTCCTTCTCGTACGGCTCTGTCATCGTCGTGTAGAAGCGCCGTGTACTGCCGTCACGCGCGGCACGCTCGTCATACATCTTCGCGAAGAGCAGGTAGAGGAACTGCCAGAACGCAGCGTCCTTCGGCATGCCCTCGTTACCGTGGATGTAGTTGTGGCAGCGCCGGAAGGTGACCTTGAGCATTTCGGGCTCAGCGCGGCGCAACTGCTGCGCGGAGGCAACCTGGCCGGAGCCGACGGTGCCGTCTGCCAGCGGCCAGTCGGCGCGCTGGTGGTAGGTGGCGCCGAAGCGGCCCGACTCCTTCTCGATGAAGAAGAAGTCAACATTGTCGGTCCACATGCCATAACGCCGTTCGGGGAAATCCTCGGCGCCCAGCAGTGCTTCGAGTTCGGCCTGCTCGGTCTTCATCTGGTCAAGGTCACGCAGCTTGACGACGTTCTTGCCGCGCTTCGGCTCCTGCTTGCACACAACCACGCGGCGCAGGTTGGCCTCGGTGTGGTCGGTGCCGGGGGCGAAGACGGCGATATCGGCCTTCTTGTTCCTGGTCTTGCCATCCAGGCCAACCTTGACCGGAAAGTCGCGCGCCATGTCCTCCGGGGCCACCTGGTACTCGTGGAAGAGCACCCGCAGGATCCGCTGCCGCACCCGCTCCTTGCCGTTGTCCTTCACCGGCTCGTTCGTGAGAAAGTCAACAAGGTAGCCCTCGTCGAGGTGATGCACCACCGAGCCGGCGTCGGTCTCGGTCGGCACCTTCTGCTCGCGGGTTGCAGTAGGGGTCACGAAGTCGGTCAAGTCCATCATCTCATCAAGTCAGCGTCACGAACAAAGGACCACACCCACGCCGTACTGAGGGGCGTGCGGGCCGTGCGTCATAACCTATCGGCCCGGCCCGACGAGTTCGCGCCGGCGGGGCTCCGACCTGCCGCTCGCCATCAAGCGTGGCCTGACCTGGTGTGGAACGATGGCTTCGATAGGGCGATCCGTCCCGTTATGACTGTTTCTGGGTGAGAGTGAAGAGGCTGGATTGGGTCTCGGTCAGCATTTGGTCAGGCACCTCAGCTTGATACGGGTGCCTTCGGTGGGTCTGTCAAGTTAACGGTGTAACTGGGGTTGGTTGATCTTCTACTTGCGGCCGGCGGACAGGCGTCCGTCGAAGGTGATGTCGAAGGCGTTGAGTGCGCTCTTCCAGCGGGTGGCCCAGCGTTTGCGGCCTTGCCCGGTCGGGTCGAGGCTCATCACCGCGAGGTAGACGCACTTGAGGGCGGCTTGCTCGTTGGGGAAGTGTCCGCGGGCGCGGACGGCGCGGCGGATGCGGGCGTTGACGCTTTCGATGGCGTTGGTGGAGCAGATGATCCGGCGGATCTCGGCGTCGAAGGCCAGGAACGGCACGAACTCGGCCCAGGCGTTCTCCCACAGCTTCACGATCGCCGGGTAGCGGCTGCTCCATGCCTCGGCGAACTCGAGGAATCGTTCGGTAGCGGCGGCCTCGGTCGGTGCGGTGTAGACCGGTTTGAGTGCCTTGGCAATCGCGTCCCAGTGCTGGCGGGCCGCGTAGCGGAACGAGTTCCTGAGCAGGTGCACCACGCAGGTCTGGACCACGGTGCGGGGCCAGACCTCTCCGATGGCATCCGGCAGGCCGGTCAGTCCGTCACAGACGGCCATGAGCACGTCGTCGACGCCCCGGTTCTTCAGTTCGGTGCAGATCTGCAGCCAGAACTTGGCGCCCTCCCCGCCGTCGCCGGCCCACAGGCCGAGGATGTCTCGGTGGCCGTCGGCGGTGACCGCGAGAGCGACGTAGATCGGCCGGTTGGCGACCTTCCCGTCCCTGATCTTGACGTTGATGGCGTCGAGGAAGACCACCGGGTAGACCGGATCGAGGGGCCGGTTCTGCCACTCGGTCATACCGTCCATCACCTTGTCGGTGATGGTGGAGATCGTCTGGCGGGAGACCTCGGCGCCGTAGACCTCGGCCAGATGCGCGGAGATCTCGCCGGTGGTCAGGCCCTTCGCCGACAGCGACAGCACCAGGTCCTCCACCCCGGACAACCTGCGCTGACGCTTCTTGACGATGGCCGGTTCGAACGAGCCCGCTCGATCGCGTGGCACGTCGATCTGCACCGGCCCGACATCGGTGAGCACCGTCTTGGACCGGTTGCCGTTGCGGGAGTTGCCGGAGTTCGCGCCGGCCTGGTCGTGTTTGTCGTAGCCGAGGTGGTCGGTGATCTCACCATCGAGGGCCGACTCCAGCACGATCTTCGTCAGCTGCTGCAGCAGCCCACCCTCACCGGACAGCTGCAGCCCCTGCTCACGAGCCTGGGTCACCAGCTGTGACACCAGCGCCGGGTCGACACCCCCTGGCGTCGTCTTCGTACGCGGCCGCTTGGCCTTCTCGTCACCGGGCACAGCGGCAGTGTCCACCGCATCGGTCGTGATCGTCATCAAGTGCTACTCCCTTGATCGGAGTTACACCGTTGTTTTTACAGTCCCGCAGGTTGATTGAGAACGGACACTCCACGGTGACCGTGTCTGGTCGCGTGCCGTGGTCACGGTGGTCGGGCCGGTGCTGGCCATCTCCACTGCCATAGTGGCCATGTCATCGCGATGGCTGCCGTGGCCGTCCTGGGCTGCGTCGTGGCCACCGTGGTGGTGGCCAACTCGACGGTGTCGGCCACTCACCGCGGCGGCACGTAGCCAGGCCGGCGCCGGCCGCGTGTCGTAGGCCGGCGTGGCCGGTGGGCCACGCCAGTCGGCGTTGGCTGATGACACATATCGCCGGAGGGTGCGCCAGTGCCGGCCAGCCGTAGGGCGGCCATCCGCGACGCCGCCACGGGAAGAAGCGTCCAGCCATGAGTGGCCGCGACGACAGCCAGCCGCGACGGCCGCGCCCCGTGGTACGTCACGACCGCGGGTGACCCGTGCCAACGTGGCAGAGGACGGACTCTTCCGCCGGCCGCAGCGACGCTCCGACGCTGCGCCTGCGTCATCGCGGTGTCAGCGGTCCTGTGCCAGACCTTGTGGCCTTGGACAACCTGTGACAGACGCGGTGCGCGTCTGTCACAGCCCGGAGGCGGCGCCCGGCGGTGGCGCCGCGAATGCGAGGCGGTCCACCAGTGGCTGTCAGAGGATGGTGAGCGTCTGTCAGAGCCGACGTGACGCCCGACGGGATGGCAACACAGACCGCCATGCGAACTGACAGAGCAGCTCAGTCGGGAGATTGCATAGTCGATCATCGAACATGCAGATCGACTTTCTGTGAGAGTGATGTGCTAGAGGCCGTCCTGGGGGATTCGAGCGGATAGGTGCCGTCGCGGAGGGTGCTGTCAGAGCGGTGTCAGATCGGGAAGTGTTCGCCAGGTCTGACAGACCTCGATTGGAGAGTGGGGGCGACGGCGTCGGGCTGGGCGTTCTGGGCGACTTGACCTCCTGCGAGAGGTGAGCGTCGATGGTCACCGGTCGACGCCGGACCTGGCCGCAGCCACATCGGTGCGGCCATCGGCGGCGGCCACGCTGCGCCGTCGACGCGAGGAGACCGACCATGACCGCCGTGAACAGCACCCGCCCTCCGCATCGTGACCTCCCGGAGGACGTCACCGACGTGCTGCTGTGGCGGACGGCCGCCAGCGTCATCGCCGCCCACCAGCCCCAGCCGGACCGGCCGACCCGCTGTGTGAGCCTGCTCTGCGCCGGGCAGCACTACCCGTGCCCACCAGTACGCGCCGCCCACCGCGCCCAGCAGCTCAGCCGCCGACGCGTACCGGCGGCGTCCGGAGCACGTGCGGCGCTGGCACCTCGTGGGGTGGCGGTGGTCGCCGGTTGGTCGAATGGCCGCCTACCACGCCGGCGGTTCGCCGATTGGCACACCGCCGTCAGGGCCGCGATCAACCCGGCACGGGCGATCGGACACTCGGCGACGGCGGTGATCGGTCGGGTGCCGTCGACCGTGTTGGCGGGTCCGGCTCGGGTCGGTGGCGTGTCGGCCGCTTGATTTCGGCAACATCATCAGGGGGATGGGCTAGGTTTTCCGGCATGGGGTTGCTGGGCGACGCGGTGGCGGTGCTGGACGAGCGAGGCGTGCTGGAGCCGTTGGGCGGGTTGGTCCGGCAGGTGTACCGGCGTGCCGCCGACCGTCACGAGCCGGAGCTCGGTGACGACGCGATGAGTTTCGGTACGACCGTGTGGCGCAACCTGACGAATCTGGGCAAGGCCACCTTCGACGGGATCGACGGTGTGCGGGTCCGGGTGGAGGACAACTCGCTGGAGATCCTGTGCTCCGGCTATGTGGTGCGGCTGTACTCCCTGCAGGGTGGGATCGAGTCGATCCGGTGGGAGGGCAGCGAGGCCCGGCTCGGCGGGGCGGTGGAGAACAGCCGCGACCGGCAGCTGGCGTTCGACGATGAGGAACAGTTCCCCGGCGTTTTCTCCGGTGTCGTGCCGCCGAAGCGCCATGTGCGGGTCGCGCACACCGGGGACATCACGACCGGCGAGGCCACCGCGTACCTCGGGCTGCCCCGCGACAACCGCGACGGCGGTTCGCCGTGGTTCGAGGTGATGCTCTGGTTCGGCGACGCCACCACCGTCGGTACACCGCTGCCGGCGGTCGGCGACCCGGCGGGTGTGCCGGGGCAGCGGCACGACGAACTGGTGATCCCCGAGCTGTCGATCGAGTCTCTGCCGCCCTTCCCGGCCCACGGCCGTACCGCTGGTGGGTCTGTTGGTCGATGGGCGTGACCGGCGCAGCGAGGCCGCCGGTGCCCGCAGCCGCCGCGGTGGCGGCGTTCGAACCGCACGCGCTCGGCCTGGCCCGGCGGTGGCGGCGGATGCGCAAGAACGAACTGGCCCGGCAGGTCGGTGTCACTGCGGCGGCGGTCAGCCAGTACGAGCTGGGACAGGCCCGCCCGTCGGCGTCGGTGCTGGCCCGGCTGGCGTTGGCGCTGTCGATGCCGGTCGAGTTCTTCGCCTCCGGCTTCCCGGCGCCCGCGACCCCGGGCCACGCGCACTTCCGTAGCCTGCGAACGACCAGCCAGGCCGAGCGGGACCAGGCGGAGGCGTTCGGGGAGGTCGCCTGGCGGGTGGTCGAGGTGATCGGCCGCCGGCTACGGCTGCCCGCGCTGCGGCTGCCGCACCTCGACCTGCCCGACCCGACCACACCCGAGGACGTACGCGCCGCCGCAGCCGCGGCACGGGAGGCGTTCGGCCTCGCAGATGGTCCGGTGCCACACGTCGTGCGGCTCCTGGAGGCGCACGGGGTGATCGTGCTCGCCCTACCTGAGGTCTCCGAACGCGTCGACGCCTTCTCCCACTGGTACGGCCAACGACCGTTCGTCTTCCTCAACCCCGCCAAGAACGACAAGGCCCGCTCCCGGATGGACGCCGCACACGAACTCGGACACCTGCTCCTGCACCACGACGCCGAGCCCGGCAGCCAGATCCTGGAACGCGAGGCCACCGCGTTCGCCTCCGAGTTCCTCGCCCCCAGCACACTCCTGGCCGACGAACTACCACCCCGCCTCGACTTCGAACGACTCCACGAACTCAAACGCCGCTGGGGCATCAGCCTCAAAGCCCTCGTCTACCGGGGCCGCGACCTCGGCATCTACCGCGACCACACCTACCGGCGCGGCATGAGCCTGCTCGCCCAGTGGGGCTACCCCGAACCCGGCGACCTCGGCCCCCGCGAACAACCCTCGCTACTCGGCAAAGCCACCGAACTCCTCGACCGCCAGCAGACCACCGCCGACAGCCTGGCCGCGACAGCCGGCCTCCCCCCAACACTCGTCCACACAGTGATCAACGCCGCCACTGAAATTCAACCCGAGCTGCACCTCACTCTCGGGTGAGCTTGAGCTTCGCCCATGCGGCGGCCAGCAACGCGGACAGTGATCACCAGGGACGGATGTCGTCCGGCTGATCGGACCAGCGACAGTTGCCAGCGTCGTGGCCGCAGTGGAGGCGGGCCGCCGCCTCGGCACTCCTACTTTGCTCGATTTCCCCGCGCTCCACGCCACCCGGCGATGGGTGCAGGACATGGAACAAGCAGGCGTTGACGGATTCACCAAGACCTCGAATATCGACGTCAGCTTCGGTGCCGGCCACCCACTCGCCCGAGCGCGCGCCGTTCGTAGCTGGTCCCGGCTCCTGGTCGCGGTCTCCGGCGGCTTCAGCGCCACCTGCCCGTCCTCGGTATTCCAGACTGGGACATCCTGATCGTCGGACGTAGCATCACCGATGCGGTCAGACCCAGGCGGGCCGCCGCGCAACTTGTCGCAAACATACGACCGAAGCGGAAAAGGCAAAATGCGCATAACCGGCCTTAGTCGGGACCTGGTGAATTCGGTGCTGGCCTTGATGGATCAAGGTGCTCCCTATGTGAAGGCGCGAACGGCGTCTGACTACTGGCTGTATGCCCGACTGTTTGCATCGACATGTCCGGTGGCGATTGTCGATGGATTTGTCGTGGGCGCCGTGATCGCCATGCGCAGCCAGGAGGATCCGAGTGAGATTTACATCCAGGATGTAATGGTGCATCCAGATTATCGTCGCGAAGGCGTTGCAGCCGCACTGGTGGGAAGTGTTCGTGCACGCGCTGAGCGATGGGGCTGTAAGCGGATCTACCTGACGTCGGAGCCCGGGAACGCGGCGGCCTCTGGTGCCTGGACATCAATGGGCTTTGTGAATTCCCCGGGTGACTATGCCGTCAATGGCGTATCGATTGTTCGTGGCTTTAAAGGTCCAGGAAAGGACAGGGCGGTCTTCGAGCTGACTCTGTCATAGTGCTTGGTCCAAACGAAACTGCGTTCTGTCTCATTTCGAACGTTCGCCTTTCCGGCTTCCGGCTGGACGCTCCGTCGCTGCGCACCGAGAGTAGGCGCCGCAACGTGCGACGCCGTCGAAGACCAACTCCGCCCGAGTCAAAGCGATGAGGCCAGGCTGATGTCGGCCGAGGAGCGCCCACGCGTCGGCGGTGGCCTCGTGTAGCCACGACCTGACGAACTGTGGGCTCGTGTCCCGCTGGTCTTTCGGCCCTCCTGCTTGGCACAAGACCAGCACAGAACTTATACGTCTTGGTGTTCCAGACGTAGCCGCCAGGGCGCAGAATGATGTCACTGGCGATCGGACGAGGGCAGTCCTACGTACCGCAGTGACGCTGCTTCAGTAGGGCAGTGTCCAGTGCCGGACTCTGCCAGCAGGCCAACGGCAAACGTCGGCGGTAATAAACGGTGACACCGTCCACTGCTACGATTCGGGCCCTCGAACTGCGGTCGCCTCCTTCGGAGGTTGTATGGACCTCGCGGCACCTGCCACCTAGGATTTATCAGTTGCGCCGCACTTGTCAGATCAAGGTAACGCGGCAATACTGGCTAGGGGAACCAACCGGCCAGACAACGTTGAGGTCCGAATGCGACTGAGTCTCAATGTGAGTCTATCCTACAACGACGTACCGCTTCTAGAACGGCCTCGCGCGGCTGCCGCTGCAGGGTTTGAGGCAATCGAGATCTGGTGGCCGTTCAGTTGTCCGGACCCGCCTCGCGATGACATCGCAGCGCTTGCTTCCGCGATACGTTCCGCTGGCGTGAAGTTGGCATTATTGAATCTGTACGGTGGCAACCTCGGCGCAGGCGATCGGGGGATATTGTCGCACCCGCGGTCAACGGAGCACTTCTACGCAAACCTGAGTGCGGCGATTCGACTGGCTGAGCAGACCGGGTGCCGCACTCTGAATGCTTTGTACGGAAATCGGAACATGGACAAGACGGAAGGTGCTTCTGACGAATTGGCCCTCCGGCACCTGGCAGCGGCGGCTCGCGCAGCAGCAGATATCGGCGCGTTCGTGGTGGTGGAGAGTCTCAACAGCGTTGAATGTCCCACCTACCCCCTCGTGACACCCGACGCCGTGGCGGCGTTGGTGCAACGAGTGAGGGGCGCATCGGGCGCCGAAATCGGATATCTGTGCGACGTCTACCATCTAGCGTGCATGGGACTCGACCCGGCCAGCATAATTCGCAAATTCGGAGAAATGATCCGACATATTCAGGTAGCAGACTTTCCAGGCCGAGGAATCCCCGGAAGCGGGTCAATTCGGTTCGCAGAGGTGACTGCTGCGCTGAAGGCTGCAGAGTTCACTGGCTTCATCGGCGTCGAGTGCCGAGGTTCAGAGCAGCTCAGTCGGCAGGCCCTGGTTGGCTTGATGAGTCTCGCCTGACGTGTCGGGTTTCATGTGATCGCACGTACGATTCACCCTTGAACCAGTAGAGGGCACCGGCAACTCCGTGCCTATGTGTGATTGGCGCGATGTCATGCTCGACGCAAAAGTCGTAGAAGGCTCGGCGCGCCCCTTCCCACCATGCGAAATCGTCCAGCACGACGACGCCGCCATCTACTACCGAATCATAGAAGCAGTGTAAGGCTGCTTGCACTCCTTCGTAGAAGTCAGCGTCGATATGAAGAAGGGCTACTGCGTTGGGTTTCGGCTGGGTGAAGGTGTCGGCAAACCATCCTTCGCGGATCACGATGTTGTCAGATGCTAGCCCTGCCTCTGCGAGTCGGTTTCGGACCCGGTCTGGCTCGCCGACCAGCTGGCCAGCGAATCGAGTTGCTTCGACGCCGTCGCGAGGCGTGGGATGAGGGAGACCTTGGAAAGAGTCATAGAGCCAGAGCCTTCGTTCATGGCCCCTGATTGCGAGGGCGATCGCCGTAGCGGATCCGCCATTGTAAACACCGCACTCCACCATGTCGCCAGGAAGTTGTCGCGCGCACGCCTGTGCCGCGAGGTGATGGATCAGGGCGAGTCCGTCGATGGAGTTGAGTGCTTCATGGCGCAAGGGCCAGAGTTCTTCAGGTACGTGCACGGGTGCCTCCAGACGTTTCCGCGTAGGGGTTCTGGGAGAAGGCCCTGAGGGCCGTAAGGATGCGTTGAGCCCCTTCGGCTATGTCGTTCTCTGTCATCCCCGCCGTGGTGTAAATCCGTGTCGGAGCCGCGGGTAACACGCCGGCTGCCAGGAGATGCCGTCGCAGCAGGGCAGTGCGGGCGCTGATTGGTCGTCCGATCGGCTTGATCCAGAATGCGGCCGGCAAACCGGTGACGATGACCTTCAGATCTTCGCGTTGGATGTGGTTGTGGATTGAGGTCAGCAAGTCTTTGCCTGCACGGTGCAGGGAGTCCATGGACAGGGCCCCAGGGGCCTGTAGAAGTTCGATGGTGCGGGTAATCGCCGCAGCCGCGAGTGGTGAGCCATTGAGGGTGCCGCCATGCACCACGCGGTGGTCCGCGCAGAGTCGGAAGATGGCATCAGAGGTCAAGACCGCGCTCACCGGCACCGCTCCACCACCAAGCATTTTGCCGAGCAGGGTGATGTCTGGCCTTACCGAGCTGGTCGCTTGCCAACCCCCGAATCCGGCCCGGATTCCAGTGATGATCTCGTCGAAGATCAGAACGGCGTTGTGGCGATTGCAGTGCTGGCGGATCCTTTCAAGGAATCCCGGCGCTGGCGCCACCGCACCAGCGTTGATCGGATAAGGCTCCAACAGGACCGCCGCGACGCTGTCTCCGTAGGCACGGAAGAATGAGTCAACGTCATCGATGTTGTTCCATCGGGCAAGGTAGTTCTGTGTCGTCACCTGCTCGGGTGGCGAGCCCTCGGTGGCCCGAGGGTCGTCTGGGAGGACAGCGGGGTCCGGATAGGTACTTGGCGAGTATGTGCCGCCGAGAAGGGCGTCCAAGTGGCCGTGGTAGTGCTCGTTAAAGCGCATGATCCGGGTTCGGCCGGTTGCGGCGCGAGCAAGTCTGATGGCGAGTTGGACTGCTTCGGTTCCGCTTGTGCAGAAGCGGACCGTGGAGTGGTGGGGGAAGAGGCGGATGAGCGTTGCCGCGGCGTGTTCGATCGCTGCCGACGGCAGGGAACCTGACATGACACGGGCACCGGTTGCGACGGCCACCTCGTACGGACGGCAGCCATGGGGAAACGCTCGCGCCCCGAATGCGGAGAAGAAGTCGAGCATCCGGAGTCCGCTGGTGGTGGTGATCCATGCTCCCTCGCCCCCGGCGACGACGAGGTCGTGCTCGTGGCCTGGGATGCGGAAGTTGTAGTTCACTCCGCCAGCGAGGGAACTCATCCACTGACTTTCAGCTCGGCGATGCGTGCGCGAACGAGGTCGTCAGTGACGTGGGGTTCGCGTTCGGCGAGTCTGGCCCGGACGAAGGCCAGGTACGCCGTGATGACATCACGCTGGGTCTGGGTGCGTGCTGATGAGTAGAGCGCGTCCGTGACGTGGGGGCGTAGGTAGAAGGCGTACTCGATGACGGAGACGAGGTCGTTGAGGGTCTGCTTGTCGATGGCTGTACATACCGAGGGCAGCCCGACAGGCTGGTCGAGACCCCATCGTTGGATGTCCGGGATGACCGTAAGGCCGCTGCTGCCACCGAGGGCTGCCTGCAACTCATCACTGCGCCGCCGCGCACGCATGAACTCTCGGGTTCGGGGGTCGGGAGTCAGAACGTTGCAGCTGATGGCGAACAGCGGCAAGGCGAGGAAGGCGTCCAACTCCGCCAACACGTCGGTCACGGTGTGGTGAGGAAGGCCGATGATGAAGCCGCTGACCGCACCGATGCCCTGCCGGTCCAGCGCCGCAGCCGCTGTACGGTTCTGTTCAACGGTCGTCGCCTTGTTCAGGTAGTCGAGGCTGGACTGCGTCATCGCCTCAAGACCAAGAAAGACTCGCCGACAGCCGGCTTCTGCCATTTTCTCCGCTACATTCTCATCGAGGATTTCGGAACGGGCATAGCAGAACCAGGGAAGCTGCAGCTGGCGGAGGACGGCGAGCAATGCGTCGAAGTCAGGGTGCTGTAGCAGATCGTCGTCGTGAAACTCGATGGAGTCGTATCCGTGGTTTCGCAGCAGCGTCAGATCTTGCGCGATAAGTTCCACCGAGCGTGCCTGCATTCGCCGGTGAATCAGGTAGGTCGAGCAGAACGAGCAGCGGGCGCGGCAACTCTGGGTACAGACATAGATCTGTGGGTTGACGCCGAGCAGTCGGGTGTAGCTCGTGGCGTAGGTGCCTGGGCCGAGGTCGCTGAGCAGGTCGTAGGCGAAGCCCGGCACCGAGGTTGTCTCGATGGAATTGTCCGTGGCCGCTCGGCCGTCGATCCGCGTCTGTCCCAGTTGGCAACAGATGCCCGCCGTCCGCGCTCTGGTGACGAAATCCGGCGTGCCGAGGCTTTCGATAATCGTGACCAGAGCTTCACAGCCTTCGCCGCGAACAATGACGTGGCACGGGAGATCGTCTGGGACGACGGTGACATGGGCTCCGCCGAGGACGATCAATACATCGTCTGCTATGAAACGCCTGCAATAGTCAGCGACGTGATCGATGCTGGAGGTGTAGGTGCTCATCCCGAGGAGGCCTAAGGACGCTGGCCTCAGCCACTCGCGGATGGCGGATTCCATTTCGTCACGCGTTTCGTACGCTTCCTCGTCGAAATAGCGCACCCAACCTCGCAGATGGCGGTTCGGAAAGCGATCCCGCAGCTGTTGAGCTAGGTTCAGTAATCCCAGGGCGGGAAAGTGGGCGCTGAAGAGGGCTTTACTGCGAACCGCCCTCGTGCGCGCCACTTTGCGGAAGCTGAGGTGGGCGAAGGCGATGCGAACCTCACCCTGGCAGTCTTTGGCTCGGGTAGCATGTATTGGGGCGATGTCCCACACGGTGCACTCCCTCCACTATGGCAGGTCACAAGACTTGTAGCCGGCCACGATGCTGGCGAAGGATGGGTCTTGCTGAAGCCCGAGCCGTATCGCGGCCGGGGATTCCCACCGCGACGGCCATGAGCCGACGATGGCGTCAACGTCGCCAGCGACTTCACGTCGAACTTTGATGGGCACCGGTGCCGCGGCGAGGCATTCCTCTGCCATGGCGTCGACGTCTACCCCGACGCCAGGCATGTTGATGACTTTCGGGACCGCTTGCTCTTCCTTGACGATGGCGTCGGCGAGGAGCCGGAGATTCTCGACGGCGGTCTCCACCGAGGTGAGAACGATTCGTCGTCCCGGAGGTACAGGGACGACGATGTCGACCCCGTCGAGGGCGTTCTTCACCATCGTGCTGGCGAAGGCTGATGCTGCACCGCTGGGTGGTCCTGGCCGGACAGCCACGGTCGGTAGGCGAGCGATGTGGCCGCGAACACTGCCGCGGCGTGTGGCGTCGGCAATGAGCAGCTCACTCATTGCCTTGCTTGTGCCGTAGACCGATTGGGGCCGTACGGGCGTGTCGTCGGTGGCATGTTCTTGGTCGAAGACTGCGATGGATGAGGCCATCAGTAGTGCTGGCGGGGCCTTGTCGGCGACGGCGTTGAGCAGGGTGGCCGTTCCGCCGACGTTGACATCGAAGGCGGACGTCGGGTCGCTCTCGCACCTGGCCGAGAGCAGGGACGCTAGGTGTATGACGATGTCGAAGTGCGGCACCATCGTGTGTCGCAGCGTGTGGATATTGCGGATGTCAGCGGTGAGGACACCTGGAAGCGCTTCGGAGTCGATGCCCACGACCTGCCAGTTGTGGCGCCGCAGCTTTATCGCCAGACGCCCGCCCAAGAACCCGCTCGCGCCGGTGATCACAGCGACAGGCTGGGACGAGTCATGCGGCATCGATGCGGCCTTTCGCGGATTCCAGCTGCCACGACTGGTGCCGGGTAGCGTAGTCGCGTTCCATCTGGTGCAAGCGTTGGCAGATCTTGCGTAGCAGAGCCCTATCGATCGTGCTCTGCGGCACGGAGTATCCCCAAGAGCTGCGGCACACCGTGATGGTCTCGCTCAACCATCGTGCTCCACTCACGTCGATGTCGTTGAGTCGTGCGACGACGTGCTCTTTCGTCGCGAGGTGCTCCCAGCCGGTTCTCATCGCGATGATCCCGGCTCCGATCCAGGAGGCAAGCGAGACGACGACCTTGGTCCGGCTGCCGCTCGGGTACCCGAGGAATTCGTCGTCGGGATTGGGTGGCACCGACACAGGCGTCGATTGGAGACGTTCAGGCAGCCCACGAGTTCTGCGGGCGAAGACCCACGGCATGTGTGTCGTTGGAGCGGCGCCGACGGTCAGTCGGCTGGCCAAACGCGTGGCGAGATCAGGGCCAGCGATGTGTTGGCCGTGGTCAACCAGAGGAAAGAGGACCTCGCGCCGTTGAACCCGGGCAAGATCGGTGGTGGCTGAGTGCCCGAGTTCGTCATGCGCGAGGACGGTCAGGTCTAGCTGCGGACCGTCGGGACAGTGTCTTGCGTAGGCCGAGGTTGCGATGCGGTGTGCGGCTCCGGCATCGCCCCGGGTGATGATGACGATGTCCACGTCGCTGGCCTGGTCGGCGTTGCCTCTGGCGTGGCTGCCGATTAGGTAGAGGGCGGTTGGCTCGTGAAGCGCCTTGCTGACCTGTTGGTGGATCGTCCTCAGTGCGGTTGTCGCGAGACGCTCCACGAGTCTCCCTTCATAAGGTCATGCCGGTATGTGTGCCAGCACCAGCTCCGAGGATGGAGTCTTTGCGGAGAGGGTTTCCAGGCCATTGAGATAGGGCCGGAGAGCGGCGGGGATACGGACGGCTCCATCGGGCTGCTGGTGGTGCTCCAGCAGGGGGATGAGGATCCTCGGTGCGGCGACGGCTGTGTTGTTCAAGGTGTATGCGAAGGCGGTTCCTCCGTCGGCTGTCCGGTACTTGATGTTCGACCGGCGCGACTGGAAGTCACCGAAGCTTGAGCACGAGTGCGTTTCCGAGTAGGCGGCCCGGCTGGGCATCCAGGTCTCGACCTCGTACTTGAGCCGTTGTCCTTGCCCCATCTCTCCGGTGCATGCGATTGCCACCCGATAGGGCAGTTCCAGCGCCTTGAGTACTGTCTCAGAATTCTCCAGAAGCGCCAGCTGCTCCCGCCGGGACAACTCGTCGTCAGCCTCGATAATCGATACCTGTTCGACCTTGTCGAACTGATGTACCCGGTAAAGTCCACGGGTGTCGCGGCCATGAGAGCCGGCCTCCCGCCGGAAGCAGGAAGAGACCCCGGCATATCGGATCGGCAGGTCAGAGAGCGCCAGGAGCTCATCACGATGCAGCGACACTAGGGACACTTCGGAGGTGCCGACGAGGTAACGGTCTTCGCGATCCGCCTTATAGGCGTCCTCCACGCCGAGAGGGAAATAGCCAGTCCCGATCATCGCCTCCTCACGGACGAGGACCGGCGGCATCACGGGTCGGAAGTTGCGGATAACAAGCTGATCCATTGCCATGGCGAGCACCGCCCGGACCACAAGGGCACCGTTGCCAGTCAGCGCGATGCTGCGCGAGCCAGCGAACTTTTGGGCCCGGTCGAACTCCACAAGCCCAAGGCGGCGTGCGAGTTCGACATGATCGGCCATGTCCGGGCTCATCTTCCGAGGTTCACCCCAGTGCCGAATTACCTCATTGTCTTCGTCATTGACGCCGACTGGCGCAGTCGGATCAGGGATGCTAGGCGCTCGTAGTGCCAAGTTCTGTAGCTTTTCCTCTGCTTCGCTTAGCTGTGCGGCAAGCCCCTTCGACTCTTCAGAGATCTGCCCGAGCTGATCGCGTAAAGCGGAACGGGTTTCGGCGTCCGCCTCCCGAAATCGATTAGACAGACTCTTCTGGCGGGCGCGGGTTTGGTCCACAAGACCGACAATCCTGCGCCTTTCCGCGAAAGCCTCTGACAACTGATTTGCATCGAAATCCAAGCGCTTCAGTTCTGCTGCGCGGCCGAGTTGCGCGACGAATGCTGGATCCCGCAATAGCTGGACATTGATCACGAACGGCAATTTTACCGTACGGGTCCCCGCCACCGAAGGCCGCCGCGTGGGCGGCAGCTCCGTCTGGGCAGCGTCAGAGATCATCAGGTGTCTCGCGCAACGCTTCGCGGAGCTGGCGGAGGGCTGCACGCTCGTCATGTCCCCACAGACGGACCGCTGCCGTGATTTTGGTCCTCAGCGCGTACGGGAGAGCGCCAACGCCTGGCGCACGGCCGGGATCAGGCCACATCCGCAGGTGAGGGACGCTCTGCTCTTCGTAGCCTTTCCACTCGTACGGGTCGGCACCCAGCACGGGAAACACGTCCCGATAGTCCCCACGGCCACCCTGCCAGGGTAGGAGGGAGAAGGAGTTCATGTAGTGGTAGGTGAGCGCACGTCTCTTGCCAAGGGATTCATTACGACTCGAACCGTGCAGGAGGTAGCCGTGAAAGAAGATCGCCGATCCCGCTGCCATCTCGACCGTCCGCGCGCGTTCCTCATCGAATCCGTAGGACTCGGTCGTAAAGTCGTATTCATCCGGCCGGTGGTGCTCACGTACTGGATATAGGTAGCCCGACCGATGGCTTCCCGGAACCACCTTGAGGCACCCGTTCTCTGCCGTTGCGTCATCGAGTGCAATCCACACCGCGACAAGGCTTCGATCTCTTGTCGGTATGGGCCCCTCATCTTGATGCCACGGATTTCCAGGAAACCCCGGAGGCTTTACGAAGAGTTGAGATTGAAGGCATTTGACCTGCGGGCCTACGAGCTCCACAAGATGCCTCAAGATCGACGGATGCTCGGCAAGCGAGCGGAATATTTCACTGATCTTGTGTACATGATGAACGCAAAGAACCTGGTCAAGGAGCCGGTTTGAGTCTCTGACCCTTTCCGGTCCGGGCAACCCCAGTATTGAACGGTTCTCGTCAAGGACACGGGGAATGGCATCCCTGATAATCACAATCTCGGCCGGGGCGAACAGCTCCGGAAATACGACGTACCCGTCACGCTCGAACTGAGCCAAAGCATCAGGGGTCACGGCCTCTCCAATCCCGACCTATCGCGGGTTTCGAGCCCATTTGCAGTTCGCGAGCCATCTGGTTGAGTCATGGGCTCTGATCCAGCAGTCAAGCAATGACTGCCAATGCTGGCAAGACCAGCGACCGGATTTAGGCAAAGTGCCGACAGTCGATTGACCTGGAGTCGGTCGCATGGTATCGATAGCATGGCGCATGGCCCTTCGAGGATCCCGCCCCTCGTTGCCGAAAGAAGTCCGTTTGACTGACTCGATACCGACGGGCCGGTGCTCGAACCTAAGCGGTGTCCGCGGGTATTGCCGCGTCGGACTGGGCTTCTCACGCTTACGTCTGAAGCGGCCATAGAAGCAAAATCACCTCCTGCTTTGGTCGAGGCAGTCCGAGCGCCGGGCGGCTCTGTCATCGTCAGCAGTCGGGACGGCGGGTCGCAGTAACTGGACAGAGAAGGCGTAGAGGTCGCAACGAGGAGTCATCATCATGATGGGCCGAGGGGCGGTAGGCCGACCCCGGTATGCGTTCCGTAGCTTTCGGCGGGACTCCACGGATGGCGTGGAGTTGTGGTGGCACTGGTCGCTACGCGGGTGACGGCTCCGCGCGTTGAGCTGCAAGAAGGCAGCCTGCCACAATCGCGCCCAAGCCAACGACTGCCGTGAACGTGAGTTGCTCGCGGAGAAACGCAACGCCGAACACGACGGCGAACGCGGGTGAGAGGTAGAACGCCAGCGCCGCTCGGGCTGGCCCAGTACGCGCGATCAGGGTGTAGAAGAGCACGAGGGTCATGCCGGTGCAGACGACACCGAGGAAGACCATCGCTGCCAGCACACCAGCGCCGGGAAGCTGATCGGGCAGAGTCAAGGCAGCTGGTGTGATCATCGTGGCGCTCGTGACGAGCATTGCCGAGGTGGCTACGCCGAGGGGTGGGGCGGTGGCGTGGCGTCGATGGATCATGATTGCGCCGGCGGCGTAGCACAGCGCGGCGACCAGCACGAGTGCGCCACCGAGAAGGACCAATCGGCCGCCGCGGAGGTCGACACCGAAGAGCAGAGTGAGTCCGACAAACCCGACGGCGATACCGATGACGCCCCGCCAGCCCTGGGGCCGCTCGTCAGGGGCATAGCGATAGGCGAGCATCGCGACGAACAGGGGTTGCGCCCCAATCAGGATGCCTGCGATTCCCGCTGGAACGTACCGCTGCCCATAGGTCAGCAGCAGCAACGGGACGGTCGACTGCACCAGGACGGTCTCGATGATCGCCCGTGGCCGCTGCCAAAGATCCGGCAGCGCGTTACGGCGGATGGCGAGCGGAACCAAGAGGATGCAGGCAAACAGGACCCGCCCGAGGACAACGACGGTGGGTGACAGGTCACGCAGTGCGACCTCGATCAGGGGATAGACCGCACCCCACAAGCCGGCAAGGACGATGAGTTCGAACCAGGCCCTTCGGTTCACCGGTCACTCGCATGAAAGGCCGTCAGCACGCCTCTAGTTAAGCAGCACCTGACGGTAGAGGCTCTGGACGCCGTTGACGTTGGTCCACGGCAAGAGGTCAACCAGCAGCTCGCGTAGGCGCTTGCGGTTGCGCTCAGAACCGGTACGCCTGGCAAGGGTGTCAGCTTGCCTCGCCATCTCGCAGGCTTGCTCAACCTGGCCCATCTGCACATACGCGACGGCGAGATCGATCAGAGTTCCGGATCGTTCCCGGACGAAGGTGGGCGGCAAGAGCGTGAGCGCCTCGTACAGCGCCTGAGTCGCGTCGCGAGGTTGGCGAAGGCGGATCAGGCACCTGCCCTTCAGCCGTGCCGCATGACAGTCGGCGTTGTAGAAGCCCAACCACGCCGGGGCACTGTTCGCGTCGACACCATCGAAGACCCTCTCGGCCCGGGCCAACGCGACGAGGCCTGGCTGCGGCTGGCCGAGGAGCCCGTAAGCCTCGCCGGTGGCTTCGTGCAGCCACGATCTGACGGCCGGAGGGTTACCGCGTCCGGCCAAGCCCTGAGCGGTCTCGAGCAGACGGAGGGCTGCCTTACCGTCTCCGGCATGGAGGTGGATATAGCTCATAACACCGAGGCTGTACGCGTGCAACGCCCGGTCGTTGCTCTTATCAGCCAGCGACGCGGCCAACCGGCAGTAGCCTTCGGCCTGGTCGTACCTCTGCGCATCAATCGCGAGCCAGCCGGCTAACTGGGCGGCGTCCGCGGCGGCGCGCAGCAACCGTCGGTGGGTCGTGCTGGTGGTCGTCCGATTGCTGGTCTCCAGCATCCGGCGTAGGTGAGCTGCGACGTCCGCACTCACGCGGCCTGACCCCTCCCGATAGTCAATAGCCCGGTACGTACTCGTCACGAGCTCGAAGTCATCGACGACTCGTTCGGTAACTCGACTCAGGACCGTCCCAGCAGGCGGAAGCACGCTAGGTCTGGTCTCTTCAACAAAGCCGCTCATGTAAGCGTCTGATTCGGTTGGGCGTACGGCCGTCGTGTCCAAGTGGCTGTAGTCCTCGCCGCCGAGTAGTTCGCCTGCAGCGCACCGGTACAGAAACGCGAGCTTGTTCAGCGTGTCCAGCGACGGCGTCCGGCCCGCCGCACCCGGCCAGATCTCCCAGTAGGAGACCTGCTTTGCGGTTTTTGGGGCGTCGGCGTCGGGCCACTGCTCGTTCCAACGCTGTGCTACGTCTGCCTGCGTCAAGCCATGAGCCAGCCTGAAGGCAACGCGTGGGTTGAAGCCATACCGCCGCTGCCAGTGTGAGGCGATCTGTCGATAGGTCCATCCACTGACACGCAGCTCGTCGGCCTCACGTTCGTAGCTACGCGCACTCCTCGCCATCCCGCCTCCCTAGTGCGCCGTACACGCATTGACAGCACCCTAGCGATCGCCGTCGCTATTAAGGAACTCGATCAGGCAGTACTCCCCGTTTTCTGGGGAGTACTGCCTGGATTCGTACCCCACCAGCGGGGGTCGATCTTTCCGTCTCCGGATACGACCCTCGATCGCGGCGCGGATCACCTACCCAACCGCCTCGAGTAGCGCCATGGAAATCGACGACGCATTGCGATCCGCCCAGCAGTGAAGCCAACTTATCGAGGAAGGTTTGCCGTGTTCGTTGCCAGGAGAGTCACGCTGCTGCTCATCACGCCGCTGGCGATCCCGATGGTTCTCACGCCGCAGATGCTGGCGTCGACCGGTGCCAGAAACGTCTCCCTAGTGGCATGGGAGTCGATGTGACGACACCCGATGGCGGTGTGGCGCGGGCACGGCAGGTACGGCTGGGCCGCCGGTTGGCGGACCTCTCGGTGCGGTCCAAGGCCGCGTTGATCGTGGTGCCGACGGCGTTGGTGGCTGTGATGTCGGCGGGGTTTGGCCTGGGGTCGTCGATGGGGACGGCGAGGGCTGCTGAGCGGGCCGGGGACATGTTCGCCACGAGTTCGGCCGCGGGCGAGGTGACACAGCGGTTGCAGGCAGAGCGGACAGCCGCGGTGGGGCTGTTGCTGCCGGGGGCCCGGGTGACGCCGGCGGATTTCGAGCGGGCGGTGCAGGACTCGGACAGGGCGGTTTCTCGGTTTCGGGTTTTGCGGGGGGAGTTGGCGGGGCCGCCGGAGGGCGTGCGTGCCGTTTTGGCGCGGGCTGAGGCCGGGTTGGTGGATGTGCAGGCGCAGCGGCAGCGGGTGCGTGGGGACAGTCCGGTGGCGATGTCGGCGGTGGCTTTCGGCTATCGGGGCGTGATCGCCGACTTGGATGACCTGCTGCTTGCGGTGGCGCAGAGTGGCGTCACGCCGGAGTTGGCGGATGAGATGCGGGCATCGGCGGCGTTGTCGCGGGCTCGTGAGTCGGTGGGTCAGCAGCAGGTGGCGGTGTTGCAGGCGTTGGCGGCGCGGCGGCTGACGCCGGCGTTGCATGCCGAGATCGTGGCCGCGCGTGCGGGGCAGGACGAGGCGCTACGCGAGTTCGACGCGTTGGCGCGGACCTCGTGGCAGGCGCGGTTAGGACGGACGCTGACCGGCGAGGACGTGCTGACTGCGACGCGGCTGGACGGCGTGGTGTCCGGTACGGGGGTATATGAGCCGGTACGGCTGCCGGGCGGCGCCGAGCAGTGGGGCCGGGTGATGACCACCCGGGCGGGTCTGCTGGCACAGGTGCAGGAGACGGTGAACGCCGATATCGCAGCTGCTGCCGGCGCCTTGTGGATGGCGCAGGTCCGAGCGGCGGTGGTCCAGGCCGTACTGCTGCTGGGGGTATTGCTGGTCGCGGTGGTGACGGCGGTGCGGGTCGCCCGGTCGCTGGTGGCCCAGTTGTCGTCGCTGGAGCAGGGCGCCAGGCGGGTCACGGATGTCGAGTTGCCCGCGCTGGTGCAGCGGTTGCGTGCTACGTCGGATCCGGCGGCGGCGCACCATCTGGCCGCGAGTGCCGGCGGTGTGGCAGTGCCGGTCGTCGGCCGGGACGAGGTCGGGCAGGTCGCGGATGCCTTCAATGTGGTACTGCGCTCGGCCGTGGACGCGGCGGTAGGTCAGGCGCGCAGCCGCGCCCTCGTCAGCGCCATGATCACCTCCGTTGGGCGGCGGGTGCAGACGTTGACCGATCAGTTACTGGGCAGCATCGATCTGCTGGAGCGAGACGAGGAGGATCCGGACCGGCTGGCGAAGGTGTTCACCGCGGACCAGCAGGCGACCCGGCTGCGTCGATATGGGGCGAACCTGCTGATCGTGGCCGGCGGTGGCCCTGGACAATCGCAGCGCGCGCCGGTGGTGCTGGCTGATCTGGTCAACGCGGCGTTGTCGGAGACCGAGGGGTTCGCCCGGATCAGGGTGGGGCGGCTGGTCGAGGTGGAGATCGACGCTCGTGCGGTGGATGCGGTCAAGTCGATCCTGGCGGAGTTGTTGGACAACGCGACCCGGTTCTCCGCCGGTGAGGTGCAGGTGTTCGGGGTGTGGGCCGGACACGATGTGCAGATCCTCGTCGTCGATACCGGCCTGGGGTTGCTGCCGGAGCAGTTCGCGCGCGCCAACACGTTGTTGGCGAGTCCGGAGGTGGAGGTCGCGGTCACCGACCAGATGGGGTTGGTGGTGGTCTCCCGCCTGGCGCGCGAGTTCGGGGTGCGGGCACGGCTGAACGCGACCCGACCCACTGGTGTGACCGCTGAGGTCGTGGTGCCTGCGGAGTATGTGACGCGGGTGCGGGTGCGGGAGATCGTGGTGCCGGGCCAGGCTCCCCGTCCGGCCGGACCTGATCCGGTATCGGCGCCGCCGGCTGTCTCGTCGATGCCTCGGACCGGCACCGGTTGGGCGGGCCCGAGCGCACCAGCGCCGGTGGTGCCGCCGCGGGCGCGGCCGGTGCCGTCCGACGCGACGATGGAACTGCCGGCGGTGCCTCGTCAGCGCGGGCCTCTGCCGCTGCCGCCAGGGGCGGCGGAGCCGGGTGAGCCGCCGATGTTCCGGCAGCTCTCGGCTCAGTCGCCGTGGCTGTGGCCGGTTCGCGGCGACGGCACTGGTGACGGCGGGTTCCACACCGGTGCGGACGCGGGGTGGCAGGCGGCGGCGTCGGCCGCCGACCCGTCCACCGATGGGCGGACCGCGTCGGGTCTTCCTCGGCGACGTCCGCAGGCGCATGTGGTGCCGGGCGGGTCACCGACGCCCCGCCCGTCTGCTGGGGCTGCTCCACCGATAGATCCGGCGGCGATTCGGGCTCAGGTCGCCGGCACGATGCGCGGCCTGAAAGCCGCGTTGACTCCTCCCCTTTCGACAGGAGAACGCTGATGAGCGTCATCACCTCTACCGCGAATGCCCGCAATCCCCAGCTCTCGGTCGTGTTGGATGGCATGGCCCGGCAGATGCCCGACGTGGCGCACGTCGTGGCGGTGTCCGGTGACGGTCTGCTGCTGGCCAGCACCGCCACGTTGGACGGCGACCGGGGTGATCAGCTCGCGGCGATCGTGTCTGGTCTGGTCAGCCTGGCGCGCGGCACCGCCGACCTGTTGGAGACCGGTGGCGTGCAGTTCCAGATGCTGATGATGCACGACGGCATCTTGGTGGTGCAGCAGGTGTCGGACGGGTCATCGTTGGCGGCCCTGGCCCGTGCCGACTGCGATCCGGCCGCCGTGGCCTACGAGCTGGCGGCGTTGGCGGCGCGTATCGGTGAGGCGGTCAAGCCAGGCCCCCGCACGACCGGCTGACCGCGTGCACACCGATGTCGACCATGGAATCAGAGCCTCGCATGCTCGGCCAGCGCCCCTCGGTGGCCAAGGTGCTGGTGGCCGGAGGACCGGGGGTGGGCAAGACCTGCTTCCTACGGGCCGCCTGCCACGGCCAGGCGGTGCTGGCGGGTCGGCCCGGCAGCGTATGGGAGATCGGCTTCGCCACGCTGCCCGGCGGTATCACCGTCGCGCTGCGGACCACCCCCGACCAGCGGCGCTGGTGGTGGATGTGGAACCACCTCGCCGTCGGCGCGCGCGGGGCGGTGGTGCTGGTCGACACCAGCCGGTTGGCCATGTCGTACCCGGTCCTGGACTACCTCGACGCGTGTCGGCTGCCGTACCTGGTGGCGATCAACCGGCCGCTCGGCGGTGCCCGTAACCGCCACGAGATCCGCGACGCCCTGCGGGTCACCGCGCAGGTCCCGGTGCTGACCTGCGACGCCACAGAACCCGAATCCGTGCTGGCCGTGCTGCGTCACCTCGTCACGCCCGAGCCCACCGATCACCCGCCGCAACACCGACCTCTCTCCCTTCCCGGTCAACGTTCGAAAGGACCCCTCATCCCGTGATTCCTCCACTACCCGCCCGCCGGTCCCGATGGCGGCTGACCATCGCCGCTGCTGTGGCCGTCGTGCTGCTCGCCGTCTCCGGATGCTCCGGGTCCAGCCTCGGCGACCCGGACAGCGGCGGCGACGAGATCCGCATCGGTCTGATCGTGCCGAAGTCCGGCCCCTACAAGGCCATCGGCGACGACCAGGCCGCCGGCTGGCGCCTGGCCCTGGACAAGCTCGGCGGCCGGCTCGGGGGCCGTCCCGTGAAGGTGATCGAGGCCGACGAGGGCGACGGCAAGGCCACCGCCCTGGCCTCGGCGCGCAAGCTGATCGAGCAGGACAAGGTCCTCGCCCTGGTCGGCGGGGCGACCGCCGACACGGTCCAGACCCTCTACCCGCTGCTCGACGAGACCAAGGTGCCGCTGATTGGTATCGGTGGCCGGCCCTCCACCGTCGACGACCCGACCTACCTGTGGTCGACGTCGTGGTTGAGTCAGGAGACCGGGGCGTCGATCGCCCACTACCTGCGTGAGAAGGTGCGCGATGGTCGGGTGTGGGTGATCGGCCCGGACTACATCGGCGGCCACGACCAGATCAACGGGTTCGTCGACGCGTTCCGCAAAGCCGGCGGTCAGCTCGCCAACCCCGGCGGGAAACCGACCTGGACGCCGTGGGCGCCGGCCCCGACCACCGAGTTCTCCCCGTACCTCACGCAGATCAAGGGTTCCAGCGCGGCGGCGGTGTACACCTTCTACGCCGGTGCCAGCGCGGTCGAGTTCGTCAAGCAGTACCGCCAGTACGGCGTCACCATCCCGCTGTACGCCTCCGGGTTCCTCACCGAGGGCGCCCCACTGGCGGCCTTGGGGGAGCAGGCCAAGGGCATCTACACCGCCCTGAACTACTCCACCACCCTCGACAACGCGGCCAACCGGGACTTCGTGCGCCGCTACACGGCGGCCAACGACGGGAAGCTACCGAACATCTACCACGTGTGCGCCTGGGACGCCGCGCTCGTACTGGACAAGGCCATCGCCGAAGCGATCACCCAACCCGACGCCGCACCCGCGGCCACGACGCCGGCTGCCGTGGGCAACCCGCAGGCGAGCAGCGCGCCACCGTCACCAGATGCCCCGAGCGGTGTCGCGGGTGAACTGACGTCGCAGTCGTTGACGGCGGCCTTATCGCGGGTCGGAGCCATCGACTCGCCACGCGGGAGCTGGCAGTTCGGGCCGGCGAACCACACCCCCGTGCAGGCGTACTACCTGCGCGAGGTCGCCCAGGACGGGCAGGTGTGGGTCAACCGCACCGTGCAGACCCTGACCACCCTCGGCTCCTGAACGGAGATCCATCATGACCACGACCACCGCCGACGGGCAGTCCGCCGGGTACATGTTCGACAACGCCACCGACGAGGCCGCCCACCAGTTGCGTCATCTGGGTGAGGTCCTCGACCCGGGCACCCGCCGGACCCTGTTCGAGCTGGGCATCGGACCGGGCTGGAAGGTCACCGACGTCGGGGCCGGGGCGGGCACGCTGACCGCCTGGCTGGCCGACCAGGTCGCCCCGGGTGGGCACGTGACCGCCGTGGACCTCGACCCCCGCCACATCACCGCCGGCTCGACCGTGACCGTGCGGGCCGGCGACATCCGGCAGATGAAGTTGGAGGGGGCGCAGCAGGCGATCGTGGCCCGTCTGGTGTTGATGCACCTGCCCGAACGCGACCAGGTCCTCACCCAGCTGATGGCGGCGTTGGCGCCGGGTGGGGTGTTGGTGGTGGCGGACTGGGACTGCACCTGGCGCGACATGATCCGCGCCAGCCCCAGCACCCGCGCCACCGCCCTGATCGAACGCTTCCAGGACGCTCTGCTGGCCTTCGGTGAGTCGCGGGGCGCGGACATGGGGTGGGCGAAGCGGGCGCCGGAGGCGATGCGGCGCGCCGGTCTGGTCGACGTGGACAGCCGTATCGAGTCCCGGTTGTGGCGCGGCGGCACGGGTATCTGCCTGCTGCACCGCTCCAACTCGATCCAACGCGAGCCGGAACTGCTCGCCGCCGGCATGACCTTGGAGGATCTGGCCGAGTTGCGGGAGGTGTTGATGGACCCGGAGCTGATGCTGTCGGGCTACCTGATGCACACCACCACCGGCCGCCGCCCCATCCCCGCCTGACCGATTCCCGAGACTAAGGAAGGAGGGTGTCGTGGGCTGGGACGGGTTCGTCACCGCGTACACGATCACCGCACTGGACGGGGTCGCCTACGGGCTGCTGCTGTTCGTCATCGCGGCCGGCCTGACGTTGATCTTCGGCGTGGCCGGGGTGTTCTCCATGGCCCACGGCACCCTCTACCTCGCCGGCGCCTACCTCGCCTGGCACCTCGCCGACGACGCCTGGACCGGCCTCACTCTCGCCCTCGGCGTCGCCGTGGCGGTGGGCGCACTCGGGGGTGCGGGCCTCGCCGCCGCCGTACGCCCCCTGGCGGACCGGCCACTGGATCAGGTGCTGGCCACCCTCGGTATCGCCTACATCGCCGCCGATCAGTTCAGCCTCGTCTTCGGTGCCGAACCCCGCTCGGTCGACCCACCCCGGGCGGTCGCCGGGTCGGTCAGCCTCGGCGACTACCAGTACCCGGTCTACCGGCTGGGCTTCATCGCTGTCGGCGTGCTGCTCGTGCTGGGGCTGTTCTGGCTCGTCGAACGCTCCCGCACCGGCGCGGTCGTCCGCGCGGTGGTCGCCGACCCCGGTATGGCGGCCGCCACCGGCCTTCGCACCGGCACGGTTCGCACCGGCGTGCTGATCGGCGGGGGAGTCCTCGCGGTCACCGCCGGGGTCCTCGGGGCCCCGGTCATCGGCCCGGCACCAGGGGTGGACACCACGATCCTGGTGTACTCGCTGATCGTCTGCGTCGTCGGTGGACTCGGCAGCATCCGCGGCGCACTCCTGGCCGCTCTCGGCGTCGGGCAGGCCCTCACTCTCGGCGTCGCCCTCGCCCCCGGCGCCGCCAGCTTCGTCCTCGCTGTCGCCATGCTGTCCGCGCTCACCGTCCGGCAGCGCACCGCACTTGCGGGACGGCCCGCATGATCACCACCCTGACCCCGAGCTCCGGCGCGACCGTCGAACCGGTGGCGCCTTGCCGTGAGGTCGTGCCGGCGTGGCTGTGGCCGGCGGCGGGAGCCGGTGCTCTGGCGGCGGCGGTCGCGATGCCGTGGCTGGTCAACGGATATTTCATCTCACTCGCCGCCACCGCGTTGGTCATGGCCGTCCTCGCCATGAGCGCCCAGGTCCTCGTCGGGCTGGCCGGGCTGCCGCCGCTGGGCCAAGCCGCCCACCTCACCGTCGGCGCCTACACCGCTGCCACGATCGCCACGCTGACCAGCCTCGGCCCGGTGCAACTGGTCGCGGCTGCCGCCGCCGGGGCCGTCGCCGCCGCGCTCACCGGCCTGCTCGCCGTGCGGGCCCGAGGCACCACATTCCTCATGGTCACCTTCGGCGTGGGTGAGCTGGTGCACGCTGGCGCCTCCCGGTGGGCACCGGGTGGCAGCGAAGGCGTGCACACCCCACCCGTCGTGGCGCTACCCGGCCTCCCGGCGATGACCCGACCCGGCTGGATCTACCTGTACGTACTCGCCTGCACGCTGCTCATCGGTGCTGCCGTGGCGGTGCTCGTCCGGACCCGCTTCGCCCTGCTGCTACGCGGCATCGCCGCCCACGAACCCCGCGTACAGGCCGCCGGGCACCATCCCCGCCGACTGCTCCTGGCCGCCTACACCTTCGCCGGTGGCATCGCGGGTGCGGCTGGCGCCCTGTCGATCGCGGTCACCCGGTATGTCTCACCCGCCGACGCCGCCATGGCCATCTCCGCCCTCGCCCTGGCCGCCGCGCTCATCGGCTCCGGCAGCATGACCGGCGCCTGCGCCGGCGCCATCCTCCTCGTCGCCGCCCGCGACTGGGCCGGCGGCCTACTCGCCGGCCACGGACCCACCCTGCTCGGCCTGTGCTTCCTCCTCCTGGCCTACCTGCCCCGGCACCGGCTCGCCGAACTCACGATCCGACTCCTGCGGAGGCGGGCATGACCACACCACTACAGCACCCAACGCCGAACGCGAGCGATCCGCTGCTGCGGTTGGAGGCCGTCTCGCGCACCTACGGTGCCCGCCGCGCCGTCGACGAGGTCAGCCTCGACCTGCACCCCGGTACCCGGCACGCGGTCATCGGCCCCAACGGCGCCGGCAAGTCCACACTGCTGCACCTCATCGCCGGCACCCTGCGCCCCACCGCGGGGCGTATCCGCTACGGCGGACGCGACATCCACCGCTGGCCGCCGTACCGCCGTGCCCGCGCCGGTATCGCCCGCACCTGGCAACACCCCGCCCTCGCCCTGCCTCTCACCGCTGTGCAGAACGTGCTGCTCGCTGTGCCCGGCCAGCGCCTGGCCGCCCTACGCACCGGTCCTCGGGCGGTGGCCGCCGCGCACGAGGCCCTAGCCCAGGTCGGCCTCGGCGACCACGCCGACCTGCCCGCCGCGCAGCTCGCCTACGGCGACCAACGCCGCCTGGAGATCGCCGTCGCCCTCGCCGCCCGGCCCCGGCTGCTGCTGCTCGACGAACCGTCCGCCGGCCTCACCGGGTCCGAGGTCGCTGGATTGATCGAGTTGATCCGTGCCCTGCCGGATCAGATCAGTGTCCTGCTGGTCGACCACAACCTCGACTTCGTCGCCGCCGCCTGCGACACCGTCACCGTCCTGCACCACGGCCGACACATCACCACCGGCACCCCCACCGACATCCGCGACCACCTCGAAGTACGCCGCGTCTACCTCGGCACCGACCCCACCACCAGCCCACCACCGGACACCGACACCACCAGCGCCACCCACGCCGCAGGCACACCCGTCCTGCGCGTACGCGACCTGCGTGCCTTCTACACCGGCGCGCCTGTGCTCACCGACATCACCCTCGACATCCGTGCCGGTCGGGTGACCGCAGTCGTCGGCCGTAACGGCACCGGCAAAACCACCCTGATCAACACCATCGCCGGCCTCCACCCCGCCGCGGTCGGCACCGATATCCGCCTACACGGACAGCCGATGGCGGGGCTCGACGCCCGTCGGCGTGCCCGCGCCGGCCTCGGCCTCGTCCCCCAGGGCCGCCGCCTGTTCGCCGGACTGACTGTCGACGAACACCTCGCCCTACCTCAAGCGCGCGCCACCCGACCCAGGGCGGTCAGCCCCCGCGAGGTACTCGACCTGTTCCCCGCCCTCGCCGACCGGCGCCACCACCGACCCCACCAACTCTCCGGAGGCGAACAGCAGATGCTCGCCCTGGCCCGCGCGCTGCTCGCGGCCCCCGACGTGCTGCTGCTCGACGAGCCCTCCGAAGGACTCGCCCCCGCCATCGTCAGCCACGTCGCGGCGATCATCACCGGCCTCGCCCACCGTGGCACCGCCGTTCTGCTCGCCGAGCAGAACCTTCCCCTCGCCCTCCAGGTCGCCCACGACATCGCCGTTCTCGACCGCGCCCGCATCGCCCGGCACATCACCACCGCCGACCTGCGCGAGAGCCCCAAACAGGTACACGACCTGCTCACCATCCCGACCACCGCCACCGCATGAACTCAGCCCGTGATCCCCACCCCAGCGGCGAGGCGACATCCCTGCCTCGACCGTGGTTCACCCGGCCCGTCGGCTCGACTGCTCCCAGGAGCCCGACCGGGCCTGGTGGACACCACCGTCCGCCCACCAGCCTCCGGCACGGCGGACGGCACGGGGTGGTTGGCGACGAAGACCCGAACACCGTCGCCAACCACCCCACCCACCACCACGCGCGGTGCGGTGACCTGATGGCCGAGGACGACACCAGCCTGTGGCTGCTCACCGACCTCGCCCGCTGCACCACCTGCTGGCAACTCCTCCAGCCCTACGCGCCCACCCCGCGCCGCCGCTTCTACGTCTGCTTCTGCCTCACCCTGCACCCCGCCGAACACCTAGAAGCCCTCGTGGTCGGCTCCGCCGCCGCCCACGACCGCCGCACCTCGACAGCCCGACCACTGATCACCTACCAACGCTGGCACCAATCCACCCGCACCGAACTCCGCCAGCACCTGACCCGCCTCATCGACCAAACCCTCGTCCACCACCCCGACCGCATCGAGCTGCACTGGCATCCTCACGTATCCATCCGCCCGCTCCACCAGCCCTGACCCGACACGGACACCCGGAGAAACCCATGACCACCACGTCGCTGTTCACACGCCCGGGACCGGCGCACCAGCTTCTCGACTCGATCATCGGCAACCACCTGGACCGGTTGAAGATCAAACCCGGTCAGGTGGTGTTGGAGGTCGGCGCCGGCCCCGGTGAGATCACTGCCCGCCTCGCCGCACTCGTCGGCCGGGACGGATCCGTCACCGCCGTCACCGCCGACACCCGCCAGCTCGCCCCCACCAGCGTCATCGACATCTACCGGCGCGACCTCGACTGCGACCTGCTGCCCGGCACGACCGACAGCTACCACCTCATCGTGGCCCGCTGGCCGCACGGTCCGCTGCGCGACCCGGTCGACGTGGTGCAGCAGATGATCGCTCGACTACGGCCCGGCGGCACGCTCGCGCTGGCCTTCATCACGCCCACCACGCCACGCATCTACCGGGCACCTGACGCCGAGGACGCCCGCCTGATCGGCACCGTCATGCACCACGCGCGCAGGGTCCTCGTCGGCCCGGACGGGTCGGCGACCTGGACCCGCGACATCGACACCCTGCTGCTGGACAACGGAATGGCGGGGCACTGCACGCACACCGGCACCGAGACGTGGACCGGCGGAGGCCCCGGATGCCGTCTCCTCGCGGACATCGTCACGCACCTGCGCCCCACCCTGACCGAGATCACCGGCCGCGACATCGACCGGTTCGGGGCGCTCATGGCCGATCCCCGCGTGCTCTTGGCCTCCTACGAACGCCAGGTCATCCACGCCCGCAAACCCGTCTGCTGAAGGCACCGTGAACCTCACTCCCATGGCTCGCCTCCTGTGCACCTCGCTGGTCGGCGGCACGCTCGTCCTGCTCGCCGCGTGCCAGACCGACACCGGACCCGCTGGCCCGCGACCGGACACGACCGGCGGCACCCCGGCCACCGTGACACCGCCGGCCAGCACACCTGCCCGAACCCCCACCGATACCGGACTCACCGCACCACAGCGACTGACCCTGCTCGCCGACACCCTGGTCAGCACACCGGACGACAGCGCCACCACGGTGCTGCCCTACGAATACCTACACACCCGCAACTGGAACCGCGCGACCAACGCGATCGTCCGCACCGACACCCAACGCTGGCGACACGCGGACGGCTCCGGCCGCGAGGTCACCCGCCGGGCACCGGACCTGCAAGGCGTCCACCACCAGCCCACCCGCGACGAGCAGGAACTGTTCGACGCCGCCGAGCCGACAACCATCCGCTACCGGCCGGGAGAACTGGCAACTCACCTACCCGACGTGTTCCCCTCCGACACGGACACGCTGATCGCGCGGCTGGTGCCGCCCGAGCTGGCCGCCGAACCCACCTATCCGAGGCTGCTCGTCGACCGTGTCGTCGCAATGGCCTCGCACCACCACCTCGACCCACAGCAGCGCGCGGCGACCCTACAGGTCCTGGCGGCAGTACCCGGCATCACCTATCAAGGTCTGACGACCGACCTCGCCGGACGCACGGGAATGTCGTTCCACGTCGTCGCCGAGCAGTCCACCTCATCGCTGGTCATCGACCCGACCAACGGCCAGGTGCTGTCCGCCGAGGAACGAGTCGACAGCCTCCGGCCCGGCCTGTTCACCTACGTCCTCATCGTCGCGCGAGGTCGCGCCGGCACTGACCGTGACCCGGCTTCCCATTCATGATCGAACTCGACACCAGCATGTGGCTCCTGGCCGACCTCGCCCACTGTGTCCGACAGGGGCACCGCCTGTTGCCCGCGCCGTCACCCGGATGGCTTTACCTCGCCTCGATCAGGTCCGCTCACCGCGCAGCACGGCCCTGCTCAACACTCTTGCCCACGAACTACGCCGCCGTAAGCGCAACCAGCATGTCGCAGACCTGTTGCCAGACCTGGAGAACGTCCTCGCGCGGCAACCGGCCTGACACTACGGTCGAGCGATGAGCCGCAGCGACCTCGACGCCCTCGTCATCGGCGCGGGCGTATCCGGCTTAACCACCGCTGTCTGCCTCGCCGAAGCCGGTAAACGGGTCAAGATCTGGGCAGCCGAACCACCCGAGCAGAGCACCTCCTACGCCGCCGGAGCGATGTGGGGCCCCCATCTCGTCGAACCCGTCGACCGGGTACGCGTCTGGAGCGCCCAGACCCTCAATGTCCTACGGAAACTCGCCACCGAACCAGCGACCGGCGTGCGCCTCGTCGCCGGCATCGAGGCATCCCGCCAACCCGTCGATCCGCCAGAGTGGAGCAGTCAGCTCGACGGATTCCGGATGTGCGAGCCGAACGAACTCCCAGACGGCCTCGTCGTCGGGTGGCGATACACCGCACCGCTGATCAACATGCCGGTCTACCTTGGCTACCTGCGCCAGCGGCTGACCGCAGCCGACGGGTCTGTCAAGTTAACGGTGTAACTGGGGTTGGTTGATCTTCTACTTGCGGCCGGCGGACAGGCGTCCGTCGAAGGTGATGTCGAAGGCGTTGAGTGCGCTCTTCCAGCGGGTGGCCCAGCGTTTGCGGCCTTGCCCGGTCGGGTCGAGGCTCATCACCGCGAGGTAGACGCACTTGAGGGCGGCTTGCTCGTTGGGGAAGTGTCCGCGGGCGCGGACGGCGCGGCGGATGCGGGCGTTGACGCTTTCGATGGCGTTGGTGGAGCAGATGATCCGGCGGATCTCGGCGTCGAAGGCCAGGAACGGCACGAACTCGGCCCAGGCGTTCTCCCACAGCTTCACGATCGCCGGGTAGCGGCTGCTCCATGCCTCGGCGAACTCGAGGAATCGTTCGGTAGCGGCGGCCTCGGTCGGTGCGGTGTAGACCGGTTTGAGTGCCTTGGCAATCGCGTCCCAGTGCTGGCGGGCCGCGTAGCGGAACGAGTTCCTGAGCAGGTGCACCACGCAGGTCTGGACCACGGTGCGGGGCCAGACCTCTCCGATGGCATCCGGCAGGCCGGTCAGTCCGTCACAGACGGCCATGAGCACGTCGTCGACGCCCCGGTTCTTCAGTTCGGTGCAGATCTGCAGCCAGAACTTGGCGCCCTCCCCGCCGTCGCCGGCCCACAGGCCGAGGATGTCTCGGTGGCCGTCGGCGGTGACCGCGAGAGCGACGTAGATCGGCCGGTTGGCGACCTTCCCGTCCCTGATCTTGACGTTGATGGCGTCGAGGAAGACCACCGGGTAGACCGGATCGAGGGGCCGGTTCTGCCACTCGGTCATACCGTCCATCACCTTGTCGGTGATGGTGGAGATCGTCTGGCGGGAGACCTCGGCGCCGTAGACCTCGGCCAGATGCGCGGAGATCTCGCCGGTGGTCAGGCCCTTCGCCGACAGCGACAGCACCAGGTCCTCCACCCCGGACAACCTGCGCTGACGCTTCTTGACGATGGCCGGTTCGAACGAGCCCGCTCGATCGCGTGGCACGTCGATCTGCACCGGCCCGACATCGGTGAGCACCGTCTTGGACCGGTTGCCGTTGCGGGAGTTGCCGGAGTTCGCGCCGGCCTGGTCGTGTTTGTCGTAGCCGAGGTGGTCGGTGATCTCACCATCGAGGGCCGACTCCAGCACGATCTTCGTCAGCTGCTGCAGCAGCCCACCCTCACCGGACAGCTGCAGCCCCTGCTCACGAGCCTGGGTCACCAGCTGTGACACCAGCGCCGGGTCGACACCCCCTGGCGTCGTCTTCGTACGCGGCCGCTTGGCCTTCTCGTCACCGGGCACAGCGGCAGTGTCCACCGCATCGGTCGTGATCGTCATCAGGTGCTACTCCCTTGATCGGAGTTACACCGTTGTTTTTACAGTCCCCAGCCGACGGCGAGATCGAGATCCGTCGGATTGATTCGCTCAGGCAGGCGGCGTCCACGGCTCCTGTCGTGGTCAACTGTGCCGGCATGGGCGCTCGGGACCTCGTACCCGACCTCGAGTTGATACCGGTTCGCGGACAACTTGTCGTAGTCGAGAACCCCGGTATCACCGAGTTCTTTTCCGAGGAGACAGGGCACTCATCCGATCTTCTGCACTACTACCCGCAGGGTGATGCGGTGGTCTTCGGAGGTGCCAGCCAAACAGGCGCGTGGGGCAGAGATCCGGATCCGCGAACGGCTGAGGCAATCATCGACCGCTGCGCTCAAGTTGAGCCACGCCTACGGCGTGCCCGGGTTCTTGAGCACCGCGTCGGCCTTCGCCCCACACGACCCTGCATCCGCCTTGAGCAGGAACGGCTCGGTGGCCTATGCGTGATCCACAACTACGGCCATGGCGGGGCGGGAGTCTCTCTGTCCTGGGGATGTGCACTTGAAGTGGCAGCCTGCAGTTAAGAGGATTCTCTACGACGTCGAGTTGAGTGATCGTGATCGGCCTTGATGTGGAGTGGGGAGCCGAATGCGAAAGCGTGTTTGCATGGTCGACTATCTGTGCGTCGATACCCATGCCTGACGCCTAACCCAAGATCGGATCGTTCTACCGGTATAGCTCGTTGGTGGCACGTGCCTGTAGGCGAGGAGCCTGGTTATGCGACGACGTCTGTCCGTATTGCTGGTTGTGCCGTTGTTGCTTGTTGTGGCCGCGTGCGCGACGCCTGCTGTGTCGGCTCCACCGCACCTGTCCGAGTCGAGTGCTCCCGCTCCCGGGCAGTCGTACTGGCCAGGGCAGGAGGAGTTGATGGCAGCCGCCGAGACTGTCGATGTTGCCGGTCCTCGTCGCTGGCCGGACTCGTATGCCGGCGTGGCCCTTGATCTGCCGGCTGGGTTCCTGCTGGTGCACCGTGTCCCCACGTCCGGCCTCGACGCCGAGGTCGCGGCGATGGTGCCGCAGGTCGCGGTGCGGTTCGTCGACGCCGTGTACTCCGCGCGGCAACTGAACACCTGGAACGATCAGGTCGGCGTCGACGCGGGCTGGTGGCAGCGGCGCGACGTTGTCGTTCACGGTCGTTACGTCCGCTTCGGCGAGTGTGTGGTGGTGGAGGTCGAGCACCCGCAGCGCGACGCGGCCCGGATCGTCGCCCAGTATCACGGTGTGCCGCTCTGTGTGGAGCAGGGCTATCCCGCCGTCTTCCTCAACGCAGACTGATGACCGGAAGTCCAGGGCTGCCGTTGGGTTGGCCGGTCAGCCAGACGGTGGCTGAGCTGACAGCCGCCCGGGTTCGGGACCGGTGGGCTGAGGGTTTGGGTGTGAGCCGAGGTGGGTGTTGGGGGCGTCGAACCTTGCGCTTCGTGCGAGCAGGGCCATCCGGTTGGTCAGTACGAAGGTGTGGAGTTCTCGGGGCTTGAGGTCGAGGTGGACAAGTTCGTCACTGGCCAGGGCTACTCGGTCGAGGTCGTAGCGGCTGACGTGATCCGAAAAATCCGGACTCGAACCAAATGCAATCTATCATGCGACTTGACGATTAGCAAACCATTCATCGAGAACTTCGGCCGGCGGTCTATAGCCAAGGCCGGAATGCAACCGACGCCGGTTGTAGAAGCCCTCGATGAACCGGATGATCTCGCGGCGTGCGTCAGCCCGGGTAGCGAACACACGATGATGTACCCACTCGGTCTTCAGTTTCCCGAAGAACGACTCGGCCATGGCATTATCGAAACAGATGCCGGTCCGCCCGACTGATTGCCGAATCTCGTGTCGGGCAAGCGTGGCCGCGAAGTCGCCGGACGTGTACTGGCTGCCGCGATCGGAATGAAAAACAGCCCCGTCCGGCAGCGGAACACGCCGCGCTGCCATGTCCACGGCAGCGCACACCAAAGAAGCCGGGTAACGCTCGTCGACCGCCCACCCGATAACACTCTTCGAATAGCAATCGATAACCGAAGCCAGATACAACGGCCCCTCGCCGGTATCGATCTGGGTGATGTCGCCAACCATCTTCACGCCCGGCACCGTCGCGGTGAAGTCCCGGCCGACCAGGTCCGGGATCGGCCCCGCAGCACGGTCCGGCACGGTCAGCCCTCGCCGCCGCTTCACCTGCACCGGCACCAGCCCCTTCGCTCCCATCAGCCGCCGCACCAGGTCATCGTCGACCTCGACCCCACCGCGGACGAGCTCGGCGTGCACACGCCGATACCCGTACGTGCGGCCCGAGCCGATAAACACGGCTTCGATCATCGCGGTCAACTCCACACGACGTCGCTCTCCGGCCGACGGCGGCCGATCCAGCCATTCGTAGAAACCGGACCGGGAAACACCGACCAGGCGGCACATCATCGTCACGTCGAAGGCAGCCTTCTCCGCAGCGACAAGCGCGTAACGCTCGCTTATCGTTGTTCTCTCGCGAAGAAGGCCGCAGCTTTTTTCAAGAAAGCGTTCTCCTGCTCCAGCTCACGGATACGCCGTTCCATCTCCGCGACCCTCGCCCGATCGATCGCATCCCGCGTCTCGTCGGTCTGCCCAGGATTACGCTTCTTCTCGGCGATCACCCAGTTCCGGACTGTCTCGGCGACCAGACCGAAATCACGCGCAACCTCAGCATAGGTACGCCGACCCTCGACCACCGAACGCACCGCTTCTGCCCGCAACTCAGGCGAATACTTCGCAGGTTTCTTGCTCACGTACTGTTCCTCCCGGACTCCTCGTCACCCTACTTGGGGACGTGTCCGGAGTTCTCGGGTCACCTCAGGCCGCGGGAGGGGTCCTCGAATTCCGGGCCGCAGCGCCGGGCGAGGTCGATCGTGCGAATGTGGCAGAGGAAGAAGTGCTGTACCAGCATTCCCTCGTCCGTTTGTTCGGAGAGGATGAGGACCTGCTGAGCGATGTCCGCTTCCGCGCCGAGTTCTTCGCGCAGTTCGCGGGTCAGCGTGGCCGTCATGGACAGGTCGTCTGGCTCGACGCCGCCTCCCGGCGTGGTCCAGTACGGGAGTGAGCCAGGACGTGTCCGTTTGATGAGCACCAGGCGTCCGAGATCGTCTACGGCGATCGCTCGGGCAGACCGCCGCACTACTGGCGCCATGAGCCCCTCCTCTCGCACACGGACCTTGCCATAGGCGGACGATCCCACCACGCTCGATCGGGCTGTAGTGATGGGATTTGAGGAACCGTTCCATCGGCGAGTCCGCTGACCGCGGTTGTCCCACGGAGATCGCCCGCGGTCAGCGGGCCTCCAGCCCGGTAGATGATCTTTGCTGATGTGCGCGATGTGTGCTCCGCAGCTGGTGACCGCAGGTGAACGGCGTCGCGCGACCGTGGCCGCCGGTGACGGTCGGCCCGGTCGGCCCGGCGATGTGCGGTCGGTGTGTGATCCGCTGGTGGCGGTGCCAGCGCTGATCACCCCGGGAGCTTCCTGCGGTACGCTGACAGCCGCCGCCGAGCGGCGTTGATCGTCCGGCCCTCGTAGCTCAGGGGATAGAGCATCGGTTTCCTAAACCGTGTGTCGCAGGTTCGAATCCTGCCGGGGGCACCAGCGCGAGGCGTTGACCAGCAACAAGCCGGCCAGGGCCTCAACGCTTATCTATGTGATTTGGAATCGTCCCCCGAAAACCCCCCGGTAACACCTGTGGGCGATCAGGTTCTAGTGTTGTGTCTCGTAAATAGCTAGCCGTTTAGTAGGCTTTGCGTGTGACACGTGCTGCCGCGCCGTTGGCGCTCGAAACAGGTCAGCGGGAACTGCTGGAGTCTCTTGCCAAGTCGCGTACGGTCGAGCATCGGCTGGTGCAGCGGGCGCAGGTGTTGTTGCGCGCTGCGGACGGGGTGTCCAACGCCGACAATGCGGTGTTGTCCGGGGTGACCCGGATGACGGTTCGGGCGTGGCGGGCGGAGTTCTCCGATCGTGGGCTTGCCGATCTGGGCAAGGTGGCCGCGGGGCGGGGCCGTAAGCCGTCGATCCCGCAGGCGGTGATCGATCAGATCGTGGAGTTGACGCTGTATTCGCGGCCCGAGGGGGCGACGCACTGGTCGTGCCGGTCGATGGCGGCGAGGGTCGGTGTCAGTGCGGCGACGGTGCAGCGGGTGTGGGACGCCCGAGGGCTCAAGCCGCACCTGGTGGAGACGTTCAAGCTGTCCAATGACAAGCGGTTCGAGGAGAAGCTCGTCGACGTCGTCGGGTTGTACCTGAACCCGCCGGACCAGGCCGTCGTGTTGTGCATGGACGAGTAGGGTCGAGCTGAAGCGCGTTGTCGTGATTGCTCACGCTACGTTTCTTCAGCCCGCCCTCCGAACCCGGCGGGCCCGTCTCCGGGCACCGGGCTCTCCACGAGTCCGTGCCGTTGGGTTATCCGGTTGTTCCTGGTGTTGCTCTTGCCCAGGGCGTCGGGATGTTGTTCGCCCGGTAGCGGTAACGGCTGACCGTCACCTGCTGCGGCTGGAACAGCGTCACCCCGTCCTCGGTTGGCCGCCATCCGGGTAGGTAGCGGCGTTTCAGGACGGCCATCTTCGTGCGGAGATGTCGTTTGCGCAGCCAGCGGACGACCCGGTGCCAGGTGTACTGGTCGAGGTAGCCGAAGGTGGCTTTGGACACCCCGTAGCGGAAGTAGGTGCACCAGCCCTGCAACACCGGATTGAGCTGGCGCAGCAGGACGGCAAGAGCGGGATGTGACGATCTGCTGGTCAACGCGCGTACCCGGCCGACGATGGAGGCCAGCGCCTTCTTCGACGGGTAGGTGTAGACCACGTGCTTACCGGTGCCTCGTTTGTGCCTCCGCTGGATGTGGAAGCCCAGAAAGTCGAAGCCCTCGTCAACGTGGCAGACCTTCGTCTTCGCCTCCGACAGGCGCAGGCCCATCGGTGCGAGGACCTCGGCGACCTCTTTTCGCAGGGCCTCCGCGTGTGCCTGGCTGCCGCTGACCATCACCACGAAATCGTCCGCGTAGCGGACGATTCTGTAGTTGGGCAGCCCAGCCCGGCGACGCTTGGTCCGTTGGTAGTCGGTGCCGCTGTTGGTCTGCCAGTGCTCGGTGAAGTGTTCGTCGAGCACCGACAGTGAAGTTATCTCAACAAGATTCGGATAGGTATTTGTATTCGAAGTGGGTCAGGTGTAATGCGGCGGCGACGATGTCGCCGATTCGGCGTGGGCTGATGTTCGTGTGGCGGAGCGTCTTCCAGCGTCCGATCAGGATGGCGAAGCCGCGTTCGCCTTGCCATCGCAGGCCGCGGAGCAGCTGGTTGTAGGCGCGGTTGTCGGGCGCGAGGCGGCTGCCGTCGGTGGGCTGCTTGATCGGGGTCTTGATGCCGTGGCCTGTGCTTTCGTAGCCGGAGTCGGCCAGGGCGGGCAGGTCGAGTTCGGCGGCGGACCAGTTCAGGGCGGCGGTGACGCCGAGTTCGCGGGCGCAGCTGGTGTCGTGTAGATGCCCGGGCATCGCCGCCGATGTCCAGATCGGTAGCCCGTCCGGGCGCATGACGGCTTGGATGTTCGCGCCGAAGTCGCGGTGCTTTCCCGAATACCAGGCGTCGATGGTCTCGCCCTTGACCGACAGGGTGGTCTCGGTGAGCCGGTCGCAGTCGAACAGTTTGCCGTCGAGGATCACGTGGGACCAGCCGTCGGCGGCGGCCCGACGCAGAGCGGTGTGCAGGTCGGTCGCCTGGGCGGCGAGTACGGCTACGCCCTCGTCGCGGTAGCGGTAGGCGGTGGCCCGGGAGATCCCGAATCCGGCGGCCAGCAGGGTCAGGTCCTCGGCTTTGCGGAACCAGATGAGCACGAGAAGTGCCTGGTGGAAGCAGGTCAGGGCGCGGGTGTCACGCCGGGTTCCGCGGGCTCGGCGTTCGGCGGCCAGCAGCCGGCCGAGGTACTGCACGAGTTCCCTGGGGACATCGATCATGGCACGATAGGCGATCACGCGGAGTCCTCATGGTGTAGGTGATCTTGTGGTGAGAACTACCTACCGAGGACTCCGCGTCCTCTTCCAGCACCGTCCGATCTCAACAGCTTCGCCCGTGTCGCACCAATCAACACATTCGCGTCGCTGAGATCAGCTCTTGTGAACACGAACGTGGAAAGCGAGGCAAAGATTGATGACGGTCTCGTGGACTGCGGTGCTGTATGGGAGATGGAGGTTGTTTGGCCCTCCGGAGCCGGCTTGCGGAAGCAGGCTTCAAACCACCACGAGGGGCGTTGGCTGAAGACCGTCGTCCTGAGCGTCGTTGGAAAAGGCGTGACTGTGATCGCGTCAGGTATGGACCGGGAAGATGAGCGATGAACGTCGAGTTCTCTGTCGTTGACGTGTCGAAACTCAGTCAGACGACATCAGAACCGAGGCCGGAGGTGAGTCTCGGGATGAGCCTGGGGGATATCCGCTTACTGCCCAGGTGGTGTCCGGCATATAGGCAGCATGAGCCCGGTCCAGGCTCTCATACGGAACGTGTGAAGGCGGACCCCGACACTGTCCGTCGGTTTACCGGCGGCGAGAGGGAGGACTCCAAGCGGAGGAGACCGCGAGGAGCAGAGTACCGATGCGGGGCCGCTGGCGGACTCGCCCGTAGTAGCTGTGAACCGCCTGCGTATCGCAGTGGGTCGGGGAGCGAAGGGGCGGGGTCGTTCAGGCTGGTTTGTGCGGTCAACCGTGAGGGAGGAACCGCGTGAGTCAGCCAGGGTTGACAGGCAAGTCGCACGATATCCCAAAGCGGCTGATCTGGGCCGCGTGGTTGAAGGTGAAAGGTAATGGCGGAGCGGCCGGGGCCGACGGAGTGACGATCGAACAGTTCGAAACGAGGTTGGCTGACAACCTCTACCGGCTGTGGAACCGTATGTCGTCGGGCAGCTATTTCCCCGGCCCGGTCCGGGCGGTGGAGATCCCGAAGAAGGGTGGGGTCAGGATTCTGGGCATTCCCAATGAAGTTATCTCAACAAGATTCGGATAGGTATTTGTATTCGAAGTGGGTCAGGTGTAATGCGGCGGTGACGATGTCGCCGATTCGGCGTGGGCTGATGTTCGTGTGGCGGAGCGTCTTCCAGCGTCCGATCAGGATGGCGAAGCCGCGTTCGCCTTGCCATCGCAGGCCGCGGAGCAGTCGGTTGTAGGCGCGGTTGTCGGGTGCGAGGCGGCTGCCGTCGGTGGGCTGCTTGATCGGGGTCTTGATGCCGTGGCCTGTGCTTTCGTAGCCGGAGTCGGCCAGGGCGGGCAGGTCGAGTTCGGCGGCGGACCAGTTCAGGGCGGCGGTGATCCCGAGGTCGCGGGCGCAGCTGGTGTCGTGTAGATGTCCGGGCATCGCTTCCGAGGTCCAGATCGGCAGCCCGTCTGGACGCATGATCGCTTGGATGTTCGCGCCGAAGTCGCGGTGTTTTCCGGAGTACCAGGCGTCGATGGTCTCGCCCTTGACCGACAGGGTGGTCTCGGTGAGCCGGTCGCAGTCGAACAGTTTGCCGTCGAGGATCACGTGGGACCAGCCGTCGGCGGCGGCCCGACGCAGAGCGGTGTGCAGGTCGGCCGCCTGGGCGGCGAGCACCGTGATGCCCTCGTCGCGGTAGCGGTACGCCGTCGCCCGGGAGATACCGAAGCCGGCTGCCAGCAAGGTCATGTCCTCACCCTTGCGGAACCACACGAGCACCATCAGGGCCTGGTAGAAGCAGGTCAACGCACGAGTGCCACGGCGAGTGCCGCAGGCCCGGCGCTGCACGTACAGCAGCCGCGCGAGATGCTGCACGAGTTCCCTCGGGACGTCGATCATGGCACGATAGGCAATCACGTGGAGCCCTCTCGAAGACGTGGATCTGTCGCAAGGACATGTCTATCGATGGCTCCACGCCTGTCTCCACTGCCGCCCGACTCGCCGCCTTCGCCCGTGTCGCGCCAATCAACCCATATGCGTCGCTGAGATCAGCTCTTGTGAACACGAACGTGGAAAGCGAGGCAAAGATTGATGACGGTCTCGTGGACTGCGGTGCTGTATGGGAGATGGAGGTTGTTTGGCCCTCCGGAGCCGGCTTGCGGAAGCAGGCTTCAAACCACCACGAGGGGCGTTGGCTGAAGACCGTCGTCCTGAGCGTCGTTGGAGAAGGCGTGACTGTGATCGCGTCAGGTATGGACCGGGAAGATGAGCGATGAACGTCGAGTTCTCTGCCGTTGACGTGTCGAAACTCAGTCAGACGACATCAGAACCGAGGCCGGAGGTGAGTCTCGGGATGAGCCTGGGGGATATCCGCTTACTGCCCAGGTGGTGTCCGGCATATAGGCAGCATGAGCCCGGTCCAGGCTCTCATACGGAACGTGTGAAGGCGGACCCCGACACTGTCCGTCGGTTGACCGGCGGCGAGAGGGAGGACTCCAAGCGGAGGAGACCGCGAGGAGCAGAGTACCGATGCGGGGCCGCTGGCGGACTCGCCCGTAGTAGCTGTGAACCGCCTGCGTATCGCAGTGGGTCGGGGAGCGAAGGGGCGGGGTCGTTCAGGCTGGTTTGTGCGGTCAACCGTGAGGGAGGAACCGCGTGAGTCAGCCAGGGTTGACAGGCAAGTCGCACGATATCCCAAAGCGGCTGATCTGGGCCGCGTGGTTGAAGGTGAAAGGTAATGGCGGAGCGGCCGGGGCCGACGGAGTGACGATCGAACAGTTCGAAACGAGGTTGGCCTCGATCCGTCAGAGGGTCTTGCTCCCTGCCTGACCGTTTCGGCTTGACCGTTTTGTCCACCCGGTTTGGGTGTGATATCGCCACGTGTCGCTGTGGAAGCGCGAGTTCTCCGGGCCCTCGGTCACGGTCTTTCTACTGGTAGGTACAGGGGTCCAGGGTCAGGTTGTCAGTGGTAGCAGGGTGAGGCGCTGCCAGCAGAGGGTGAACGCGTCGGCCCACGGCCAGGTCTCGGGGATGGACAGGACACGCCGGCGGGCGTGGGCGGCCAGTTTCGCGGGCAGGTGCAGCAGCCGGTAACGCAGTGTTGCGGGTTCGGCGTGGGCGAGGTCGTCCTGGTCGTGCAGGCCGAGCAACCGGGTCCAGGAAGTGATGTCCGCGGCGATGTTGGCGGCGAGGACCCAGCCGCGGTTGACGGTCCAGGCCTTCGACGGCAGGTTCCGCAGGCCCATGGCCTTGTTCGTGCGCACCTTGTCTTCCACTCCTGCGTGCGAACGATGCAAAGCGTCGATCCATTGCGGCTGGTGCGAGCCCGGCACCCCGGCGATCCGGCTGATGTTGGTGGCGACGATCGCGTACCGCCAGCCGGTCCGCTTCTCCAGCGCGGTGAGATTCTTCGCGTGCCGGGCCGACGGCTTCGTGCGCCGCACGAGCAGCCGTAGCCGGCCGTTCCAGTTCTCCAGGCGCTGGTTGAGGCCGGTCAGTTCCGCGACATGCGCGGTGTCGACGGCCGTGCCGTCCTGGGCGAGGCCGTCGGTCCACGCTTCAGCAGGCAGTTGCTCGATCGCGATCTCGTCGGCGTCGGTGATCGTCCAGCCGACGGTGAACTTCACGCTGCGCCACAGCCGGTTCATCGCCTCGATGTGCTCGAGCAGGTCGTGGGTGGCACCGGCCCCATCGACCCTGATCAGAATCTTGCGCCGGTAGGCGACCGGCAACTGAGCGATCGCCTCACCGAGAACCCGGATGTGATCGGCGACCGTATTCGAGCCGGCACTGCCGGGCCGCAGCAGCATGGCCAGGCATTCCGCGGTGTTCGCACACCACGCACCGAGCGGATGGAACCCGAAACCCTTCTTGAACGTGGCCGCCGCACCCTGCTTCGGTGAGTGAGCGGTGATCAGGGTGGCGTCCAGATCGATGACCACCCACCCGGACAGCAGCTTGCCCGCCACCGTCAGCCACGGGAACCCTTGCGGGCGGCGGGCGAGCAGGGCCCATACGTGAGCGCGGACCTTCGCCCGCGCTTTGCCGATCCGTTTCAGCGCGGTCTCGTCGAGACCGGCCAACGCTCGCCGGACGGTTGGCTCCGACGGCCGATCACCGAAGACCAATCCCTGATGGGCGAGGACCGCGATGTCGGACATGCTCGTGGCGCCGAGCACGATCGCGACCGCGAGTGAGACCAGGACCGTGCCGCGATCCCACCACCCAGGGCCCTTGCCGCGCGGTAGCACCTTGTTCAAACCGCTGGTCAGACCGGTCCGATCTGCGCATTTGCGCAGCAGGACCGCACCCGCGTGACCGACCAGACCCTTCCCGCCCGCGCCGACGACCAGCCGCTGATCCCACCCGCTACCCTTACTCACCAGAAAGGTGCACCCGCTTCTGCTGTGGACATGGACTCGACACCCAAATCCTTGCAGGTCAGGAGCACCTTTCGTTTATCGCCCTCGATCAGTCAAATCGCCTCTGACTCGGGGAGGTTGACCGTTCGTGCCCGCCGATCCTTCGCAGCCGTCGTATGAGCAGCTGCTTGCGCTGAACGCGGACCTGTTCGCCCGGTTGGATCAGGCGCTCGGGCGGATCGCGGAGCTGGAGGCTGACCTCAGTACGGCGAAGTGCCGGATCGCTGATCTGGAAGCCCAGCTGAAGCAGTCGTCGAAGAACTCCTCGAAACCGCCGTCGACGGACGGGCTGGCCAAGCCGGCACCCAAATCTTTGCGCGGTAGGTCCGGGCGGGGGCCGGGGCGCCCGGCCGGGCAGCCCGGCACCACTCTGGAGCAGGTCGCCGACCCCGACGTCATCGTGCGGCACACCCCCGAGGTGTGCGCGGGCTGCGACAACGATCTGGCCGGCGCGGCCGAAGTGTCCGTGACCCGGCGGCAGGTGTTCGACATTCCGGAACCGACGGTCGTGGTGACCGAGCATCAGATCGTCACCCTCGCCTGCCCGTGTGGACATCGCACCACCGGCATCGGGCCCGCCGAGGCCACCGCGCCTGCCGTGTACGGGCCGCGGATCGCCGCGATCGGGGTCTACCTGTTGCACGGGCAGTTCCTGTCGATCGGCCGTACCGCCGACGCGCTGCGGGACCTGTTCGGCCTGCCGGTCGCGGCGGCCACGGTCACCGCCTGGGTCACACGCACCGCCCTCGGCATCATCGAGCAGGTGCTGCCGGTGATCCGCGACCGGATCCGGCAGGCGCCGGTCGTGCACTTCGACGAGACCGGGATGCGCGTCGAAGGCCGTCTGGCCTGGCTGCACTCCGCGTCCACCGGCACCGACGTGCTCCTCACGGCGCACCGCAGACGCGGCGCCGCCGCCATTGACGACGCCGGTGTCCTGCCCGGCTTCACCGGTGTCGCCGTGCACGACGCGTGGGCGCCATACGACACCTACACCAGCGCCAACCACGCCCTGTGCAACGCCCACGTGCTGCGTGAACTGGTCTACGTCACCGACACCGCCACCGGCCCCACCGCCGACCTCGCCACCCAAGCCATCAACGCGCTGCGCCGGCTCAACCGCCTGGCCGACGACGCCCACACCGGGCAGGACACAGCGAACCCGGACGCCCTACGCGAGCAGCAGCACCTGCTGCGCTCCGCCGTCGTGCTCGGCGCGCAGGCCACCGCCGGCCGCGACGGCAAACTCCAGCGCAAACACCACGCCCTGTTCGTCCGGCTCCGCGACCGCCGCGACGACTACCTACGATTCGTCACCGACCCGGCCGTCCCCTTCGACAACAACGCCGCCGAACAGACCATCCGTATGCCGAAACTACGGATCAAGGTCTCCGGAAGCATGCGCACCATGACCGGCGCCGAACACTTCGCCGCCATCCGCAGCTACACCGCCACCGCCATCCGCCAAGGCAACAACATGCTCGACGCCCTGATCCAAGCCGTCACCGGAAACCCCTGGATCCCCGCCACCACCTGAGCAAATCGGCGTACACGCATACCCGATGTTCCAGCACCTATCCAGTTACTGGAACCGTATGTCGTCGGGCAGCTATTTCCCCGGCCCGGTCCGGGCGGTGGAGATCCCGAAGAAGGGTGGGGTCAGGATTCTGGGCATTCCCAATGTGGTCGACCGGGTGGCGCAGACGGTGGCGGTGCTGGTGTTGGAGCCGGAGGTGGAGAAGGTGTTCCACGACGACTCCTACGGATATCGTCCCGGACGGTCCCCGATCGATGCGATTCGGGTGTGTCGGCAGCGGTGTTTCAAGAAGGACTGGGTCGTCGATTTGGACGTCAAGGCCTTTTTCGACTCCGTGCGGTGGGATTTGATGCTCAAGGCGGTGGCGCGTCACACGACTCACCCGTGGGTCATGCTGTATGTGGAGCGCTGGTTGAGAGCGCCGATGCTGATGCCCGACGGGACCCTGACCCATCGGAACAAGGGGACACCGCAGGGTGGTCCGATCTCCCCGTTGATCGCCAACATTTTTCTGCACTACGGCTTCGACACCTGGATGGGCCGTGAGTTTCCCGGGGTCGGGTTCGAGCGGTTCGCAGACGATGTGGTGGTCCACTGCGTGACCGAACGTCAGGCGCAACAGGTGCGTCAGGCGATCGATCGTCGGTTCGCGGACATCGGGTTGCAGTTGCACCCCGACAAGACGCGCATCGTGTACTGCAAAGACGACCGGCGCCGTCTCGACTACGAGCTGGTGACGTTCACGTTCTGCGGGTACGCGTTTCGTCCCCGGAAGGCATGGGACAAGACCCAATGCCGTTCAGTTAAGGCATCAGTGCTGGTCAGCGCGGTGAGCTGACTAGGGGTCGGCGGGCCGGTACCGTGCCGTGGCGTGACGTCGTCTGGGGTGGAGTCGCTGCGGCCGCAGGGCCGGTTGACCGATCACATCGGGCTCGGGGTGGTGTCGGCCCGGTTCAACCGGGATCTGCTGGAAGAGGTACTCAACCGCAGCGGGCGGCGTGAGAAGCGGGTCCGGCGGCTGCCGGCGCACGTGATGATCCGTTACGTGATCGCGATGGGGTTGTTCTGCGCCGAGTCTTCTGACGAGGTGATGCGCCGGCTGGTGGGTAACCTGCGCAGACTTGGTTCCTGGGACGATGACTGGCAGGTCCCGACGGCGTCGGCGATCACCCAGGCACGTCAGCGGCTGGGCGCCGAGCCGGTGAAGATGTTGTTCGACAGGGCGTGCGTGCCCTTGGCTGGACCGGGCACCAAGGGCGCCTGGCTGGCCCGGCGCCGGCTGATGGCGATCGACGCGACCACCCTCGACGTGGCCGACACCCCGGCCAACGTGGAACGCTTCGACCGGATGGGGTCGGGGCCGAAGGCGTCGGCGTACCCGAAGCTGCACATCGCGGCGTTGGCCGAGTGCGGCAGCCACGCGATCGTCGGGGCGGTACTCGGGTCGTGCCGCACCGGGGAACGTACCCTGATCAAGGATCTGGCCGGGCGGGTCGGGCCGGGCATGCTGGTCCTGGCCGACGCGGGCCTGTACTCCTTCGACCTGTTCAACTCCTTCGCCGCCACCGGCGCGGACCTTGCCTGGCGAGTCGGCGCGAGCGTGTCCATCGGGCATCTGCGGTGGCTCGCGGACGGCTCCTACCAGGCACTGATCTTCAAGGCGGGGTTGTCCGCGCAACGCCGGGCCAGGCTGGTCGAGCAGGCCCGGACCGGCCAGGAGATCCCGGCCGATCTCGCCCGCCTCGTCAGGGTGGTCGAGTACACCGTCCCGGACCGCAACCCCGACGGCGAACTCATCGTGGTGGTCACCACCCTCACCGACCACCACGAGGTCCCCGCGATGGAACTGGCGGGTGCCTACCAGCAGCGCTGGGAAGAAGAGTCCACTCTGAACGAGATCAAGACGGACCTGCGCGGCCGCGGCGAAGTCCTCCGATCGAAGGTCCCTGACCTGGTCGAACAGCAGATGTGGGGACTACTGCTGGCCCACTACGCCATCCGCGCACTGCTGCTGGAAGCCGCCGACCCGGCCGGCTACGACCCCGACCGCATGTCGTTCGTCAAAGGCCTACGCGTCGTACGCCGCCAGGTCACCGACCAGGCGGCCATTACCCCCTGAGCACCTTTCCACCGCCCTCGACGATGCCCTCACCGAGATCCGCCACCAGCCGAACCCGCCCCGACGCGACCGCAGCTGCCCCCGCGTCATCAAACGCGCCCGCCACAACTCCTACCGCGTCAAACGACCCACCGACCGGACCACCCGCCACGACGGGCCCGCCATACCCAGGCTGGCCTGCCCAGACGCCTTAACTTAATGGCATTGGGACAAGACCCGCGGAAGGGCCCGGACCGGGTTCCTACCCGCGGTTGCCCCGGGGAAGCTGACCGATATGAGCCGCAAGGTCGCGTCCTGGCGGCTACATCGACGCACGACCGGCAACCTGGCAGACCTCGCCGTAGAGGTCAACCCTGTCCTTCGGGGCTGGTTGAACTACTTCACCGTGTTTTACCCGAGCGCGGTCTACCCGATCGGCAAGCGCATCGATCGTCATCTGATGCGCTGGGCGAAGTGGAAGTACAAGCGACTCAAACGCAGCGACGACAGAGCTCGAGTATGGCTACGAGACGTCCGGCAACGGTCGCCCGACCTGTTCGCGCACTGGGCGATGCGGTACACGACCTGACAACCGAACGGCACGAGCCGGATGAGTCGAGAGGTTCACGTCCGGATCTGTGGGGGACGGCGGGTGAAACTCCCGCCGTCTACCCGGCAGTGCCACATTCGCGAGCAGGGGCGAAAGGACGCCCCCTTGCGGGGTGCCGGCAACGGTGGCCTGCGCCTGGCCGTCCTCGCCACGGCCGTTTCAACATCATCCGGTGAGGCCGAGGATGGTGAATGGTCTGGTCATGTTGCGGTTGGCCCAGCGGGTGGCTTCGGTGATGTCGGTCCGGCCGGCTAGGCGTAGGGCGTTGATCGCGAGGTTGCGCAGCGATGCGAGAACGCGTGGTCCGGAGCGTGTACGCACGCGGGAGTGGTCTTCGCGGTAGCAGGTGTCGCGGATGAAGTGTAGGGATTCGATGGACCATTGGCCGCGGTTGAACGCGGCGATCTCGGCCGGTCCGGCGGCGTCGGCGGGGTGGCTGGTGACACCCAGTTGCGCGGCGGCGGATTGTTTGCCGTCGCTGCCGGTGACGTAGCGTTCGATCAGCCATACCTGGTTGACGTGCGGGAACGGCAGGCCGGCCGGTGCGGGCAGGACGCGGATGGTGCGGCGGGTGCTGCGGCCGTGTCCGGCCTCGGTGCTCTCGTATCCGATCACGGTGGTGGCCCAGGGTAGGGCGTCGAGGGCTTCGAACAGCGCGGGCCGGTTCTCCTTGACCGGCAGCACGAAGTGGCCGCCTTGCCGGTGGATGAGTTCGGCGGTGGCCTTGACGGTGTGCAGCGCGTCCGCGGTGATGGTCACGCCACGCAGATCGAGGGTTTCCAGCAGTGCACGGGCGGTTTCCGGTTCGCGGGTCTTCGCGCCGTCGGTGGGGGCTTGGGCGATGACGAGCGCGGCCGGGTCCGGGCCGGGCGAGCCGGCCAGGGCGGACAACAGATGCAGTTGCTCGCCGTCGGCGTTGACGGCGCCGCGCACAGTCTTTCCGTCCAGGCGGACCTGTGTCACCGTGTCGGTGCTGGTGGGAGCCTGCTCGCCGGTGCTGGTGCGCTGGGCGGTAGTCCATTCGGCGATCACCGCGTCCAGGACGTCGCCGTCGGTGTCGGTGCAGACCCGCCACAGCGTCGAGCGCGACGGCCGCCCAGCCGGCCGGGCCTCGACGCGCAGGTACAGGCCGTCGAGGATCTCGGCAGGCACATCGGCGACCCAGCCGCTGATCGCGGTGTAACCCTTCAGCCCGGCGACCGTGGCCGCCGCGACCAGTGCGAGCACGACCGCGACCGGATGATCACGGCCCTGGTCGGACCGGCCGTCGCAGACGGCGAGCAGCAGGTCGAGCAGACCGTGACACGAAGGCGTGAACGAGACGTCCCCGGACAGCGGCGCAGGCGACGGATCGGTGATGAGGGTGGCAGACTGCGGCACGACGAAGCTCCGTTTGAACCAGATCTGTGAGAGGACCTGGTCTCAACGGAGCTTCGTCCATATCCGACACGCCACCAAACACATCGTCACTCCCCGCCACTATCGATCATGAAACGGCCGTGCCGTCCTCGCTGAGCCTCGATCCACCGACGCGGTTCGTGATGGTCGCGTTTGAATAGCTCTGATATCGGGTGGTTTTGGGGTACGGCGGAATTGCCGATTACGTGGTCGGCTTGCTCTGGGCAGGTTGTGCTGGAGTGGGGTGGGGTTCGTGGCTTGTGGTCGGGCCGCCTGGTTCCGGTCGGTATGCGGCGGTCAGTCGGGTGCGGTACGGATGGCGGTGAACAGATTCTCGAACGCGGGTTGCCAGGGCCAGTGCTCGGGTAGGTGCAGGTGGATGGTGCGGGCCCGGTGCGCGAGGCGGGCGGCGACGGTGACGATCCGGGTCCGGATCGTGGTGGTCCGGGCGGTCGTCCAGGCGCCGGCGGCGAGGTGACCGGCGGCCCGGGTGAGGTTGTGGGCGATGCCGGCGCAGGTCAGCCAGGCGGCGTTGGCGTTGAACCGGCCGGACGGCAGGTGCGCGAGAGGGCCGGCGATCAGGTCGGCGTTGATCTGCTCGATGACCGCGTGCTGCCGGTGCTGGGCTTCGGCCTGCACGAGGGTGAACGGGCTGTCGGTGAACACCGCGTGATATCGGTAGTTCGGTAGGAGTTCTTCCTGGCCCGGGGCCTGGGTAGGGTCGTCGCGGCGGATGCGGCGCACGATCAGCCGGGCGGTGACGGCGTGCCGGGTGCCGGCGAAGGCGGTGTAGGTGGTCTCGGCGATCTGCGCGTCGGAGATCCACCGCTGCTCGTCGTCGTCCCAGACGGCCTGCGGGTAACGGATGTTGATCCACTGGTCATCGCCGATGCTGTCGCAGGCGGCGCGGATCTTGGTGTCGATGCGGGTGGTGACCGAGAACCGCACCTGGTGGCGCCGGCAGGTGCTGATGACCGCCTTGGCGTAGAACGCGGAGTCGGCCCGCACCACGATCTCGCCGGTCGCGCCGCAGGCACGGGCGGTGGTGATCGTCTCGGCGATCATGCTGGCAGCGCCCTTGCTGGAGCCGGTGTTACCCGAACGCAGCCTCGTGGTAGCGACGACCGGCGCCGTCAGCGGGGTGGACAACGTCGCCACGAGGGGGTTGTAGCCGCGCAACCAGACGTTGTAGCCGCCGACCTTGGCGTGACCGAACCCGATGCCCTGCTTCTGTTTGCCGTAGACACGGCGCAGCATCGAGTCGATGTCCACAAAGCACAGCGTGTCCGCGCCGGCCAGTAGCGGTGTCCGGGCGGCGAGGCCGACCAGAGTGTCGCGGGCGGCGGCCTGTAACTGCCGCACATGCCCGTGGGTGAACGTGCGCAGGAACGAACCGAGCGTCGAGGGCGCGTACACGCTGGTGAACAGTGACCGCATCCCGCCGTGCCGGGCCACGTCAAGGTCATCGATGCTGTCCGCGCCCGCGAGCATCCCGGCCACGATCGTGGCGACCTTCCCGGCCGGATTCGCGCCCTTGTCCGTCGGCAGACTCACCCGGTCGGCGACCGCATCGTGCAGACCGGCCTGCTCGGCCAGACGCATCACCGGAACAAGGCCGGCACACGACACCAGATTTGGATCGTCGAACGTCGCGCGCACCACCGGCGCGTCATAGCGTAATCTCACCTGCGAAGTGCCCTCTCGAACCGACCGATAGAAGCGTCAACACTCCTATCCTTCCAGTTCAGGGGGCACTTTCTATACCCGGGCTCCCGCCGGTTCGACCTTCATCGGTGGATCGAGGCTGAGGATGCCCGCGCGCAGGAATGCCTTCACCAGACCCAGGACGCGTTTGTCCCCGACCCGACGACGGACCCGGTCCATCAGCACCGGATGCGAGATCTGGTCGAAGCACGCCTCGATGTCAGCCTCGAACACCCACTCGTAGGAGCGGGAGGTGAACTGATGAATCTCGGCGATCGCGTCGTGGGCTCGGCGTTTCGGGCGGAACCCGTAGGAGCACGGGCGAAACCCCGCCTCGAAGATCGGCTCCAGCACCAACTTGAGGGCGGCCTGCACGACACGGTCCCGCGCAGTGGGGATGCCGAGCCGGCGACGTTTCGTCGCCCCCGGCTTCGGGATCATCCGCTCCCGCACAGGCATCGGGGTGAACCGACGGGCTTTGAGATCAGCTCGTAGTTCCGCGATGAACCCCGCCTCCGGCACCTCGATGGCGTCAGGTCTGACCCCATCGACCCCGGCGGACCGCTTCCCTCGGTTGCCCCGCACCCGCCGCCAGGCCACGACCAGCACGGCGGGATCACAGACGAGGTTCCACAAATCGTCGAACCGGCGATCAGGATCATCGATCGCCCATTGGTGCAGCTTGGTCTGGATCCGCAGTACCCGGTCCTCGGCCAGTTCGGCCTCCGGTCCCGGCACGCCGGTATTCACCGGCGATCTCCCGCCATGCCAGTCCCTACGCTGCGAACTCGCTGCCGCCCTTGGCCCTGCGGACGGCTTTCCCGTCCTCCGTGATGGGGCGTTACGCCCACGACTACTACGGCGGCTCCGCCACGTCCCGAACCCATCAGCCGAGCGCGAGCCTGCCCGCCTCCGGCCTGGACGGCCGGACAACGGGTCGAGCCCGGGACGCTTCCCACGTTCACCGCGCACCGGTCGACGGGTGAGGTGCCCAACTTTGCCCCTGCGACATCGCCACGAGTACGCCGTAGGCCTTCCTCGTGGCCTCCCTACCGGCGTCTTCACCCGACGCAGGAGTCGCCCACCCACCGTGGGCGTGCATCGCACCCCGGCCCATATCCACCAGATTTGAGCCGGTGTATCTCTTGAGAGGCTTTACCCGCTGGTTCCTCACGTGCACCTTCCCGTCTCGCTAGGCGGACCCCGGTCGTCTGGCAGTGCCGACCGGTCCCGCCGTTGTCAGGGCTGCTCCCACCATCCCCGGCGCCTCCCGGTTCCGGCTGCCCTCAGCTTCACCGGCCTGCTGCGACAGACCGGCGGTGGAGCCCTTCCATCTCCACCCGGTAACACAGCGCCTCGTGGCGCACGAAGTCACAGATCCAGGCCCTGGACCGCACGCAGCCGAGCCTGCCGCTTAAAAGCGACCGGCACAAACTCTTCATCGACTGCGGTGTCCCGCTCCCGCCAAAGATGAGCGGCCTCAAGACCACCGAATAGCCGCTGAGTTGGGAAACGCGCTTCGGAGCCGTGGGCAAACCGCCCCGAAGACTCCTCACGCCCATCACCGCAGGTCAGCCCGCAGATTCGCCACCGCCGCATGCCCATCAACTGTCGAACCCGGGTCTCCTGCAAGACGTTGTCGGTCCGGATGAGACGCGGCTGACTGGGTCTGCGTTCGGGGTAGGGCAAGATGAACCCCTTGTCGGTGACGCGGAAGTCGAAGCCCGCGCTGTCGATCTCGAGGACGTGCGGCAGCTACAGCGCCGACCGGCGAACGTCGTCGACGTCAGGCATCCTGATCGCGCCCCAGTCTCGTCCTGTGTATTACCCGGCCCGCCGGCGAGCGCTGCGCTGCCGGCCGGTCGGCAGGACCTCAGGTGCCCCCGATCGGCACCGCCTCAGGCGTCCCGGTCGCGGCCGTCCGGGTCGCCGCGGCGCGCCGGGGGGCCGCGAGCCAGATGACGACGATCCAGAGCAGCGCACATCCGCCGGCGACCACGAAGCTCAGCCCGTAGCTGCCGGTAGTGGAGTAGCTGAAGCCACCGAACCAGGTCGCGAAGGCTGAACCGATGGCGCTGGCAACTTGGAAGAAGCCGATTGCCCGAGCGAGGCGGGCACCGCTGAAGAGGTCGCCGACGGCGGCGATCCGGGCTCCGATGATCATGCCAACCCCGGAGCCGAGCAGGAGAATCGCCAGGACCAGCAACGGTGTCGGCGGCAGAACCCAGAGGAGGCTGATACCCGCGAGGAAGGCGATCGCGCCGACTGCGGCGGTCAACTCCCGGGTCGTGCGGTCGGAGAGCACGCCGCCGAGCAGTTGACCGCCGGAGTAACTCAGGCCGGTCATGCCCAGCAGGAACCCGGAGATCGCGACGCCGTGTCCTTCGGTGGTCAGGAACGGCACGATGGTCTGGAAGGTGAAGAAGTCGGTGACGCTCGCGGTCAGGGCGGCGAGGCAGACCAACCAGAACACCGGACTACGGAACAGGTTCGTCGCGCTCTCCTTCGGCGTCTGCGTCTCCTCGATCCCCGTGCCGGCAGCCACCGGCCGGTCCATGAGGAGGAAGCCGACCGTGCCCAGCGCGGCGAGGCAACCGGCCACCAGATAGCCGGCGCGCCAGCCGTACTCCTGAACGACGAGGGCGAGCAGCGAGAAGAGCAGGAAATTGCCGACCCCCAGGCAAGCGTACGCGATTCCGGTCGCTCGGCCCCGGTCCTCGGCGTAGCCGCTAGTGATGATCACCTGGCTGGCCACGACGAGCATCGTGGTCGCCGGCGCCAGCACCACCATGTAGAGGAGGTAGAACTGCCAAAGCTCGGTCGGCAGCGAGGCTGCCGCCACCGCCGCCGCGAAGAGCGGCAGGAAGATCAGGACGATCCGGCGTGCGCCGTAGCGGCCGACGACGCGTCCCGCGAACGGTCCGGCGACCGTGCTGGCGAGCAGGTACCCCGCGAACATCCCGGACGCCTGCGCGCGATCCAACCCGAGATCGATCACGAACGACGAGTAAAAAATGGAGAAGCCCTCCACCACGCCGAACACGGTGGCGAGCACAATCCCGCTGGCGAACGCGACCCGCCAGCGGCTCAGGAATCCTCGGTGCCTTCGGTGCGCCTCATCAGCGGCGGTCACGGGTGGATGGCCGCAGCGAGTGAACGGGGAAACCGGGGCGCGCCGAGCAGGGGCACCGGGGGGATCAGGTCGACCGCCTCGTACGCCTCCGCGATCCGCTGCCGGGTGCGGCAGTAAGTTTCGAGCGCCTCGGCACCGCTGGTCAGCATCTCCCTTCCGGCATCGTCGGTCGCGTCGAACCACGAGACCAGGAGACGAGGGTGGAAGCCCATCCGAACCTTGAAGCCGTACATGCTTCGGCCCATCTCGATGCGCCGGACACCCAGCCGCTCCGCGAGATCCAACGTGTTGGCGTAGAGCGCGTAGTAGGTGGCGTACTCCTTGTGAAAGTCGTAGTTCAGACCGGCGATCCATGCATACAGGGTGTCGGCGCGGTGCAGCAGGATGAACCCACCCAGCAGCACGTCGTCCTTCCAGATGGTCAGGAAGTGCAACTGCTCGCGAAGGTGCCGGAAGATGCTGCGGATGTTGTCGGGCGGGTTGATCGTCGGGATGCTGTGGCGGGCGCAGACATCCTCCACGAGCCGTGCGAACGCGTCGACGTATCCGGGGTCCACGTCTGTGCGTACCGTGACGCCCAGGCGCTCCGAACGACGACACAGCCGGCCGAACTCCCGGCGAACCTTGTTCTTGAGACCGGCCAGATGTGCCTCCGCGGTGCCCACAAAGTCCACCCCGCTAGTCGCCTCGGTGTAGACGCCCACGAAGCCGAGGCGGTCGAGCTCGTCGCAGAGCGGATCCGTCTCCGGCACGCCGGGAAAGCCGTACAGCGGACCACCGAGGTCGGTGGCGACCTCGCGCATCGTCGCGACCAGCCCGGGCGCGATTTCGGCGGCCGGCAGCGTCGAACAGATCCCGTTAAAGTACGAGTAGAACGAGTGTCCGACGAGCATCCGGGCCCGCAGGATCGGGTGGTCGAACCCGTAGTCCGGCCCGTATCCGGTGTAGTGCGGGTCCTCCGACGCGTAGTACATCGGAGCGACGGCTCGCAGCCTGCCATTCTCGTACCACACCATGTGGCGGACGGCGTGCAGCGGCGCGGGCGGCGTCTTCTCGTAGGCACTGAGCCACTCGACTGTGGAGAAGACGGAACCGCCTGCCGCGTCGACCACCTCGTTCCATTCCGTTGGATCGATGTGATCGATGGAGTCGATGACCTGCCAGCCGTTGCTCATGCACTCCCCATCCCACGACGCCCTTCGGTTACGGGTGCGTCCACGCCGACGACCGGAACGAGCAGGGACATCCGGACCATGACCCGGGCGATCGCCGAGACCACCAGCACCGCCGCCGCCTGATCGAGCGGCGTGCTGGCGTCAGAGAGCGACGATGCGATCTGACGCTCGGTAGCCCCGTGACCGAGGTCAGTATATATGCGCTCTAGATGAGCCAAAGCGTCCTGGATGGCGTTGAGGCCCGCCACCGACCAGAACTCATCGGGCATCCGCCGCAGCTCGGCACCGACCTTCAGCGCCAACTCCTCGACGGACATGCTCCAGCCCGTGCCCCGGTACGATCGCCGCACATCGACCAAGTCTGGAGTGGGCACGTGGACACGCATGCCGCTGCCGTTCCGCCGGATCCGTAGCGTTGAGCAGTGGTAGTGGGTCCAGCCCCGCTCCGCGCAGCGCCGCTGCAACTCCTCAGTAAGCTCCTCCGCACCGCGCTGGCTGTCCAGTGTGGCGGCGCGCGTCGCGGTAATGGCGTTGCGCACCAGCATCGGCACGGCGCTGTCGGTGACGACGAGGATGTCGCAGCCCGGTGGCATGAAACCGGCGAGCTCGGCCACGGCGATCGGCGTCCGCGGGCCGCCCGGGCACTGGAAGCGCATGACCAGGCTGTCGGCGGTACTCATGCCCGCATACCACCGCCACAGCGCCCGAATCAGCCGCAGCCCGTCTGGACCGCCGTCGCCTGCCGTCGGGTACGGGACCCCGTCCGGCACCGGAACTCCGGGCAGGTTGGCCACCACGGCGTCGTACCCGTCGCCGCGGCCGAGGTCGAGAAAGTCGCCCACCTCGGCCCGACAGTCGGCCAAGCCGGGATTGAGCGCCGCCGATATTCCGAACGCCTCGACCGCCGCTGGCAGCACATCGAGCCCAAGCACCTGGTGGGCGGTGCGGGCGGCGGCCATGCTCGCCAGGCCCGATCCGCAGCCGATGTCCAGAACCCGCCCGCGCGGCGCCGCGGCGAGCACTGCGGCGGCGAAGCGCAGCGAATCCTCGCCGATGTGGATGTCGCCGACGCCGGAACCGTACTCCCGGTGGCCGGCGGCGAGGACGCCACGGAACGCCGTCACCGCCCACGACGCGGCCACCAGCCGGTCGGATTCCCGCCGGCCCAGGCCGAGCTGAACGATCAGCTCGGCCTGGGCCGGGTCGACCGCGCCGGCGGGCACATCGACGCCAAGGTGCAGCAGTCGCACGAGGCCCGCCCCCGGCGGCACGGCCTCGGCCGGAAGCCATGGCTCCCAGACGTTGAGGTGCCGGGCGCGAGCCAGCTCGATCGTGGCGGCGAAGGCCGCGCCGACGAGGCCGGTTCCGGTCATGAAGACCCGCTCAGCCTTCGTGCCTGGCGTGCGACTCCGGATAGAGCGCCGCCATCGACGAGTGATCGACCGGCCGCTGCAGGTCCGCCTCCGTGGCGAACGAGTAGCAGACGATCATCCGCTCGTCCGCCACCGACAGTGGCTTGACCCGGTGCAGCGCGGTGTCCGCCTTCAGCAGGTACGCCGCGCCGACGCCCGGGTGTCGGGTCCAGACCGGGCCCTGAGCAACGAGCTTCTCCGGCTGCGGGTTCTCCCGGTCCCAGGGGGCGTCCTTGATGTATTCGAGGCTGCCGCCGTGCTCGACCGGGGGCATCTTGAACACCCAGACGACCGCCCACGTGTAGTCGTCCCAGTGCCAGCCGTGCACGTCGTTCGGCTCGTGCAGCCGCGACGCGATGTACTCCTCCGGGGTGTAGGGCACCGGCAGTACCCGCTCGCCGACGATGCTCCCCAGCAGCTCGTACAGTGCCGGCGCGCGGTAGATCGCCGGGATGATGTCGCCGTCCTGGTGGATCGCGTCCCGGTCGATGTTGCTGTAGCGCCGCGGGGTGTTGCCGGACTGGGCGACGAGGAGGTCGCGGCGGCGGGCGTTCGCCGCGAAGAGACCCTCAAGCTCGGTGTGGGCGGCGGCCTGCAGATCCTCCGGTACGAACGGGTCGATCTCGATGTAGTGCTCGGTCTTGTAGCGATCGCGGAGGTCGGACAGCCGCCCGTCGAACCCCGCGAAGTGTTTCTCGATCCGGTCGTTTACGTTGAGTGTCGAGGTCATCGCATTCCCCTCCCACTAACTAACCATTACCCCGGGGACCGTTTGGGCACCACAAAGCGCCTGACGGGCCCGCGTCATCGAGAGCCTGCTCGCCCGGGAATTCGAAACCTAAGTTGAACTCAGCCGACAAAAGGATCGGCTGAAACACACAGAGACCGCTCCAACTCGTCTAGTCTCTGCTCGCACTCTGCCTCGTTCGCACCGGTCACTATCGCGTATCCGACACGATCGAGGAAGCCGCGGGGTGGCAGGCGAAGAACATCGCCGTCCGTCGCCTCGATCACAAACGACACGAGCCATTCCGGTGCCGCGGCGGCGACCTCACTGGACGCCGACCGGAAAACCATGTCCCCACCGGGGGAAAAGAACCGGACCGCCGCCGCCGGTGCCACCGGCTCCCGGGCAGCCGGCACCGGCCGGCCCATCGCGGCGGCCGCCGCAGCGACAGTCAGATCGACGCCGGTGGTGAGGAGCACCAGCAGCGGAATGACGTCGCCCGCCGGCCGCGCGGCTACCTCGATCACCCGGGGGCCGGCCGCGCCCAGCCGGATCTCGGTGTGCGTCGCGCCCCACTCGATGTCGAGCGCCCGCTGTGCCCGTTCGGCCAGCCGCGCGATCTCCTCCGGCACCGGACCGCCGACCACCACATGACCGGACTCCTCAAACCACGGCGGTGGCACCAACCTCTTGCGAGTCATCGCCACGGTCTGCACCTCACCGGCCCTGACCAGTGACTCCACGCTGACCTCGGGACCTTCGACGTACTCCTCGACTAGGATCGCGTCGGAAACGGCGCCGTACTCGGGCCGCCCCGAGGCCAGGCACCTGCGGTACGCCTCGCGCAGCTCGCCGGGCTGCCGCACCAGCACCACGCCGATACTCCCCGCCAGATCGACGGGCTTGAGGACCAGCGGAAAGCCGGTTTTCTGCGCCGCGGCCGTCACCTCAGGCAGTGTGGTGGCCGCGATGCTGACCGGAGAGGCGACGCCGGCCGCCTCGAAGGCCTCCCGCATCTGCCGCTTGTCCCGGCACCGGGCGGCGGCCGCCGGCGAGGAACCCCGCAGTCCCAACTCTGCGGCGACCCGGGCGGCCGACTCCACGCTGAACTCGTCGTAGGTCAGCACACCGGTCAGGCCGACCTGCACGCTTTCTCGTAATGCCGACAACGTCGCCAATGGATCACGGTGATCGGCGAGCACCAACGTGTGAATGTGTGGCGATGCCCATTCCGGCTCGCGCGGGGCCACCAGTACGAGATCGCAGAATTCACCGAGCGCCGTCAACGCGTACTCGCGATAATAGGGATCTCCGGCCCCTAGCAGCACACAGAGACCCCTCATTTCCACGATCTTCCCCCCTGTTTGATGCGGGTCGCGCCTGCCCCGATGGATCAGATCTTCTGGAGACGATGGGGACGCTAGCAGGACGGAACTGCGGAAAGGTGCCCCCTTTGGCGGCGAGGTTACCCGGAAGCGAGCGTCCCGTCACTTCCGGTGATGATTCTTTATGGGGTTGTTGGCGGCGGCTACGCGAGGTGGCGGGCCATCGGGAGTGCTGTTACCCGGAGCTAGGTGATCGATCCGGCGCCCGGGCGGTCGCCTCCAATATGCACTCTCGGTGATGAGATGTGATGCAGGAGTGTTGGCTTCATCACTCACCGTGTCTCGCATCGTGGAAAAGAGGTTCTTTGGTCCCTGCCCCCGAACTCGGCAGCCGGCGTCAGTGGAGGGCGGCGTACACCTCGATCTCGACCAGCACATCCGGCTCGATGTAGATGCGGAGTGATCGCGAAGGCCCCGGGCGCGGCCAACCGCATCTGCGGTAGCCGTGGCCGCCCACGACCAGGCTGAGACCACAATGGCTGGACTGTGTGTCGCAGGTTCGATCCCTGCCGGGGGCACCTCGAAGATCAGCCAGGACGCCATCTCAGCTGCGGACACGCTTCTCTGTCGGTGGATGGTGGCGTCGCTGGCGGCTAGCAGCTCACCAGCCTTTCGATCAGCAGGTTCAGCAGTCTTTCGTGCTCCGGCGCCGGGCTCCCGCTGCGCTCAGGGTGGCCGGGAATGCCGAAGCTGCGCACCTCGCGACGTAGCTCGTCCATCCGCGGAATCCAGAACGACTTGTCGAGCGGATCGAGTACGCATGCGTCCACCGCATCGATCTCTGGCCAGCTTCCGGTCGGCCCGGGAGTGCGTGCCCTCGTCACCGACATCCTGAGCACGTGGTGGACGGCGGCGAAGGCCATCGCGTTGCCCTGACCGTAGTCGAGACCGACGCGTCGGCCCTGCGTCGGGCTATCCGCGCGTTCCACGACGCCCCAGGCCAGCATTACTGCCAGCTCCCGGAACGCCGCTCGTTCGTACATCATCTGGAGGAGTTGGTCGTTCCACGGTTTCCGGGCCTGCCGGTCGGGTCTCGCCTGCAGGTAGTCGAAGGCGAACGCCGGCGGCACCGGTCCCGGCGGCACGATCCATGGTTGCGCACCGTCGGCAGCCGCCACCGGTCCGGCGACGCCTCCGGCTAGGTCCACCAGGTCGAGGACCGCGCGGTAGGGAGCCGCCACCCGGTTGTCCGGATCGAGTGTGGTGAGGGCGCGCATCGCCTCGATGCTGTCCCGCTGTGACAACTCGGTGAGGTGCTGGTGTAGGTAGTGCTGGGCATCCGACCAGTCCGCCTGCCTGAGCCATCCGGTCAGTACCTCCGGCAGGGCGGGCAGGGCGGTGGTCGGCCCCGGAGTCTCGGCCATGCTGAAGATTCCCGGTGTGCCGCGAATCGACCACAGCTCGTCTGCGAATCGTTGTGCCGCGCGGCGATCGGGTTCGGTATGAACGATGGCCGCTGGCGGGGCTAGGGCCAACGACAGTTTCGCGTCGACCGGTACGCCTGCGGCGGTGAGTTCCTGGTGGAACCTTTCCGGTCCGTATCGGCGGGTGCCGGCGACCAGTTCCGTCGTGGCGGGGTCCAGGGTCGCGAAGGCCGAGACGTAGCTCTGGTAACGGGGCATGCTGTCGATCACGGGTGGGCGAACGATGTCGTGGTCGACCGGTGGCAGGTACACCCCGGCCTGGACCGGCAACAGCGCCGGCTGCCGGGTCTGTGCAGTTCCGGTACGACCCGTGTGACCGTCGTCGTCGGCCGCTGGGTGTCCGGCGTCGGCCGGGTCGGGGTCGGGTGCTCGCACCACGACCGGTGCCTCGGCCGGTTCGGGAGGGCTGGCGGTGAGCTCCACGACGTCAGGTGGTGGGGGGATCTCGGCCAGCAACCCGGCGAGGCCCGCCTCGCTCAGTTTGTCCCGGGCCCGCTTGAGCAACGCCCTCCGTGCGCGTTGCGCGCCGTTCGGCGTCGTGTCGTCCCGCGGGATGCCCTGCTGCACTGCCAACTGGTCCAACCGGCCGAGCAGAACCTGGATGTCGCTTTCGGCGGGATCGGCCCCGGCGAGGTCCAACAGGATGTCGACCACATGGCCGAGGGTCAGGGTCTCCTGAGCGGCTTCGGGGCCGGCGCCCACCGGCACGACGAGTTCGTTCCCGGGATGGCCACGGCCGAATGCCTGCTGGTGAAGCTGCCTGTCCGGTTCGTCGACGGGGTTTATGACACTCCGGTTGGGGCGTGGTGGCCGCGACATCGGAGCGGTCCGTCCGAGTGTATGGACGAAACCCTGGAGTGCGAGATCGGCAGCGATGGTGACGGTCGATGCGATCTTCTGACCGAACTGCTCCACAGTCCATGGTGTCGGTTGTCCTGGTGCGCCGATGACGATCCGGGCGGCACCGGAGTAGGGCAGCTCCCCCCGGTAGTCGGTCGGTCGGATCCAGAGGCGATCCCCAACGGTGACGACGTCCCAGCCGGTCAGGAATTCGTACCTGCCGGCGCCGAGGTGGCGCAGAAGTAGACCTGCGATGTCGACGGCATGAGGGCGTGGTTCGGGATTGACGGCGTAGTACGCCGCGACCGGGCCGAAGGTCGGTGTGAGCGAGCGTGAGTGGGCAGCGAAGTGATCGGAGAGGTCACCGGGAACGACCAGATTCGAGGCCAGCACCAGTGTTCGGTTGTCGCCGATCAGCCGGGCGAGCTCTATGGCCTGCGGTGCGTTCACCGGGCCGGACATCATCAGCTCTATGATTGCCGTGTCGGGCAGGCCGTCCAGGATCTGCGTCAACACGTGAGGTGCGGTGGCCGCGTCGCCGACCTCCACCACGACGAGCCGTTGAGTCGCGCTCGACATCCGCGCGGGCGGTGCGGTGTGCGAACCTGCCGGGCGTAGGAACGTCCCTGCCGGGCCCAGGTCGACCGACTCGAAGCCGTCGATCTCCCGCATCTGCGTGTGCGGTGTCTTCCGCCAGTCTCGCGTCGAACCGAGCTTCCGGAGCTGCTGCTGAAGATCGAACTGCGTCTGGGCTACCGAATCGTAGCGCTCGATTCTGGTCAGCGTGTTGGCGTACTCCCATCGCGCAGCCGTCCAGCCCTGCGTGAGTCGACGTCGCAGCCGGGTCAGCCCGGGGAAAGGGAGAATGGTCGAAGAGCGTCTTCCCGCCTCCCAGAGCAGATCTCCCGCGCGCTTGACGTCGTCCCGCTGCAACCGCGCCTGGGTGTAGTGTCGGGGCCACTCCTCATGCCGTTCGTCGCCCGGATCGCGGGTGTTCCACATGTGCTCCACGGCGTTTTCATCCGCCGTGTGCCGCGACATCTGCGACTTGTGGGTTTCTGCCTGAGCCTGCATCGTGACCACCTCTGCCACGAGCAGTTCTGGCAACAGTTCGACGAGGGCTTCATCGACCGATGCGACGGTGAGATCCATCCTCCACGGCATCGGGTCGAAAGTGGCCTGAGCCCGGTCTTCGCCGGTAGCGATGAACGTCGCCATCATCGGCACGTCGATCCACTGAGCAAGCAGTTCCACCAGCCGGTACCACGCTATCCGCTGCTCGTTCCAGCCTCGACTACCGTCGAGGAGCGGGTAGCGTTCGCGCACCCAGTCCTGGGCGAAGCGCCACAGTCGCGGGTCCATGGTGTCGGCGAGACGCCCCGTCAACGAGGGGGCCGGCCCCGCGCTGACTGCGGACGGGTATGGCTGGTACCTGTCGAACACCTCGGCCGAGCCGCGATCGACGCGGGACAGGTGCAGCACCGGACGGGGGCCCGGGTACGTCTGCACGGTCGGGCTCTGGTCGCTGTGCACGACGATGTTGACGTCCAGCGCCCTGGCGATGGCCTCGGGAAGGTGTCGGCCCAGCGCCGTCGCGTGCAGGTCGACCTGTGCCAAGCCCTCCTGCAGATGACGCGTGCTGGTCGCGCTGGCGTCGATGACCAGTTGCACCAGCCGTACGCGGTGCGGATCGACGTTGGTCAGCGCCCGCATGAGCTGTGCTTTGAACTGGGGAGTCGGCCGTTCCACTCGTCGGGCGAACTCCGCCCGCCACTGGCTACGCCGGTGTTCCCGTACCCGTGCTCCGGTCGCGGCCAGCACCGCCTCCCGGATGGTGTGGCCGTCCGCGTCGGGCAGCCGACGTCGTACCGCGGCCGATGCTTCGGCCTGCCATCGACTGAGTTGCTCCGGCGTCGGCTCGGGAGCGCGGAAACCGGCCAGGAGTGCGGACAACGTGCTGAACGGCAACTCCTCGGCGAGCAGAGCGCCCCGCCCACCGCCCACGTCGGCGAACCGTGCCGGCTCGGCCGCCACCAGCGATGTCACGAAGTCCCGCAGATGGCGGGGGGCGTGGATCTCGGGGGGAAGTGGGACACCCTGCCACGCCGCGGCGTCGAGGACCGCCCCCAGTAATCCCCGGTGGGCCCACTGCCTCTCCACGGCCGAGGTCGCGGCGGCAAGGAGAGGCGCGGGCGTACCCGCGTGCAGCCGGTCCGCGATCTCGCGACGCAGCAGCTCGACCTCGCTCTCGACCGCCACCTCCATCCTGGGTCTTGTCCGCGACGTCAGCCAGGAGGCCACCGAACCCAGCACGGCCGCGTCCTCGACGGTGGCACCACTGGTGGGAACGGTGTCCAGGACGCTCCGGGCCTCTGCCGTGAGGCTCGGGATCGGGCCGGGCGGCGACTCGCCGTCTCCGGCCAGATCGCCCAGCCCGACCTGCTCACGCTGGAACCGTTCGTGCCAGGCGCCGATCGTCGCGCCGCTGCGCCCCAGTTCCTCCCAGAGTCCCGCCACGCTGGCCTCTCGCAGCGTCAACGCGGTGGCCGCATCGGTGACCGGTGGGGCCGAGCGCAGGTACGCGTCGGCCCGCCGCTGGACACCCCGCAGATAGTCAAGCGGAAGGCGGAGCGTCTCAAGGCCTGTGACGGCGTCTCGAGCTGCCATCGCCGGGGTCGTGCCGGCGACTGCGGCGACGAACGCGGCGGGATGCTCCGATCTGGTGGATATCGGCCACACGGCGCGGTCGCCCATGCCCCGCGCCCTTGCGGGCGGAGAGTCCGGCGGCGGATACCACGAGTTGAGGTGGAACAGGGCGGCGACCTGTGCGCTTTCGGCCTGGTCCAACCTCAGTGCGGCCAGCAATGCGGTTATCTGTGGTTCCCCCGACGGGTCGAGGAACCACCCGTCCACCTGCTGCGGCTCAGACCTGGTCGTGGCGAAGTTCGTGCCGACCGGATCAGCATCGGAGTCGGGCAGATCCGAGGCGGCCACGGAGGCGCGTGCCGTGGCGGCCAGGAGCGCCAACACCACGAGTACCCCGCCCTGCAATCCGCCCAGGCCGGTCGCGAGGATGCCGGGATAGGTGACGCCGACCTCGACCGCGTGGGGCCTCGATCCGGCCGCGCCCACCTCCGGCGGGTCGACGGGATTCAGCCATGGCAGTTCCGGTGAACCGAACAGCCGGGTCAGCGTGTCCTCGTGGGCACGAACGAGACGGTCCAGCGCCGCCGTACGGTCGACCGACTGCCCGGTCCTCGCGGTCGGTAGCGGCGCGTGGTCTGCTGTGATGGCCATCCGCTGGACGAACACGCCGTACCGTCGCATGGCCTCGACCACGGCGCCGAGTGCGCGCCACACCGGTGGGCTGTCCACGAGTTCGGTAGCGTGGACGACGAACTGGTCGACTTCTTCCGGGTCCGGCTCGATCCTCAGCCGTGACCTGCGGCTATCCGGAACCGTCGCGGACTGCGCCGTGGCCAGCGCAGACTGTGCGGCGGCCAACGCGTCGGCGAACGGGTCCCAACGGTCCTCGGCGGCCACCCACGTCCACGGCTCACCTGGTACGTCGTCACTCCACATGCCGTCGATGGTGAGAGCGAACGTCCGGCCGGACCCGGGATCGCCCAGGCGGCCCAACGCGTTCGCCAGGAAGTACGGCACCGGTGGTCGGCCGGCGCCGATCCGATGCCGGAGCCAGTCCACGGTCTGCGACGGATCGGGCCATCTCCCGTGTCTGTCCGAGGCGTTCGCCTCGAACGTCGCCGGCAGCGTGTCGCGCCGCACCCGGGGCCGACCCAGACGCGCGTCGACGGTGGTCGGGTCGAGGATCAGTGCGTCCCAACCGTCCCGGCCCAGGAGACCCCGGAGAGCTGCGGTGTCGGGCGCCTGCGCCACCGCGTGGTACGCCGCCCGTATCGCCTCGTCCGGCAACGTGAGCTGCCCGCTGATCAACTGTCGGAGCACATCCGAGACGGGTTGATCTCCCGGCACCCGGCCGGGTACGAACACCGGACGGCCGCCGGCCGCCCGCACCACCGCAGCCCGATAGGACATCCCCAGTTCCGGATCGGTCAACCGGGCCGTGACCGCGGCGGCGGCGGCCAATCCCGCCGTAGACCGGCCGGCGGGCAGGATCTCGGCCAGCAGGCCGGCGTCGGGCACCTCGTGCGTCTGCGGCAGCGTCTCCGGGATCGTCGGATCGTCCCGGACCGGACCCAAGCCCCACGCCATCGGGTGATCCGAGGCCTTCCGTTCCGGCCGGAAGATCGTCAACAGTGCGGCGGCCTGGGCGCGGGTCGACTCGTCGGCGAGCAACCCCACCAGCCGCCACCCGTCGAGGCCCAGTTCGAAGGCGTCGTCCGCGTGATCGCCGGGTGGCCGGAACGTCCAGTCCCACCATTGCGGATCGGGGAACGGTCGGCGGGCCAGCTCCACCATCTCCGCGATGATCCGGAGCCCGGCCTGGGGTATGCCGGGCCACAGGAGTTCCTTTCGGGCGTCCAGGCGAAGCCCGACGACGTCGTCGGAGCTCCAGGCCACCCTGACGGAGAGGCCACTGGCCTCCCGGTGGGCTCGGAGGAACCCGGCGAAGCTCGAAAAGCCGTACTGCGGCGGCGGGTTCCTCCTGTTCGCGAGGCCGATCTGGCTCAGCGCGTTGAGATGCGCGTAGTAGAGGTGGGCCAGCCGGAGGTAGGCGGCGGCGTCCGCGCCGTACCCCGTCCTGACCTCGACCGTTGCCTGGTTGATCGTGAACTTCAGGTCTCTGAGCGTGTCGAGCACGTCGGCAAGACCGGCCCAGCCGCCCCACGCCGAGCCGAACGTGAACTGCAACGAGTACCGGCCGTCCGTGGGACGCCCGACACGCACACCGGCTATGTCCGAGAGGTTGGCGAACGTGTTCTTCACCTCGTCTGAAGCGCCGCTGAGAGACGACAGGAGGCTGATCGACATGCCGTCCGGCACGGGTGCGTCGCGGAGCAGCGGGCTCAGCCATTCGTGCGGTGCGGAGTCGGGTCCCGCAGCCGCGCCCATCGCCCGGATCAGACCGGCGACATTCTGCGGGGCGTCCTGCCGACCGGCATGAGCGGTGATCCGGCGGAACACCTCGGCGCGCTGATACGGCTCGGCGTATCGCAGGGCTGCGGCGCTGACCTCGGCGACGTCGCCTCGGGCGAGGGTCGCCGAACCGTCGTGGTTCCACACCGGCCACAGGTCCGACGTGTCGAGTCCGTACGTCGCCTCGTCGGATCGCTGCCGCCTCTGATACGCCTCGATCACCTGGCTCGGCCCGGCTGCGCCGCCACCGGCCGTCTTCGGCGGCCGACTCAGGTTGGCGTACACCGCCAGCGACTCCGCCGGGACATCGGCCCTCGCGGCGCCTTCCAACAGACCGCGGAGACCGAGCCATCTGCCGTCGTCGTTGAGTTGGTGGACAAGCTTCGGTGGCACGCTGGTCTGCGCGAACACGATGGCGTACAGGTGGTCGGTGATCGTGTCGGTCATCTGCCGTGACCGCCAGTCCGGGCGGTTCCGGATGGAGTCGGCGACTGCGCCCACCGCGGCGAACCTCATCACGCCGGCTTCGTCGGCGTCGTTGAGGCGTGTGAGGTCGTCCTGCGGGCCGAGGACTGCCGGATCGACACCCAGGACGGAAGCCAGCGCGAACAGCTTGTCCGAGGGGACGCCCAGCCGTGACGCGTGGTGTTCGATGTCGGGCACCTGCCCGATCCGGACGCTGAAACCGGTGACCCACCAGACGCTGACCCGCAGCGCCGTGGACAACTCGTAGCGTCGGTGCAGGTCGAGGCCGAGCTGGTCGGCCACCTCCGACAGGGTCGTCAGGTACTGCGCACGGTGGTGATCGGTCAGCTCGTCCCACAGTTGCTCGACGAGACTCTCGAGCGGCTCGACATGCGACACGCTGGACGTCTCGTCATCCGACTCGTCCGCCATCTCGACATCCGACTCGCTGGCCGTGCCGACGTCCGAGTCGATGTCCATCGCTGAGCCTGGTCTGCTGGTGTTCGTTGCGGACGGCAGGCCCAGCACGCTGGTCAGCCACCACCCGAGATCGACCTGATCACCCGTCCAGTCGGTCGGCGCCAGCCTCCAGTCGGTGAGGAACGCCAGCGGCACCTGCGCGGCCCAGAACGTGTCCGTCTCACCGAAGCTGACTCTCGTGGGCCACAGTCGTCGCAGCACGTTGTCGGGGATCGCCGGGATCGGCGTGGGTGGGTCCTGTTGACGCGGCATCGCCGCCGCGATCGGCCCGAACTGGACCAGCGGCACGTCCCACCGTGCGGACATGCCGAACAGCCACGTCACGGTGTCGGGATGTGCGTCCGGTGGCAGCGGCGGGACGTCGGATGCCTTGAGTCCGCCCCACCGGCGGGCGTAGGTCAGTGCTGTCGGCACCGGCACCGCCAGATCACGGGCGGCGTCGAGTACGGCGACATGGTCCAGCCACGGGCGGTCGATCAGGTCGCTCTCGACCTCGTGGGGCGGAATGCCCACCTGTTCGGCGAGCCACTGGGCGAGCCACAGGTCCGCGTCGCGCGCTGCCGGTAGCTGTGGGCGGACCGGTGGAGGCTCGTCCTCGTCGAACCGGCCCGCCGAGTCGTCCATCGCCTGCTCCAGCAGCCCGATCCAGTCCAGGCCCATCAGACGCTGGTGATACTCCGCGACGCTGGCGTGGCCCACCCGGAACCTGCTGAACACCAGGTCGTGCAACTCGTTCGGAGTCAGCCCGTCGGCCCCTGACCCGGTGGGCAGGTGTGCCCCGACCCAGAAGGTCCACGCCGGAGGTGGCACCGGCTCACCGTGCGGCCCCTGCGAGAGCAGGCGAACCAGGTGTTCGACGGTCAGTCGGTCGTCCGACCGCTCGGGCGCGTGTACCGCCAGGCGGTGCAGGACTGCCCGCATCGGCAGGAGATCCAGGATGTTCGTGTTCAACCGCCAGGCCAGCTCCAGCGCGACCTCCGGCTCGACCCCGGCCCGATAGGCGAACCAGTCCAGGCGGTCCGGCACCTGGCCGGTCGTCGCGATCACGTCGAGCAGTCGCGCGATCTGCTCCTTCGGCAGGTGCAGTCTGTCCACCATCCGGGCCACACGCGACAGGTCGACCAAGGGGAGCGCGGCCACCGCCCGGACCTGTTCCTCGGGCACCTCCCACCGGTCGGCCCAGCCGGCGGCCTCCCGCACGCTCCACCTCGTCGACGTCGACGTCGGCTCAGGTTCCCGATCGGCCGACTGCCGAATCGGCCGGGCGGGAGCAACTTCGTCCAGGAAACGCGTGATCTGAGGCATCGGCACGTTGCCGACCAACCGGTATACGAGTGTGGCCAGGTGACCGGAGGGCAGGAGGTCGCTCAACTCGGTGACCGGGAATCCGAGCCCGCCGCTCAACTCCGCGTACCGCGTGACGTGCTGCGGCGACTTGAACCCGAGTTCCTCGGCGATGAGTCGGACCTGATCCACCACCCGCTCGACCAGCGTCCCGACCTCAGCGGGCCGCACACGGTCCGCCCTCATGCCGATCACCCGAGCCGCAGTCCGGATCATCTCTCGGATGGCCAACAGGCCGGCCAGATCGATCTTGCCGGTCGTCTCCAGTCGTTCGGACGGCCTCCCGCCCGGCGGATCCTCCGCTCCGTCGACAGGAGGGGCGCCCGGCGCCGCCGTCGGGTGCTCGCGCTCCGTGGCAGACACGGCGCTCGGCCCGAGGCCGAGCTGCCCGGCCAGCGCGGTGAGCGCCAGCGACCGCAGCGTGCTCCGGACCTTCCGCGCCGCCTCGTCCGGCCCGACCGAGCCGAGGAACAGGCCCAGGTCCGCCGCCACACCGTCGACGTCGTCGCTCCGGTGGACCTGCTCGGCGGCCCAGGCCACGGACCGTCCGGCCAACCTGTCCGGAAGGGTGTGCACCAGTTCCAGCGGAACCCCCCGCTCGCTCAGCCAGCGGAACGACGCAAGATCATCCTGGCCCAGTCCGAGCCGGGCGCTCAGCTCGGCCAGATACACCACCTCGACATCGGTCGACACCCCGAACGGCCCCAACCGCTCGCGCAACCCGATCAGCAGCTCGTCGGCCGTGGCCCTGGTGCCGGTGGTACGCGTCCGCACCACGGTGACCAGTTCCGCACCGAGGATCCGCAGGGCGCCCGGCGGGAGACCCAGATCCTGGGCGACCGCGTACCACGCCCGTCGGACCGGCTCCACGAGATCCGCCGAGGCGCGCACCTCAGCGTCGGTCGGGAGCGGCCCGTGCACCGCCGAGATCGCCTCGACCGTGAGGTCGGTGACCTCGTCCGGGTCCGGCACGCTCTCGATCAGACGTCCCCACTGCCGGGTCCTGGCCTCGTCCGGGCCCGTCACACCCAGGTCGCTGACCAGCCGGGTCCACTCGTCGCCGTGGAAGTCGTCGGTCTGCGGCTGCTGATCCACCGTCGGGGTGACCGTCGGCACCGTCGGGGCCGCCTCCGACACCGGCTCGTCCCGCTCCCACACCCGCTGGTACGCCGGTGGTGGCGTCTCCTGCCTGAGCCGCGCTGCGGTGGGCGGGTCCAGCGCCAACTCCAGTGCGCCGTCGAGCCGGAAGACGAGCTGCGGCAAACCGCGAGCTTCTGCCGGCTCCACCTGCACCAGCAGCCCGACCCGGACCCGTTGGTAGACCACGCCGTCTCTGCTGAGCGTGCCCAGGGGCAGCGCGTCGACCATCGCCATCCGGATCCTCAGCGGACCCGCCACTGTGCCCTGGGGGCGCAGGGCAACGCCGAGCAATCCGGACAACCCGGGCCCGGACAACACCTGGTGCACCGTGTCGGCCCGCGTCAACTGCCGTCCAGCCGCTCGCCAGCGGCCCACCTCGACCTCCGCGACGACGGCGTCGTGCAGTGTCCGTACCGACACTGGATCGATGGCGGCCACTCGCGCCAGGCCCCGCCGCAGCGTCTCCGGTGGAAGATCCAGCGTTGCGGGATTGAGTCGGCCCACCGTCGCGGCCAACTTCTCATCCACACCGACGAGTTCGGCCCCGCGCCGCGTCACCCGCGACTGCGGCCCGGACAACACCTCGTCCGACACCAACGCCCGCAACCGCACCAGCGCCGCGCGGACCACCGGCAGGTCATTCGACGGTCGGCCGGGGTGCTCCCATCGCACCGTCATCAGGAACGGTGCGGCATACCACTGCGCGGACTCCGCCGTGTCCACGTGCTGGTAGGCGTCGGCTGGGTCCGCGCGCACCACAAGCCGGACCCCCTGGTCGTCCGGTCTGCTCCCGCGCGCCGGGCGCAGCACCACACCGCTGTCGAACAGGCCGGAGGTACGCCATCTCGTCAGTTGCTCGACGCTCAACAGGTCACGCAGCACGACGCGCTGGTTGGTGACCGCAGTATCGAAGGCCGTCGCCTCCCAGCGGGCGTTCAGCAGATGCGGCGCGTGATCCCTCACCAGGCTCGCCGCCAGTCCCTCGACACGCTCGTTCGGTGCGTCGTCGGCTTCGGACAGCGCATCGACGGTCATCGCGTCCGACCCGGTCTCGTCGGCTTCGGGCGACGTGTCGATGTCCATCGGGTCCGACGGCGCTTCGTCGGCGGCGTCCTCGGTGTCTGGTTCCGAGACGAACAGCAACTCGTCGACGAGCAGTGGGAACCGGCCCGGCACCAGCACGGCGGGGGGCTGCGGGCCGACCACGACCGGTTCCTCGGCGGGGTCGGGCGGACTGGCGTCGAGTTCCAGGTGGTCGTCCGGGTGTGCGGCGGTGCTGCCCGGCGGCGTTTGCGGGTCGAATTCGGCAAGGATCCCGTAGTACATGCCCGCGTCGCGCCACAGCCGCCGGAGCAACTCCCGCCGGGCCGCCACCGGGCCTGCCGTCGTACGTGGCAGGCGCAACCGCTCGGCGTACCGGTCGAGGTGGGCCACCAGCGCTGCCGGGTCCCGCTCGGCCGGATCGGCACCGGCCTCGTCCAGCAACGCGTCCAGCAGGTAGTGACCGACCCGCGCCGGGACGCTCCCGGACGTGGGCAGGGCCTCCTGCCACTGCGCACCGAACGCCAGGTCGAGTAGCCGCCGGTCGTGCGCGGTCTCCGCGTGCAGCGACGCGGTCGACGGCCACGGTCGCGGCGACACCGGAGGCTCGGGTCGGTGCACCCGGACGAAATCCGCGTCGGCGACGGCCCCGGTGTGGCTGGCCAGCGCCCGGGCGACCCACATGCCGTACTGCCAGACCGTCCACGGGACGGGGCGGTCAGGGGTGCCGATCACCACGCGCGGGTCGTCGTCGGCGATCCGTGGTGAGGCGTCCGCAGAGCCGATCCACACCCGGTCGCCGACCGTGACGACATGCCAGCCCGGCAGCATCTCGAATCTGCCGTCGTCGCGGGCGCTGAGGGTGAACATGTCACCGACAGGAATGTCCCGTTGTGGGACGGCATGCCTGGTGTAGTAGGCGGCGAACGGCGTGATGGTCGGTTGGTGCGCCCGGGTGTGTGCGACAAGCTGACCGGCGGCGGAATCCACCAGGTCCCGACCGACCGCCAGGACGTGGTCGTCGCCCAGCACATCGGCCAACGAGACGACGTCGGCCGCCGAGAGTCGAGCGGCGGGCAGCAACTCCACGAGTGCGTCGGTCGGAAGCGCCGCCCGCAGGTCGGTGAGCCGTCGACGCGCGTCTGCCACATCCCTGACCTCGACGACCACCAGTGGCCGATCCGGATGAGGCAGCCGCTGCGGCGGTGACGCCGTCGGTGTCCTCGGCAGGAAGACGCCCGCCGGGCCGAGGCTCAGAGCCCCCGGCTCCGCGAGTACGTCCACCAGCCCGTCGACCTCGACGTGCCAGTCCCGCACCGAACCGTCGGCGGCGAGAGTCAACTCCAGACGGAACGCCTGGGCCTCGGTCGGATCGTTCCGGTACACGGAATGCACACTGGCCTCGGCCAGCCGGGCCCGATCACGGCCGGTCTCGAGCCGGCGCAACACCCGTGGGCCGAACCGGTCGAGTCGACGTGCCGAATCGAGGCGCATCTCTGCGCGGCCCACCAGGTCGCCGACGGCGTCGAGAGCGACGTTCACCCACTGCCCCCGGGGCCGGCTCCGGCTGTCGTGCCACATCCGCCCGGCGGCCGGATACCTCGGGTCGTCGTCAGCAGGTCGCCCGTCCCTCAGGATCTCCTGGACCTCGGGGCTGGTGGTGCTCTGCGCGTACACCTCCGGTCCCTCCCGCCCGGCGCGCCACCAGGCGATCATGGCGGCGTGCTCGACGTGGAGCATCTCGTGGGCGAGGGTCCTCAGGGTGCTGTCGAGCGACTGTCCGAGGTCTAGATGGACGTTCCACACGTCGGCGGAGAACGAGCCGTGGCTCAGGTGCGACGGCTGGCTCAGTTGGTCCCGTCCGACGAGTGTGGGCGAGCCGGTCTGTCGGCCGATGACCCGGGCGACGCCCTTCCACGCCTGCCACTGGCTCTCGACGCCGTGCCGCCCGATCAACCGTGGGTACGTCTGACGGACCCGAGCGCGCACCGCCTCACGCAGGTCGGGGTGGGCGGACCGGAACAGGTGGACGTCCTCCGTGTCGGCGGCGCCGAGCAGCGCCCGGTGCGCCCGCTGCACCACCGGCCAGGACCGGTCGTCGAACGGATCAACGTGGAGCTCGGGCGTCGCGACACCGGCGGACGAGGCCACGAACCGGCTCTCGTGGCTGATGCGTATCGGCCAGCCGAAGCGACGCAGGTCCGCAAGCATCTCCTCGCCGCCAAACCGCTCCAACATCCGGTCCAGCGGCATCGGCCGGCGTGCCGCCACCACCCGTCGTCCGTCCGTCCCGTACGGCAGCACACGGGCGCGTGCCGTGACGGTCTTCCCGTTCACTGTGGCCCGGTACACCCGGTAGCCGTCGAGCAACAGGTCCGGTCGGACCTCCTGACCGGTATCGACGACGTACTGCACGAACTCGCGTGCCTTGTCCGCCTCCGTACGCAGACCGCCCGCCCGTTGCATCCGGTGCCAGGCCTGCCCGAGCGCATCGGACGCCGACTCCCAGCGGACGCTCCTGGCCAGCCGATAGAAGTAACCCGCCTCGGACGACGACAGGATCGGCTCCGCAGCAGCCGGAGTCCGCAGCCGTCCGTCGGCATCCCGTGCCGGGCCGAACGGCGGCGTCGCAGCGGTACCGCCGTCCGGTGCCAGGCTCCAGCCCGAGGCGCTCAGCCGCTGTCGCGCGATCCGGTTGATCGGCTCTCGTGCGGCCCGGTAGTCGCGCGATCCCGCCTTCGATCCCGGCAGTAGCGCCATCCCGTAGTCGTCGCCGCTCGTCTGCTGCAACTTCGCGTTGATGACGCTGACCAACTGGAAGTACGGCTTGCTGCTGTGCTCGGTGACGTAGAAGGCGGCCAGGTCCAGGGCGCCCGGGATGTCCGAGTGGTTGTGCAACTGCGACATGGCCACATGGTCGTTCTCCTCGAACGTGTGGATGTCGTAGCGACCGCGCGGCCTGCCGTCCGGACCGAAGATCAGGAATCCGGTGGAGCCGTACCGTCTGTCGACGTCGTCCGGTGGAGGCTTCGCCACCGCGTACGAGCCGTCGGCGAAGACACCCACCGTGTGGGGTGGTGGCCACGTCTTCGGTGCGGCCTCGGCGTCGGCCGCCGGGAGGACGTACTCCCCGGGCCGCAGCGGCGGCGTCATCACGCTGTTCACCCCGCCGGGCGCCCGCACCTCGACCACGTCGCGCAGCAGGGCGTCCAGGGTGGTCGCCCCTCCGTCCGCGTCGACCACCACCATGCGCGTTTCGGGTTCACGAATCGCTGCGGCCAGCCATCCTTCGCCCACCGGCGCGGCGATCGGCCCCGTGCCGCCACCGGGCGCAGGCGACGCACCGAACCACCACACCACCCCGTCGTGCGGGACCAACCAGCCCAGTCCACCCGTGCCCGCACCGGGCCGCAGACGCACCAACGCCGTCGAGTCGGGGACCCGCAACAGGCCGTCGAACAGCGCGTCGACGTCGCCCGTCGGCACCGGCTCGCCACCGGTCAGGGACAGCACGTCGGTCACCGACGCCGGCATGACCTTGACCGCCGGGGCGGTCGCGTCCATCCCGGGCGGGAGGCCGTGACGTACCAGACGGAACGCCATCGCGACGGCCGCCGTCGGCACCGGGACCCGCAACCGCTGGTGCGACTCCGTCAGCCGGCCGGCCAACGCCTCGATCCGGGTCCAGGACGGCGAGGTGCGGTCGGACGCTATCTCGATCGCCGTGCGTACCGCCTCTCGGGCGGCGACGTGCGACCACGGCAGGCTCCGCACCGCCACGGCGTCGTCCCACGACGTCTCCCGACCTGTCCGGTCCACCGGCACCAGCCGCGCCGAGCGCGCCGACCCGACCGGTACCTGCACCTGCACCCGGTACAGATCCGCGAGCTTCTCCACCGCTTCCGCGTCGTCCACCAGGCGACGCCCGTCGACTCCCCAGCGCTCGACCTCCCACGGCACCAGCACCAACTGGTCGGAGAACGGCTGCCCGTGGAGGAAGTCCGCGCCGACCGCCGAACGGGGCTTCTCCTCCGCGAGGAAGACCAGGGCCGCGTCGACCGGCCGCACCGCGGCGAGCGAGGCCGCCAACGCCGCCGAATGCCCGGTCTGCGTCAGCTCACCGGTGAGTACCAGCCGGCCCGCCACCACGAGAATCTCCCGGCAACCATGAGCGACCGGCACACCCATCACCTCCCGGTCGTTCCTCCGGCACCGCCAGCCTCGGATGGTCTCCGCCGTTCGGTGCTCTGCGTCGGCCTCCCTGCCCAGGACACTCCCGCCGCACGATGGCACGACTCGCCGTATCGCCGGTAGTCCCTTTATGTCCGCACCGGGTGTCCTCACCGTCCGGTGCGACGGGTGTCCCTGGAACTGGTGACTGTGCCGGTCCCGTGCCGGCAGGGCAGGCTGGGACGGGACCGCCGTCCGGACGGCCAGGAGGCCGAGCGGCATCGACCGGGAGGGCCTATGAAGCTAGTCGACATCACTCCGCAGATGCTGCTGGACGGTTCACAGTCCTGCACCGACACGGCTGCACAACTACAGGCGCGGCTCGCGACACTGCGACGGGACGTGGACGACCTGGCGTCGTACTGGTTGGGGCCGGGTTCCAAGGCATACAAGCAGACCATGGAGGAGTACGACTCCTGCGGCCGGATGCTCAACGACGCCCTGAACGGGATCTCCAGGGGCCTGCAGCGCAACGCCGGGAACTACGTCACGGCCGATGAGGCGACGGTGCGCACCATGCCCGAGATCAACGGTATTCCGGCGGCCCGCCTCGGGCCCGAGCCCGGCGCCTGACCGGAACCGTCAGCCCGCCCGAGTAGAGGAGTTCGTGTGACCGACAGTATGGGTAGTCGCATCCGGGTCCCCCCGGAGCTGGAGTTCGCCGGCGCCAGGCTCAAGAGCACCGCCGACGAGCTGGTCGAGATGCTCGCGACCCTGAAGAGCAAGCTCGTCCCGCTGGAGGAGAGCTGGGTCGGCGAGGCGCGCGAGGAGTACGTCGGACTCCAGGGGCAGTGGAACGCCGGAGCGAACGGTCTGTTCGGCGTCGACGGCGCGCTCGGCGACATCGCGAACGCCGCCAACCTCGCCTGGAACAACTACTCGGAAGCGGAGTTCTCGAACCTGCGCACCTGGCGCGGCTGACGATCACCGCAGGCCGGGCCGGGGGTCTTGAACACTCGAAGCCCCCGGCCCGTAGTAGTCGACATGATCCGTGAACAACGAGGCCGTACCTCCGACGCGCAGCCGTCGCCGGAACCGGTCGGACCGGGTGCCGAGTCGAACCCGGAGTCGCTCGCGGACAGCAACCGGTTCCGCAAGCTCGGTTCGGCCCTGAACTGGGTCGGTGACCGGGTGGCCGTGGTCGGCGCCGACCCGACGGGAGCGGTCGCCGCCGCAGCGACCGGGCTGGCGGCGGAGCGCGACGTGGTGACCGTCATCGGGCCGCTCGACACCGCCGAGGACTGGGCGTTCGTCGAGACGGTGCTGCCCATCGCGGTGCCGCCGGGCAGTCGTGCCCGGGTCGCGGTGGCCGGGGCGGCCGGTCGCGGACCGGTCGGTCGCTTGGCCCGGGAGCTGACCGCCACCCTCGACGTACCCCGTACCGAGGTGCTGCTGGTACCCGGGGGTTCGCTGTTCGCGGTGGACGGCTGGCTGCGGCACACCCCCGACGGGGTGGCCTCCCCGGCCGGCCATCGCAGCCCGCAGCCGCCCTGGGAGAACGACGTCGACGAGCTGTGCGCCGCGACGTGCCCCGGTGATCTGGTGCTGCTTCCCGTACCGGCCGGGATGTGGCTGTTCGGTCGGCTGCCGGGCACGCCGATGCCGGACTACGACGACCCCGCGTACGGGGTGCCGATGGACGCTGACCGGCCGGTGCTGCTGATCGGGCGGCCCGGGCAGCCGGAGCCGGAGGCGGAGGCCATCGTGGAGTTCCTCGACCGGCTCCCGTCCCACCTACGCCAGCAACTCGTGCTGGCCTCCTATGGATCGGTGACCACGACTGCGGCGGCGGCGACGAGCCTGGCCCGCGAAACGGGTGTCCCGGTGCAGGTGCACACCGGCCTGCCGGCGCTCACGCCCGAGGGCCGACCGACGAGTCTCGCCGTCGACCACTCGGCGGCCACCTGGGAACCGATCGCGACCGTCCTCAGTTTTCCGCCCGAGGGTCCGGCCCGCCCGGTCGGACCGGTACGCGGACTCGACGGCTACCCGGAGCTGACGGAGAACGTCTTCCGGCTCGGCGAGCGGTGGGTGGCCGAGGTGACACAGTCCGGCCTCTGGGTGCGGCCGCCCGAGCAGGAGCACGCCGCACGCCTGGTGCGGTCACACCCGTGGACCTCCGGCAAGATGCGGATCTTCGTTGGCGTACCCGGCAAGCCGCCCCGGTACCACGTGTTGCCGGTGCTCGGCGCGCTGCTGGGCCGGATGCCCGCCGAGACCCGTCAGCGGGTCGAGTTGTCGCCGGCCCGGTTCGCGGTGGCGGCCGGGGACGACGCGGTCCCGACGCCGGACCCGGAGCAGGGTGAACCGGCTGCGCCGGTGGTGCAGCGGACCGTCGTGCTGCGTGCCCCGCAGTCCGATGGCGCGATCCCGGTTGTCCCGGCACCGGCGGAGCGGCCGGCGGACCCGACGGTCCCGAGGCGGAGTCCCGAAGGCGGACGGACGATCGGGGCGGGTGCGGCGTCGCAGGAGACGACCGCGTCGCCTGCGGGCGGCCGGGCCGGCGGGAACGCCCCGGTCGGGCCCGCGCTGGCGGCCGAGCCGACGACGCAGTATCCGATCCGTCCGGTGGCGCGGCACGAGGCCGTCCGTCCGGTCCGCCGCGACGAGCCGAAGCAGGGTACGGAGGCGGGGCACCCACCGCGTACCGAGGCGTCCCGTCCGCCGGTCTCGCCCCCGTCCGGTCCGGACGACGAGCGGCGACACCCGTCCGGGTCCGGTCCGGCCGGACCGGAGACCCGGCGGCGGCGCAATCCCCGGCTGTCGGCCCAGATCCTGACGGCCGTCGCGGTCCTGACCGTGGCGGTCGCCAGCGGGTACGTGCTGAATCCGAACGGGCAGCCGTCCGGTGCCGACACGTCGCCGGGGTACGCCGTACCGCCGCCGCAGGGTCTTCCGGAGTTCTCCGCCGGGACGCCGGTCGCCGCCGACCCGTCCGGTACCCCGGGCGACGATCCGTCCACCTCGGTCAGTCCCGCCTCCGGCAGCAGCGGCCAGACCGGTGCGGCCCCCGGCCCGAGCTTTCCCGGGCAGAGCCAGGCGTCGACGGGCGGCACCGACCGGGTGCCCGCGCCGGTGGCCCCGACCCGCCCCGCCGGGTCGCCGTCGTCCGCACCGAGTGCCACCCCCCGGCCGGCGGCGTCCTCGGCGATGCCGGGTCGGGTGAACAGTTCGGGGCGGAACCTGGCACTCTCCGGGACCGCCAGCGCGTCGAGCTTCGAGACGATCTACCGGCCGTCGAGCGCGATCGACGGGGACCGGGAGTCCCGGTGGGGCAGCGTGTTCACCCCGGACACCCAGTGGCTCGCCGTCGACCTCGGCGAACTCTGGCAGGTCACCGAGGTGCGGCTGCGGTGGGAACGGGCCTACGCGACGGCGTACCGGGTCGAGGTGTCCGCCGACGGCGGGACGTGGCGGACGGTCTACCAGACCGGTAGCGGCGCGGGCGGGACGGTCGACATCGCCGTCACCCGCACCCCGGCCCGCTACGTACGCATGGTCGGCACGGCCAAGGCGATGCCCGGGTACGGGTACTCGATCCACGAGTTCGAGGTGCGGTGAGGCGGCGGCTCACCGGTTGTTGTTGGTCAGGTTCTTGGTGTTCTGCTCCTCGACGTCGGTGTACATCGCATGGGTGTGCTTCATCCGCCGGATCGCCTCGTTGAGGACGTCGCGCGTCTGCCCGCTCAGACCGTCGACCTGATCGAGCAACAGCGCGAAGTTTTTGCCGGCCGGGCTCATCCAGTAGTCGCGCAGCGTGCGGAACTCCTTGTTGATCTCGTTCAGTTTGCTTTCCAGCGCGTCCCGCTCGGTCGCGACCTTCTTGGCGGCGTCGGCCAGCTTGTCGAGCTCGACGGCGAAGGTGAACTGGGAACCGTCCGGGTTGATCTGGGTGATCGGCGTACCGTCCGCGTTGGTGACCACGGTGATCGAGGGCTTGCCGTTGTCGGTGTACGCCCACTTGATGTCGCTGCCGCTGCTGCCGTACTCGATGGTGACCGTCTTGGTGCCCTGGGTGCCGTACGTCGGTCGACCCTCGGAGTCGAAGGTGGTGAACGTCCAGCCGTTCTGCTCCATGCTGGTGACCGCACCGTCCGAGTTGCGGAAGATGGTCGTGCCGCCGGAGTAGGTCCACTGGAAACCACCGCCGGCCGTCGGCGTGATGGTCACCGTCTCCCGGGTCTCCGAGTTGACGCCGGACGTCGGCGCCCCGTCCTTGTACGTGATGACCCACCCGTCGCCACGGTCCTCGGTGAGGATCTGGCCCTCCGAGTCGTACGTCACGACGCTCTCGTCGTCGTACGTGTAAACGGTGTTGCCGTCCCGGTAGCTGATGGTGGCGGTGACGCCGGGGCGTTCCTCGGTGGCGGGGATGTCGACGTAGTGCGGGCGGTTGTCGGCGTCGAACTGGCTGTAGGTGGTGCCGTCGGCACGTTCCTCGGTCAGGATCTTGCCGCCGGAGTTGTACGTGATGACGCTGTCGTCGGCGTACGTGTAGAGGGTGTTGCCGTCCTGGTAGGTGATGTCGGCGCTGGTGGCGAGGCGGCCCTCGGTGGCGGGGACGTCGATGTGGCCGGGCCGGTTGTCGGCGTCGAAGTCGCTGTAGGTGGTCCCGTCGGGGCGCTGCTCCTTGAGCATCTTGCCGTCGGCGTTGTAGGTGATGACGGTGTCGTCGGCGTACGTGTAGAGGGTGTTGCCGTCCTGGTAGGTGATGTCGGCGCTGGTGGCGGGTCGTTCTTCGGTGGCGGGGACGTCGATGTGGCCGGGCCGGTTGCTGGCGTCGAAGTCGCTGTACGTCGTGCCGTCGGGGCGTTGCTCGCTGAGGATCTTGCCGTCGGCGTCGTACGTGACGACGCTGTCGTCGGCGTACGTGTAGACGGTGTTGCCGTTGACGTAGCTGATCTCGGCATTGGTCGCCGGCTGGCCGCTGCGGGCCGGGATCTCGACGTACTGCGGCTGGTCGTTTGCGTTGAAGTCGGTGTACAGGGTGCCGTCGGGCAGCCGCTGGCTGACCAGGTCCTGGCTGTGACTGTCGAAGGTCAGCACCGACTTGTCGGAGTACCGGAAAATCGTCAGGTTGTCCTGGTAGCCGATGTGCGCGTACGTCGCCGCCTGCCCGTCCGACGGCGGGATCTCCACGTACCGGGCGCGCCCCGCGTCGTCGAAGGAGCTGTAGACCCGCCCGTCCGGCATCACCTGCTGGACCGGTTGTCCGTTGGCGTCGTACGTCACCACGGAGCCGTCACTCTGCCGCTCGAACGTGTGCCCCTTGGTCGGCGTCAGTTCCGGCCCGGTCATCAGGCGGATTCCTCGGGGCCACCGACCCGGGGAAGGGACTCGGGCGCGGTCGGCACCGTCTCACCGAACGACTGCTTGTCGGCCTCCGCGTAGAACTGGGCGGCATTGTTGACCCGGACGACGTACTGCGCCACCGCCTGGATCGAACCGCCGACCGCCTTGAGCAGCGAGAGTTGGGCGTCCACGAGCATCTGCGTCTGATCCGGATTGGGGTCCTCGACCGGCGGGAGGTCCTCGCCCCTCACCGTGTGCCGCGAGATGTGGCTACCGCCGTCGTGGCTTCTGATCTCGCGGTCGTTCTGTACGCCGCCCTCGTTCTCGGCGTAGAAGATCCAGCCACCCTTGCTGAGCACGTCCGCCTTGAACGCCTCGAACTCGTCGACCTGGGTGTTGAGTTCATTGAGCATGTAGTCCTGTGCCCCGCGAAGGTCGGCGGGCGTGACCCCGAACGCGCGGACGGTCGGCTCGACGAGTTCCTTCGTTTCGTCGCCCGCGTCCTTGGGCGGGTTGAACAGATTGTCGCCGGTGACCGATCGCGCCGTGCGCTCTTCCATGTGCAGTTCGGGTACGTGTTTAATCGACGCCTGTACGTAGGTGTCCAGCTCAGGGTCGGCCATCTTAGACATGTACCACGTGGGCCCCCGCAGACGGATGTCCCTCTTCGGGGGACGCCCACCGTCACCAACATTGAGATGGTCCGGTTGAGCTGGGCCGATGCTAGCGTCTCCGGCACGGAACCGATTTGTGCGTGGGCGGGGGGCTGAGCATGGGGAGCGGTGCGCCCGCACACTACGACGACGGCCAGAGCATCAATGTGGACCCGCAGGGAATGTGGACGATCGGGTCGGAGCGAGTCGTCAAACTCATGGGTGATGTCGTCGATTCGTGGGAGCGTATCGGTAACACCTGGAAGAACCTCGAACTCAGTTGGGCCGGCGAGACCGCCGAAGAGGTCCAGCAGTTCAACTATCGGTTGCAGAAACTGCAGTGGGATCTGTTCGGATCGCAGGAACAGGAAACCTACGGGCTGATTTCGCAGGTGTGCGGGATCGCGGCGAGCGCGGCGTCGAACTACGGCGAGGCCGAGAAGACGGTCATCAAGATGTTCGACGAGTTCACCGCCGCCATCCCCGCCGATGACCTGCCGCCGGAGGATGACGGCGAAGGCGACGGCGGCACCCCTCCGCCCGTCGATCTCGGGGACGCGTACAACACCACCGAGTCGCCGGTGCACACCCTCTACCCCAACAATCCCGACGCGAACAAGCCACCGCCGCCGGATAAAGAGTGACGGATGGCGAGCGACACCCATCCGGATCCTGACAAACTCGATGCGCTCGCCGCGCAGTGGGAAGCCAAGGCCGAGGACCTCGATCGGTTGGTCCTCACACCGTCGAGGGCGCTGGCTCGGGTCGGTAACTGGCAGGGCAGCGGGCGGGCGGCGGCCACCCGCACGCTGCCCAATCTCGAGAAGAACCTCCGCAACACCGCCGAGTTGTGCCGCCGCTGGGCCCGGCGGTTGCGCAAGATGGCGGACGAGATCCGCAAGAAGCTCGAAGAGATCCGGAAACAATCCCTCGCCACGATCCTGGGCGTCATCTTCGGACTGCTCTTCGGCTTCCTGGTCGGTTTCGCGATCGGCCCGGCGCTCGCCGCCCTCGTCGCCGCGATGGCACGCGCGGTCGCCGGTCTAGCCACGGCGCTGCGGGCCATCATCAACATGTCGTTCCAGTTCGGCCTCGGCGCGGCCGTGTTCGGTTCCACCCAACTCGCCGCCGAGGTCTTCGCTCAGGCGATCGCGTCGCACGTCGACGGCAAGTTCGAGATCACCAACGAGAGCTGGATCAACGTCGGTGCCGCCGCCGGTCTGGGCGGTCTGTTCGGACTCTCCACCCGGGGACTCGGCAAGGTCGGCGGCGGTGGGCCGAAGTCGACCGACGTGCCGACGGTCAAGGGCCTGGACGGCACCGCCCCCGGCGGGCGGCCCGGCGACACCCCCACCCCGGACCTGCGGACCGGTCGCGGAGACGTGCCGGGCGTCGGCTCGCCGGACGGCCCTCCGCTCGGCGCACCACCCCCGTACGGCGCCGTCGGTGGCCGGCCCCCGACGCCGGGCCCGGTCAGTGCCAGTTCGACGCCGCCACCGGTCCGTCCCACCGGCGGGCGGGCGACCGCCGGTGGGGCCGCGCCGACCCGGACCACCCGACCCACCACAGTCGACCAGCCCCCACCCTCGGCGCTCGGCGGCGCACCGGCGCGGACCACACCGCCACCGGCCCGCCTCGACGGCCCGGTGAACACGCCACCACCAGCCCAACCGCAACCCCGGGCCGGGGTGCCGCAGCCCGACGGTCGGCCACCGGCGGCGGTCGGCAACGGCAACGCGGCCAGCAGCCTGCCGCCGCCGGCCCGCACCACCCCACCGCCGAAGGCCGACGCGGGTGTTCCACCCGTCGGTACGCGGACGCCGGGTGGACCGGCGATGGCCGGAGTGGACGCGCCCGCGACGCCTCCGCGCGCCGTCGCCGCCGATCCTCGGCCGCCGTCGGCGCTGACGCCCGAGCCGGCGCCCGGCGGAGGACGGCCGCCGACCGCCAGCCCTGAACTGCCCGCGACGCCCGGCGGAGGACGGCCGCCGGCCGCCAGCCCCGACCTGCCCGCTACCCCTGCTGGAGGACGGCCGCCCGCCGCCAGCCCGGACCTGCCCGCGACCCCGGGCGCGGGTCGGGACTTCAGTGTCAACGGTCCTGCCCGGGACGTGTCACCGATCACCCCCGAACCGGTCCGGTCCGGCACTCCGCCGCCGGGCCAAGGCCTGACGGTCGATCCGCCCGTGGCGCGGCCCGGTGGCGTCGGCACGGTGACGGACGTTCCCCCGCCGGGTGGCAGACCTGCCGGTACCACTCCCGATGCCACGGTGTCGGTGCCACCGCCCGGCCGCCCGGTCCAGCCGGGTGTCGAGGGGAACCCGGTGAACACGCCCGGCGGCGGCACCGTCGGCGGGGCCCCGCGTCCAGGGCGTCCCGTCGAGGGAATCCCGACCAACCAGGTGGTCGACGTCCCCACGTCCACCCCGAGACCGGCCACCCCCGAGCCGTCCACACCGGCACCACCCGCCGGGCAGCCCGGCCCACGGGGCAACCTCGCCGCGAGCGACGTGCCGGTCGACGTCAGGACCCCGGTCACGACGAGACCACCGCTCGACCGGGCACCTGCCTCCGGCGAGCCACCGGCCGTGCGGCCGGACACCCCGGTCACGTCACCCCGACCCACCTCGCACACGGCGACGCGGCCGGACACCCCCGAACAGGTCCCGGCCGATGTCCCGCCCGGCTCCCGTCCGGGCGGCACCAACGGCGACCAGCCGCCGGTCGTCGGGCAGGGCAAGCCGACCACGGACACCGCCCCGGTGGGCGCGTCCTCGAAGGGCGCGCCGGAGCCGGGCAAGACCAACCCGGTGCAGGCCAACCTCGACGCGCGGATCCGCGACCTCATCACCGAGGGAGGCGGCGGCAAGGGTCAACCCGGGGTGTCGCAGTCCAGCCGGCCGGGCACGCTGACCGAGATGCGCGCGCTGCGCGAACGGATCCTCGCCGACAGCCCCGGCGGGCAGCCCACCGGTGGCAACGCCCTCGTCGTGCAGCGCCTGGACGATCACATCACCGCCCTGACCCCACGGCGGCCCGTCGGCGGCGACGCGCAGGGCGGCGCGGGTCGGCAGTTCAGCGGTCAGCCGGGGGTCGAGACTCCGCTCAAGCAGGTCCCGGTGCCGACGAAGCCCATGCCCGGTGGTCCGCGGCACACCGGGCCCGACGGCATCGACGCCCGAGCGCCCTATCCGGACCAGACGGCCGTACCCGTGATGGGGCCGAAGGGACCCGGCGGTCCGCGACCCGACCCGGAGGTGAAAGGCCCGGTCCCGCCACCTGCCGAGGCACCACCCCCCAGGACCTCGGGTCGTGACCAGTACAGCGGCGAGTGGGACTGGCACATCCGGACGGACAAGTTCGGCACCGAGTTCCTGTTGTTGCAACGCGGTCCGGACCAACCGCCAGGCGTGCGGCTCGGCGGATCCAGCGGCGAGCCGCACGGCCCGGGAGGGCTCGGCCGACCGCCTCGGACCGATCCGGTGGATCCACCCGACCCCGGCGCCGGGCGCCGCCTGGGCGACGGCAAGGTGGTCCGGGACGACCAGTTCGGTGTCTCGTCGAGACCGACCGGCGACGGCCGGGTCACCGAGCGTCCCGCCCAGGTCCGGGAGATCAACGGGGAAAAGTGGGTCCGCCTGCCGGACGAGGCGGTGCAGGGCCGGCCCGGCGCCGGCAACCAGCAGCCGTCGGACCGCTGGATGCGGATGCCCGACCGGGACAACCGCGTCCTGCCGGACTCCGGTGGGCGCGCCCCGGAGGGCAGTTACTACTCCTGGCAGGAGCACACCCCCGGCAAGTCCGCCGTCTCCGGACTGGACCGGGGCCGGGGGCAGATGGTCGACATCAAGAGCCGCCCCGGGTGGCAACTCAACCCACCGGAGCCCGCGCCACTCGGTGTGACCTCCCGGCCGACTCCGGGCGCGGACATGCCCGGCCCCGGTCACCGGCTCGGCGGCGGGACCATCGATCGCGTGGTCAACTCGGTGGAGAACTTCAGGGGCATGTTCCGCCGGGGCGGTGACGCGCCGACCCCACAGCCGCCCTCCGTCGTCATCAAGTCGGCGGGACCGGGCGGCAACACCGGCGGCGGGATCGCACCGGGGGGCAGGGGTACCACCCCGGACGCGCCGGCCTCCGGCGGAAGCTGGAAGGGGTACGGCGAGGGCCAGCAGCTCGGGGGCCGACCGGCCCGACCGGACGCCGACGGCAGCCTGGTCCCGCCGGGACAGCGGGGCCTGGACGGCGGCGGGGCGGGACCGGCCAGAACCGGGGACCTCACCACGCCGCCCCGGTCGACCGACACCCCGACACCGAGGACCGACACCGGTAATCCGCAGCCGGGTCGCTCGGCCGGGGCGGAGGGCGGCGGCTCGTCGCGTACCGGTGGATCGCAGGGCACGATGGGGATGCGGGAGCCGCGCACCGGCAGCCGTACCGAGACGGTGACCCCGGACCGGTACATCGAGCCGACGGTGGACAACCCGGCCTGGACCACCCGTGGCGCCCGGGACGTCGGTGACACGCCCCGAGGAGTCGGGGGCGAGACCCGGGCACCAGCCGGGCAGGGCGGCCAGCGCTCGCCCTCCGGCACCGAGGGGGCACCGCCGAGCGGTGCCAAGCGCGTCCCGGACCGCATCCCGACCACCGACACCCGGACGCCGGCCGGGTCGCAGCCGGGCGAGGTCTTCGGCTCGCGGTCCGGCCCGGCCGCCGCGCCGGGGCCGAGGTCGGCCGGACAGCCCGTGGCGGCGCGCGACAGTCTGCACGGGCAGATGGCGGACCTGGTTGAGGGCGCGGCCAAGCGCGCAGAGGTCAAACCCGGCACCGGGACCAGGCCGGATGCGGACCTGAACCCGGGCACGCGGACACGGGCGGGCGAGAGTTCCCGTCCGCCGGGCGACGTCACCACGCCGCCGGGGCAGTCCCGGCCGGGTGAGGCGTTCGGGCAGCGTCCGGAGTCGGGGACCCGGCGGTTGGAATCGTCGCCGGAGCCGGAGCAGGTCACGCCTGGGAAGTTGCGCAAGGATCGGCCCGTCGGTGACACGGGACGGCCGGGCGAGACCTTCGGGCAGCGTCCGGAGTCGGGAACTCGGCGGTTGGAGTCGTCGCCGGAGCCGCAGGCGGGGCTCGGGAAGCTGCGCAAGGACCGGCCGGTGGGCGATGCGGGGCGGCCGGGCGAGACCTTCGGGCAGCGTCCGGAGTCGGCGAACCGGCGGTTGGAGTCGTCGCCGGAGTCCGGGCCGGTCAAGCCCGGCAAGTTGCGCAAGGATCCGCCGGTCGGAGACTCGGCGCCGCGACCCGGTGAGACGTTCGGGCAGCGTCCGGAGTCGGGGACGAAGCGTCTGGAGCCCTCGACGGGGCAGTCCGGCACCCTGCGGAAGGATCCGCCGGCAGGCTCGTCGACGCCGCGTACCGGAACGTACGAGCCGTCGCCGCCGGTCCGGGATGGTCGGCCTGCGCCGACGACCGAACAACCGGCCCCGGCGACGCCGGCCCAGGTCGCGCCAGCCGAGGCCACGCCTGCGCCGCCGGTGCAGCCGGAGGCGGGCCCCAAGCCCGAGGCGGGCACCAGACCTGAGCCGGCGACCAGGCAGGAGCCCGCATCGGGCAGTGGCAAGGCTCCATCGCCCGGATCGGCCGCTGACCGGCGGGCACGGGCGTGGGCGGACGCGTCGCCTGCGGAGTTGGAGGTGTTGCGGGGCGGGGGCGCGGGTGCCGGGCTGCGTCCCGACCAGCGGGTGAACGTGGTGCTCAATGACCGGATCTCGGCCGGATACGCGACGGCGGCTGACGATGCGTTGCGGGCCGAGCTGACGGATCTGCGGGACCGGGTGCGGACGCCGGGTGAGCCGACCTCGGAGTGGGTACGGCGGGAAATGCGGATCGCGGAGCTCGAGTCGACACTGGGTGGGAGTGCTCCGAAGCCGGTGGACGTGCCGTCGCCGAGGCAGGGTGAGTCGCCGGCGGCGCGGCAGGCTCGGGCGTGGGCGGGTGCGTCGCCTGCCGAGTCGGAGGTGCTGCGGGGTGGGGGTGCCGGGTTGCGGCCGGATGAGCGCGTCAACCTGGTGCTCAACGAGCGGAACTGGGCGCGGCAGGCGGCTGAGGTCGAGGCGGGCCTGCGGGCGGAGTTGACGGATCTGCGGGCACGGGAGCAGTGGGGGCAGAACCCGTCCGAGGCGGAACAGCGGATTCTCGATGGTGCGGGGCTGGGCACGGGCGTGCCGCCGGATCAGCGGGTGCTGGTGGTGGAGGCGCTGCGGTCGTTCGCGCAGGGCGCCGAGACCTGGATCGGCGGGCCGGGTGCTGCTGCGGCCGGGGCGGCGCGGATCGCTGAGTTGCGGCGGCAGGTGGAGTTGGCGAGGCAGGGCCTCAACCCGTACGGGGACGGTGGAGTCCAGGTCGTGCTGCACCGGCGTGGCCGCCCGGAACTGCGGGCACCTGAGATGGACACGCCTGCGGCCCCCGCCACGCAGGTGGAACTGGACGGGTCGGAGTGGGTACGGCGGGATCAGCGGATCGCGGAGCTCGAGTCGGCGTTGGGTGTGCGTTCCGAGTGGTCGTTGCCGAGATCTGCGGGTGAGACGGCTGAGCAGCGCAGTGCTCGGGCGTGGGCGGGTGCGTCGCCTGCCGAGTCGGAGGTGCTGCGGGGTGGGGGTGCGGGTGCCGGGTTGCGGCCGGATGAGCGCGTCAACCTGGTGCTCAACGAGCGGAACTGGGCGCGGCAGGCGGCTGAGGTCGAGGCGGGTCTGCGGGCGGAGTTGACGGAACTGCGGGGCCGGGTGCGGACGCCGGGTGAGCCGATCTCGGAGTGGGTGTGGCGGTCCCAGCGGATCGCGGAGATCAGGTCCAGGCTTGGCGAGCAACCGGCCGAGGTGCCGGTGCCGAGGCCGCCTGCGGGAACGTCGGCTGCCGAGCGGAGCACGCGGGCGTGGGAGAACGCGACTCCTGCGGAGACCGAGATCCTGCGGGGTGGGGGTGCGGGTGCCGGGCTGCGTCCGGACCAGCGGGTGAACCTGGTGCTCAACGAGCGCAGTTGGGCACAGCAGTCCGAGCAGCGGTTGCGGGCCGAGTTGGCGGATCTGCGGCGGCAGGTGCGGACCCCGGGCGAACCGGTGTCGGAGTGGGTGTGGCGCTCACAGCGGATGTACGACATCCAGGTTGCGCTGGGTGACCGTAAGCCGGAGACGACACCGGTGTCGAGGCCGTCCGCTGCTGGTCCGCGTCGCGTGGAGAACCCGACGCCCGCCGAGCAGGAGGTGTTGGACGGTCGGGGTGCGGGTGCCGGGTTGCGTCCGGACCAGCGGGTGAACCTGGTGCTCAACGAGCGCAGTTGGGCACAGCAGTCCGAGCAGCGGTTGCGGGCCGAGTTGGCGGATCTGCGGCGGCAGGTGCGGACCCCGGGCGAACCGGTGTCGGAGTGGGTGTGGCGCTCACAGCGGATCGCCGAGATCCAGTCGACGCTGGCGGGGCGTACACCGGAGCCGGTTGTCGTGCCGGTGCCGAAGCCGCCTGCGGGAACGTCGGCTGCCGAGCGGAGCACGCGGGCGTGGGAGAACGCGACTCCTGCGGAGACCGAGATCCTGCGGGGTGGGGGTGCCGGGTTCGGGTTGCGTCCCGACCAGCGGGTGAACCTGGTGCTCAACGAGCGGACCTGGGCGCGGCAGACCAGGGCGGCCGAGGTCGAGACGCCGACGATGCTGCCGCCGGAACTGGCGCATCTGCAGGCCCGTTCGCGACGGATCACCGATCCGTCCGAAGGGGAACAGCGGATCCTCGACGGTGAGGGTCTGGGCGCGGGCCTGTCGCCGGGACATCGGGTGCTCACGGTCGAGGCGCTGCGGTCGTTCGCGCGGGGCGCCGAGACCTGGCTGGAGGGGCCGACGGCTGCTGCGGCCGGCGCGGCCCGCATCGCCGAGCTACGGCAGCAGGTCGAGCTGGCGAGGCAGGGCCTCAGCCCGTACGACGACGGCGGGTTCCGGGTCGTCCTGAATCAGCACAGCCAGCCGAGCCTGCGACCGCGCGAGACCTCGGGCGCTCCCTCCACGCGGGTGGAGTGGGAGGTGCCGGCCCAGGGCCGTGAGCCGGCGGCTCCGCGGCCGGAGCCCGTGCATGTCACCGACCGTGGCGCACTGCTGCCGGTGACCGAGGCACCGGCCCCGCCGACGCGGACGGTCGAGAGCACACCGGTGGTACGCGAGCGGCCGGAGGCTGGGAAGTCGGCTCCGGAGGTGCGGACGCTGGAGCGCCCATCCGTGCAGACGGTGGAGCGTCCGCCGCTTCCGACGGTGGAGCGTCCGTCGGTGCCGGAGCGACGGATCCTGGCGGGTCAGCGTCTCGGCGAGGGGCTGTCACCGGCGCGGCGGGTGCAGACCGTGGAGGCGCTGCGATCGTTCGTGCAGCAGACGCGGACCCGCATCGACGACCTGACGGCGGCAGGCGGTCCAGCAGACCTGCGGCAGGCCACCCGGCTACGGGAGCAGGTGACCCGGGCCGAGCAGGGCCTCAGCCCGTACGGGGATCGGGGCGTGCGGGTGGTGCCCGGCCGGGACGGCCGACCGGAACTGCTGCCACCGCGTGACGTACGCGGCCTGCCGCTGACCCGGGCCGAACGGTGGGTGCTGGCCGGACAGGGCGCGGGCGCGGGCCTGTCGTACGAGCAGCGGATCGACCTGGTGGTCGTCGAGCGCAACGCGGCCTGGCAGGCCGAGCAGTTGCGGGTCGAGTTGGCGGAGTTGCGGGACCGGGAGCCGCTGCCGGACGAGCCGACAACGGATCAGGCGTGGCGGACGCAGCACATCGCCGACCTGGAAGCCCTGGTGGGCGACGCCTCGGCCGGTGACCGGGTGTGGACGGTCGCCCCGGTGCGACAGCCGTCACCGTCGGACGTTCGCGACGAGCCGCTGACCGAGGCCGAACGGGAGGTGCTGGCCGGTCGGGGCGAGGGCCGAGGGCTGCCGTTCGACCAGCGCACCGACCTGGTCGTCGGCGAGCGCAACCGGGCCTGGCAGACCGCGCAGGTGCAGGCGGAGTTGGCGGAGCTGCGCGCCTGGGACGCCCTGCCGGGCGGCTCGGTCTCGCAACGGATGTGGCGCGCGGACCGGATCGCCCATCTCGAAGCCGTGGCGACCGACGAGTTCACGCACTCCCACGACGAGCAGCCCGCACCACCGGTCCCGGCGGGGGACGGCCCCCCGTCGGTGCCGCCGGTGGTCGCCCCGTCAGTAGGCGAGCAGCGGATCCTCGACGGCGAAGGGCTCGGCGCGGGGCTGTCGCCGCTGCGGCGGCGGGACGTGGTGGAGGCACTGCGGTCGTTCGCGCAGCGCGGCCGGGCGGAGCTGGACGAACTGGTCGCGGTCGGCGCGGACGATGCCCGGGCCGGACGGCTCCGGCAGCAGGTGGAGGCGGCCGAGCAGGGGCGCAGCCCGTACGGCGACCGTGGGGTCCGGATCGTGCTGGACCGGGACCGGCAACCGGTGCTGCTGCCCCCGCGTGAGCTGCCCGGCCCGCTGACCGAGGCCGAGTGGACGGTGTTGCGTGGCCGGGGCGAGGGCCGTGGCCTGACGTACGAGCAGCGCGTCACGGTCGTCATCCACGAGCGGGAGGCGGCGCGGCAGGCCGATGAGGTCCGGCAGGCCGAGGAGGTCCGGTGGCGGCGCGAGCTCGACGAGGCGTTGCGGACGTGGCAGGCCGAGCAGGAGCGGAAAGCCCGCGAGGAACAGACCGCGGTGCGCGCGGCTGCCGTTCCCGAGGGCTACCAGATCCGGCACGAGCAGGCCGACACCTACCGGCTCTATCGGGGCGCGGCCCCGACGTCGGCGGATAACGCGGGTGCGCCGCTGGTGGCGGGCCGGGAGGCGTTGCGGGTCGACCGGTCGGTGACCGACATGAGGGTGGTGGGCCGGTACCTGCGTGCCCTGGAGCCGGTGATCGCCGGCCGGCAGCAGGTGGAGATGCCGCGTACCGGGCGGCGGGTGACGCCGGAGAAGCTGCGGACGCTCGTGGACCGGCACCTGCCGGTGGGGGCGGTCATGACCGTACCGGTCGGTCAGGTCACCGCCGGAACGCCGGTGCCGTTCCGCCGGTTGCCCGGGGGCACGTCGGCGGACCACGGCTGGTACCTGGTCGACGAGGACACCACCGCGGGCGACGGGCCACGGACCCGGCCGATGGCCGCCGAGTACACCCTGGTGAGGTATCCGAACCTGATCTGGGTCCGGCCGCCGGGCGCCACGGAGTCGGCGATCACCGAATTCCTGGCCCGCCCGAACGACGGGAAGACCTGGGTCCTCGTGGGTGGGGCCGATGCCGACCCGCCGGGCGAGGTGTGGGACGAACTGGGGACGTACCTGCGCGGCCTCCCGAAGGAGCGGCTGGCCCGACTGGAGATGAGGGAACTGATCTCCCAGCGATTCGACCGGCATCTGCCGGAGGATCGCCGGCTGATGGAGTACCACGAGGCGGCGCGCCGGATCGGGCACGGTCTCACCGGCCCACCCACCCGCGAGGCCAAGGAGGAGCTCTGGGCGTACCTGTCGGACACGCTCAATCCGGCCGGTCCGGGACACGTCCCGGTGCCGCGGTTCGAGCCGCTGATCAACGCCCCGGGCCCTGGCAGTTTCGGAGTCCATGAATACAAGGGCGGCTTCCAGCACGAGCGCTGGCGTCTGTTGCTCTCCGACAAGCTGACCACCTGGCAGTCCGTGGTCATCACGTTGCGCCACGAGTGGGAGCACGTCGAGCAGTATTTCCTGATGGCTCGCTACCTGGCGGCCACCCACCGCTCGGTGGCGGACCTGCGGCGGCACCTCGCCATCGAGGACGACCGGGTGCTCCAGGCCGCACTGGACAACCCGACCGTGGCGGGCAGCGACGACCATCAGTACGGCGAGCAGTTGTTCCAGAGTCGTCTCGGTGCCGACCGGAGGGCGAACGAGGCGGTGGAGGCACGTCGGCGCGACGTGTACCGGGAGCACATCGATGCGGTGAAGCGCTTTCGGGCCGCCGTCGCCGGGCCGGCCCTGAGCCCGCACGATCAGGCTGATCTCGGGCTGCAGATGATCCGTGCCCGCGCCGCGTACAAATCCACCCTCATCGAGTACGCCGCGCTGCCCCTTGAGGGCCCGGCGATCGAGCGGGAACGGCAACTGGACCGGCTGTTCGCCTGGGACACCATGCCGGATGAGGCGTCGGTCGCCGTCGCCACCGGACCTCGGCCGGGCCGTGTGGCGGATCGTGCCGGCGCGGCTGGGGTCGGACCGGCACCGGACGAACCCGTCGAGATCACCGCCAGCCCGCCCGATCCGGCCGAAGCTGCCGTGGCGCTCGCGCCGACGAATCCGATGTTGGACCACCGGCTCCTCGCGACCGCCGACCGCGTCCTGCACGAGGCGGTACGCGAGCTGGTCCGTGCCGACTACGGGCGGCTCTCCGGCAGGTCGGGAGAAGCCGCGCAGCAGGACGGCTGGCGGAACCTGGCGAACCTCGTCCTGCGGCACGCCGGGTTGCCCGAGCTGGGACCCGATGGTCTCCACATCGGTCAACCGGCCGAGGGACACCTGGGCGGATTCGACCGGCGGTCGTGGAGGTTCGGGCTCGCCGACGGCTCCGTCGAACACCTGCTCCGTACGCTGATGCACGAGCTGGTCCATGTCGAGCAGGTCACGCTCGTCGGCCGGTTGACGGCGGCCCGGTCGGACGGCGGCGAGCTGAGGTCACTCGTCCACGACGCCCGGGTCCGTGACGAACTCTCCGCGACAGCGGTGGATGCCGGCAGCCCTGGGCACAGCATCGCCGCGCGAATGCGGCCGGAACTGGAACCGCAGGGTGATGCTCGGGCCACGGCGATCATCGCCGCCGTGGGTGCCGCGCAGTCCCGCATCGACGTGACGGCGACACTCCTGCACGAAGTCGACCGCCTCGGCGGGTTCAACGCCGGAGTCCGTGGCCGATTGGCGCGGGGCCACGAGGGCGTGCTCCGACACTTCGCCGAGGCGATGACCCGATACCTGAACCTGCCGCTGGAGGCTCAGGCACACCTCGTGCAGTTCGACTTCGACTCCGGCGGTGTGGCGCGGGACTGGCGACGGGAACCGCAGGCACAGGTGCCGCCACTTCCCGGGTACGTCGTCGAGGCGACCGTGGCGGGCAGCGTCTTCCGTCCGCAGGGCGTGACGGTGCCGCCGCCGCCTCGGCTCGCCCATCCCGACCGGCCACTGGTGCTGATCCACCTGACCGACCTCGCCGACGCCGAGCGGGTGGTGCCCGAGCTGGCGTCGTCCCTGCCCGCGCACGCGTTGGTGGAACTGCACGGCGCGCCGGGAGGCCGGCTGTTCACGGTCGAGGAGTTGGCGGTGCTCTCCTCGGCGCTCGACGACGGTCAGCATCTGATCGTCGCCCCGGCCCTGGTGGCACCCGCCGGTGAGTTCGCCCGTCACCTGCTGCCGTTCTCCCGGACGCACGCGCCCACCCTGGCCCCGTTCGCCGCCTACTACCGACTCCACGGAAGCTCGCGACCACCGTTCCTGCCGATGTCCTTCCCGTACCTCATGCGGAATGTGGGCGTCGGGACCTTCGAGCTGTATCCGGGTTGGCACGTGGTCGCGGTGGGCGACCGGGCCTGGATCGGCCCGGCCGACGGGCAGCCGGACCTGACCGGTGTGCCACACGCGCGCGTGGTGATCGGCAGCCCCGGCCAGGAGACGCCGTGGGCGGTGGTCAGCGCCGGACTCTGGCTGGCCCGGATCCTGGCCGGCCAGGTCGGTGCCACCGCCGACGAGGGCTTCGTCCACGTGTTCCGACCGGGGAGCACACCCGCCGACCTGCCTGCGGCTGTCACCGACGACGTGCTCCACGCGGTCGAGGACCGCGACCGTGAGCTGGTACGCCTCGCCTTCGGCGCGGAGTACGTCCCGACAGCCGGGGGCTCCGCCGAGGGCCGGTACGCCGACGGGGGCCTGTCCGGGCTGGTGGAGTCCGCCGACTACGAGCTGTACTACGTGCTGGACGCCCTGCTCCACCTGAGCGGCGTCGACTCGCTCGTGCCACCGTCGCGCGCGGTCGACGCGCTGACCGGGTTGGCGGACCGGCTGCGAGCGCTCGATCCGGCCGTACCCGACTCCGACGCGCTCGCCGCCCGGCGTGCCCTGCTGGCGGCGGGACGACTGGCGTCCGTCGCGTACGGTCCGGGCGGCCTGACCATGTCGAGACTACGTGCGGCGTGGCACGTGCACACGACGGCGGGAGATTTGGCGCTTCCTGCCGTCACCCGGGCGAGGACGCTGGTCGAGCGGGTCGTTCCCGCACGCCACGTCCAGGACCTGGACCGGGAGCTTCCGCTGCTCGTGATGCGGGTGCTGGAGCCGGTGGCGATGTCGGACGGTTCCCGGTCGGCGCTCGGCCCGTCCTACGATCGCTCGTACGAGTGGCTGGTCCGGGTGCTCGAAGGCACCAGACCGGCCGGTGAGGAGGCCGGGGCTCTCTGGTGGCCCGGTGCGGACCTGGCCCGGATACCACTCGACGTCTGGGCGGCACTTCCCCTGCTACCCGAGGTCGACGACGTTCTGGTGGTGGGTTACCAGGCAGGCCCGGACGGGCTGCCGCTGCTCGACGGCCGGCCGCCCGCCGACCACCAGGTCGGCGGCGGTGCCGCGCTGCTGGCCCAACTCGGTGACACGCTGCGCACCGAGCTGAACGACGGTGACCCGAGCCGGCAGCGGGTGTTCCTGACGCCGCTCGTCGACGATCCGGCGGTCGAGGAGTCGCTCGACGTGCTGCGGGCCGACCTCGCCGCGCTGGACAAGCGACTGGGCTGGGGAGTACGGCTGGCGGCGTCGGTGTCGACCGGGATGGACGAGACGGATTCGGCCGGCGGCGATCCGGACGACATGGAGATCACCGCCAGCCCACCCGATCCGGCCGAGACGCCGGTGGCGGCCGGGACGTGGCCACCCGAACTCCTGCCCGCCGCAGCGCTTCCCCTCCAGCACGAGCAGCGCTCCCTCTCGGCATCGGACCCGGCCGTTCCGGATCCGGTGTCGGAGGCTGCCGCAGATGTGGTCGGCGCGTACGCGTCGAGACTCGCGCGGAGCCGCTGGAGCATGATCGGTGTGTCGGGTCGGCCGACGGGGCGGTTGACCGAGTTGCTCTCCACCGAGCGCCTCGGGGCCGTACCGGCCGCACACCTTCAGGCCGGTGTGATCATCCGCCCGGCGCGGTCCGGAAGGTCCGGGGACGAGCGGTTCCGGTTGGTCGTGCGGACCGCGTCGGCCGGCCCCTACCGGCACGTCGATTCGGCTGACGGTGCGCATCGCTACGACGCATCCCTGCTGGTGACGGTGCGGTTGGAGCACACCGGGCCGGTACCGCCCGGAATTCCGAGCCGCGAACCGGTCACTGATCTGCCACAGACCCGTGCGGTGCTTCTCGATCAGCAGGTGACGGTGCCGGACCAGATCCTGACGCAGCCGAAGCTGCGGATCGATCGCGACGGTGTCGCGACGGTGCCGGCACTGCCCGGCGGTCCGCAGGAGACGCTCGGGGCGCTCGGCCTGCGGTCACTGGCGGTGACCACGGACGCCGTACGGAACGGACAGATCCAGGTCAGCGCGATCGTTCCGACGTCGGTGCGTGCGCTCCACGACGCGGTGACGGCGGAACTCCACTCGGGCCGCTGGACCGGCCGCCGGTCGGCGAGTGCCCGGGGCGGTGTCCGGCCCCACCCGGCGGTGGCCGACCCGGTCACGGTGGACATGATCCATCACGCGCTCTCTGCGCCGGGGCTGACCGCGCTGCTGCCCGACGCGCTGCGTGGATCGGGTGTGGTGGCGGGTCCGATCCGGGTCGAGCTGGCCATGTTCGGCGGCGTACGCCTCGGCCGGTCGGATCGGGACGGCACCACCCGCGAGCGGATCCGGGTGGGGCTGCTGGCGCAGGTGACTCCGACGGGTTCGGCGGCAGCACCGCCACTGGCTGTCCGGCTGGACGGTGCGGTCGAGCTGTCGGTGTCGCCTGGCGACGCCGACCGGATCATGCGCGACGCTGATCCGCTGCGCGACGAACTGCCCACCTACGAGCGGGAGGCGTCGTCGGCGTCGAACCTGAGCGCCGAGCAGCGGAGAGCACCGTCGGCCTCGGGGCTGAGCGCCGACCAGCACCAGACGCTCACCGACGCGGTGGGTGGCCCCGACGCCTGGGACCGGTTGCTGAGGAGTCAGCCGAACGGGTTCGACGGTGCGGGGTTCTGGCGGCTGGCGAGACTGCTCGGGGTCATCGGTGAAGACGACCTGGTGGTCGAGGCTGCCCGGCTGACCCGAATGTTGCGGTGGGTGCAGCTCATCGAGCGGGTGCCGGAGCCGGGCCGGATCGAGCCGTTGGCGGTGGCGGCGGTGCTGGCCCACACGCGCGGCGGGTTGGCACACGCGGAAGTCGAGCTGGACCGGGCGAAGCAGGCGCACTGGTCGGCCGAGTACCACCACGGCTACTGGCAGACCAAGGCGACCGGACTCGACGGTGCGGCGGAACGCCTCCAGACCCGCGCGGACGACCTCCGGCGTCGGATGGAACACGACCGGGAGCGGCTGACCGACCATGCGGCCCTGGTCACGGAACTCGCCAGGACGCAGGAGAAACTGGCCAGGGTGGCGGATGACGTCGACCGGATCCGCGACGCGCGGACTGCCGCCGCCGCCCGCGTACGTCATGCCGCCCGGGAGATCGCCGCACAGCATGTCGAGGTCGAAGGCCGCCGCCGGGAACTGTCGTCGCTCGGCGCGAACCCGGCCGATGCGGCGTCGGTGCCGGGACTGCTGCGGGCCTGGTACCTGCTCGCCGTGGAAATCGGGGTGGATCCGTACGCGCTGGAGCTGTTCGGTGGCGAGCTGGCCGCGACGGTGGCCGGACGCGACGACATCGCGCCCGACGAACTGCTGGCCGAACTGCGGTGGCGGCTGCGGCCGTACGGGGTGTACACCGA